>CAMATI010000012.1 GCA_945861095.1 Asaia bogorensis | reverse complement strand
CTGGGGATCGATGCCTCGCCGGGAGGGATCCAGAGACGCACCGTCTGAACCCCCTATGACGCGGTTGTAGTGCCACACGAGCCGCAGAGGCGGCACAAGATACTGATAATATGAGGTTTATTTTGGTGGGTGCTAAACATGGGTTACGTTCATGCAGCATGGCGCCGCATGTATAGACGACATTGGGGACATACCCCTCACGTTCAGATGGTGCGGGTCGGACAAGCGGTTCGCTCGATCGTCCCAGAACCTTGGATGGATCGGTCTTGTCCAACAGCACGGCGCCGATCGCGTAGCGCCGGACCGGTCCGACCCCATGCGTGAACAGGAGCCATCCTTCGTCAAGCTCGATCGGAGAGCCGCAATTGCCGATCTGGACGAACTCCCATGGGAATTTCGGCGCCAGAATAGGGTGGCCGCCGTCCCAGCAATACAGATCGTCCGAATAGATCAGATAGAGGTTCTCGTTGTCCTGTCGGCCGATCATGGCATATCGCCCACCGATCTTGCGCGGGAACAGCGCCATGCCATTGTTTCGCGCCGCGGTTCCCCGCAACGGCAGCATGCGGAAGGACACGAAGTCGGTCGTCTCGATCAACTCGGAGCGGATCGCCCTGCCGGTATAGGCGGTGTAGGTGGCGTAATAGGTCCGTTTTCCCTCGTCGTGGAATGCGACGAACCGCGCGTCCTCAATGCCGTTCGATTGGGATTCGGTAATCGGGAAGATCACCCGCTCGCTGATATCTTCCTCGTTCCTGAAGACCACTTCGACGTCGTCGCCATGCACGCCGGGGACCCAGTATCGGATGGTAGGAACCGAAGCCAGACGCGCCGTCGGATCGATGACCACCTGACCCGAGGCCAGGATCGAGCCGGACCGGAACGTCAGCGACGAAATATGACCTTCCCCGACGGCGCGCAGGCTGAGAATGAAGCGGCAACCTCCGTCCGGTGCGTTCGACTGATTCGGGTGCATGACGATGCTGGGATTGAACATGGCCGACGCTTCGAAGGAATATTCGTTCATGAAATAAGCGCCAACCAACTGGCGTTGGAGTTTGCTGAAATTCTCATGCGCTTGCAGGGCAATTTCCATCTCGTCGGCCCGCGCCTCGAATTTCTCCAGAAGTCTGCGATGACGCCCCTGAAAATTCTCCAGCACGTCCGCCAGTTGGCTAGCGGCGATCGTCGGGTGAGCCGATCATATGTCCGCCTTCCCTTATGTAAGCCGGCAGGGGCGCACATACAAGTGCGAGGCATCGCGCCGCGGCCGATGTCACATTGCAGGCTCGCGACGGGCTACTCGGGACCAGCGAGGTCGGCAACCGATCGGATCATACCATGAACCGGACGCCCCGGTGCCCAGGGCGGGGTGGGTGACGCCGTTGCGTCGCCGTCGTCTCTGGCTTATCCCCTATCGGCTTGCGCTGCCCCGGATCGGTTCCCAGACCTGATCGGTCTCGGGGTTCCCACGTCCTCGCCACGTCTAACATCGTACCGGACTTGTCCCCGCCCATGCCGAAGCAGATCCGCCTGAACGCGTTCGACATGAACTGCATCGGCCACCAATCCCCGGGCCTGTGGACGCACCCGCGCGACCGCGCCGACACCTACAACACGCTCGGCTATTGGGTGGACCTCGCGCGCACGCTCGAACGCGGCAAGTTCGACGCGATCTTTCTGGCCGACGTGCTGGGGATCTACGACGTCTACAAGGGTGGGCCGCGCACCGCTCTGGAACAAGCCGTGCAGGTCCCGGTCAACGACCCCCTGATGGTGATCCCGGCCATGGCCCACGCGACCACGCATCTGGGGTTCGGCGTCACCTGCGCCCTGTCCTACGAGCACCCCTACCCGTTCGCGCGGCGCATGAGCACCTTGGATCACCTCACCAACGGGCGGATCGGCTGGAATATCGTCACCGGATACCTGGAAAGCGCCGCCCGCGGCATGGGCCGCACCGAGCAGGTCGACCACGACGGCCGCTATGCGGTCGCCGAGGATTATATGCAGGCCGTCTATAAACTGTGGGAAGCAAGCTGGGAGGACGGCGCCGTCCTGCGCGACCGGGTCGGCCGAAAATTCGCGGATGCCGACAAGATCCACCGGATCGTCCATGAGGGACCGCATTTCAAGGTCGATGCGATCCACCTGTGTGAACCGTCGCCCCAGCGCACGCCGGTGCTGTATCAGGCCGGCGCTTCGACCCGCGGGCGGCAATTCGCCGCCGATCATGCCGAATGCGTGTTCATCAACGGCCCCTCGAAGAAGGTGATCGGCGGGATTGTCGCCGATATCCGCAGGAGAGCCGTGGAAGCCGGGCGGGATCCGAGCGATCTGACGATTTTCACCATGATGACCGTCATCACCGGACCGACCGCCAAGGCGGCGGAGGAGAAGTATCGGGACTACCTGACCCATGTCAGCGAGGACGGGGCATTGACCCTGATGTCGGGCTGGACGGGGCTCGATTTTGCGACGCTGCCGCGGGATGAGCCGGTGCGGTTTACCCAGCGCAACGCCATGACCTCGGCTTTGGAGGCGTTTACTACCGCCGACCCGGATCGGACGTGGACGGTCAGCGAGATCGCGCGGCACGCCGCGATCGGCGGGCGTGGGCCGGTGATCGTCGGATCCTATCAGGATGTCGCGGATGAGTTTCAGGATTGGGTGGCCCAGACGGGCATCGACGGCTTCAACCTGGCCTATGCGCTGACACCGGAGACGTTCACCGATATCATTGATGGTGTCGTGCCGGTGTTGCAGGAGCGTGGGGTCTACAAGCGCGATTACGCACCGGGCACGTTGCGGGAAAAGCTTTATGGAGCAGGCCGAGCGCGGTTGCCGGGAAGTCATCCGGCGGCGCGGGTTCGGCGGTGACGGAAAAGAGGAGGGATCATGCCCAAGGAAATCACGAACGCTGAAGAACTCCGGGCTGTTCAGGCACCGCTGAAGCAGCTTTACCGGGATCAACCAGAGACCGCCCGCATCCCGTCGCGGGCCGAAGGCATTCTGGAAACCAATGATATCGCCTGCACCGTCCGCACCTGGCACGGGGAGGTGACCGCGGGCCTGCACAAGGCTGGCGGCGGCTCGGGCGAACTGGCCTGTTCGGCGGACATGCTGTTGGAAGCGATGGTCGCCTGTGCCGGTGTTACGCTGCGCGCGGTGGCGACCGCCATGGGCGTGACCATTCGCGGCGGCACGATCGTGGCGGAGGGTGTGTGGGATGCGCGCGGGACCTTGGCGATCGACCGCAACACGCCGGTGGGGCTGACCGAGGTGGCGCTGAAGTTCGACGTGGATTGCGATGCCGATGCGGCGAAGCTGGAGCGGATGATCCAGACGACCGAGCGCTATTGCGTGATCCTGCAAACCCTGAAAACCCCGCCCAAGCTGTCTGTTTCCATAGGCAAGTGATGGGCCGGACCGGGTCTGTGTCCAACCCTTGAACCTTGCTCCGCGCGGGTGGCCCCCGGTAATCCGCTTCCAAGGCCCGTCGGCCTTGGCGGGGGCAGGGGGTCTACAAGCGGGCCAAGCCCCCTGACCGGATCCGGGAGCGGGAACCTTCACTCCACACTCTCTTGCGGCACAGCCCCCTCCGTGGTTAAGGAACGTCATGCGCGCGACCACATATCATTTCCCACGCAGGGTCGGCCCGAGATGGGTTGGATTTCTGGCTATCGGCCTCGTTGCCTCCACCGCGGGGTGCGACACCAGCAAGATGGCTCGTACCTTCGGCCTGACCCGGGATGCGCCGGACGAATTCACCGTTACCACCCAGGCCCCGCTGTCCATGCCCCCGGATTTCAACCTGCGCCCGCCACGCCCGGGTGCGGTCCGGCCGCAGCAGCAGTCCGAACGAACGCAGGCCGAAGAAGCGCTGGTGCCGCAATTGGCGCTCGGCGCGCCGCGCGGAACGGCCAGCGCCGGTCAGAGCGCCTTGTTGCAGGAATCCGGCCCGACCGCGCCCGCCGATGTGCGCCGGCGTGTCGACCAGGACGCTCGACTGGAACAAGCGAGCGAAAGCTTCCTCGACAGGGTGCTGTATTGGCGCAAGCCCGATACGCAGAACGTGATGGTGGACCCAGGCAAGGAGAGCCAGCGTCTGCGTCAGAACGCGGCCCTGGGCCAGCCGACGGACGCGGGTGTCACACCGGTCATCCAACCCCGCAAGCGCGGTTGGTTCCAGTCCCTGTTCAGCTTCGACTGATCGGCGCGTCATTCGCCAGCGGTCCGTGTCCGCTCTCGGTGCAGATTGTATAGGCCGGCACCCGCGATGATAACCGCGCCAGCCAGGGTCAGCCACGACGGCACTTCGTTGAACACGATGTAGCCAGCCAGGCCGCCCCACAGCAGCATGGTGTACTCGTACGGGGCCAGGGCCGAGACTGGCGCCAGCCCATAGGCCCGCGTGTAGACGCAATGGGCCAGGCCGCTGGAAATACCGAGGAAAACCAGCAATATCCAGCCCAACGCGTCGGTTTCCGAGGTCGGTGGGAACAGGCCAAGCAGCAGGATGCCCGACACGATATGCGATGCCAGCAGCCAGAAGGCCTGGCATTCCGGAGTCTCGGTCACGGAAAGCTGCCGCGTCATGATGCGGGTGACCGACATCGCGACGATCCCCACCATCAGCAGCAGCACCATCGGCGTCCAAAGATCGCCCCCCGGTTGCAGCATGACCAGCACGCCCATGAATCCCACCACGGTCGACAGCGCGCGTCGCCAGCGGATACGCTCCCCCAGCATCGGGATTGCCAGCAGAGTCATGATCAGGGGAGCCGTGAACCCGACGACATAGGTGTCGATCAGGGTCATCTCCATCCAGGCGATGTACCAGATGATGGACACCGCCGAGGACATTGCGCTTCGCACCATCACCAGTTGCCACCGCACCGGAATCAGGCGCCGCCACCCGGTAAGGCCCCCGCCGGCCATCGCGATGGCGCCGACCGTGATCGTCCCGAACACCCCGCGCCATACCATCGCCAGCGCCACCCCCACGCTCGGCAGCACCCATTTCGCGGCGGTATCGCCCAAGGTCCAGATCACGTAGGCCAGTGCGGCGAGGCCGATTCCGCGTACGGTGTCGGCGGCATTGTCAGTCAACACGCGCCGGACTGGGCTCGTCTTCGTGGCCATGGACGAGCGGCGCATGTCGTACCCTTCTTGGCCAATGACTGGATGAATCCTCGGATGCTGTCGTAGAGCGAGAGGACGTTGCGGGCCAGAGGCATTCGTCACAACCGTCTTGGTCCGTCAATCGCCGATTCAGGCAAAATTGCCCGATCAAGGCCTTGTGGCTGACGCAATCGGCAGTCATCGATGGCGCCATGGTGAAGGATTGCCGCGGGGCCAGATGGAAGACGCCGAATACACGCACATGGATGCCGCCGAAGACGGGATGTGGTGGTACCGCGCCCTGCATCAGCGTCTGCTGGATGCCTTGCGCGACGTGCATGGCCGGGTGCTCGATGCCGGTTGTGGCACAGGTGGGTTTCTCGCGCGACTGCATGCCAGCCGACCGGATCTGAACCTGGCGGGGTTGGAGTGGTCGCCGATTGCCGCGCCTCGGGCACAGCGAAAGTCGGGGGTGTCGGTCGTCCGCGGCAGCGCCAACATGTTGCCGTTCGCCGACGGCAGTTTCGACGCCGCGATTCTGGCCGATGTGCTGTGTCATGGCGCGGTCGATCCGGACCTGGCCCTGGCCGAGATGCGTCGCGTGCTGCGGCCCGGAGGTCGGTTGATCGTCAATATGCCGGCCTATGCCTGGCTGATGTCGGCGCATGATGTCCGCGTTCACAATGCACGCCGCCAGAACGCCGGCCAAACCGCCGCGATGCTCCGACGGGCCGGATTTTCCGCCCGCCACATCCGGTATTGGAACAGCCTGCCGCTGCCAATGATGATCGTGCAGCGCAAATTGCGGAGCGCTGCCCACGCAGCCTCCGACGTCGCCCCGTTTCCGCCATGGTTGGACACGATTTTCCATGGCATGACACAATTCGAACGACGCCTGCCCTTCGCCATCCCCGCGGGCGGATCGGTCCTGGCGATCGCGGAGAGACCATGAACGACATGTCGAGTGTCATCCACCAACCCGTGCCCGAGGCCCGGTTCCGCTCTGGCGAAACCGGTATCGGCCTGTCCATCGTCGTGCCCGTCTATCGCGGCGCGAATACGGTCGCACTCCTGGTGGAGGCGTTGTCGGCGCTGCGTCCGGAAGGGGGCCTGGAAATCATCCTGGTCAACGACGGCAGCCCGGACAATTCCGCGGAGGTGTGCCAGGCGTTGGTGGAAACCGCGCGCGTGCCGCTGACCTATATCGAGCACGCCCGGAACTATGGCGAGCATAACGCGGTGATGACCGGGTTGCGGCATGCGCGCGGCGAGTATGTCATCACCATGGATGACGACCTGCAAAACCCACCAGAGGAGGTGATAACTCTCTATGACCATGCTCGGCAGGGTCATTGGGATGTGGTCTATACCCGCTATGCCGTGAAGCAGCACGCCGGTTGGCGCAATCTGGGGAGCTATTTTGCCAACCGGGTCGCCGATCGGTTGTTGGATAAGCCTCGCGGTCTCTATTTGTCATCATTTCGTTGCATGTCGGCACTGGTAGTCCGGTCGGTGACGCGCTACAGCGGCCCGTACCCTTATATCGACGGGTTGATCATGCAGGTGACCCAACGGATCGACAGTATTCAGGTGCGGCATCTGCCGCGCGTGGAGGGGCGGTCGAACTACACGATTCGCCGTCTGGTGCGGCTGTGGCTTAATCTCGCAACCAGTTTCTCCCTGGCGCCGCTGCGGCTCGCGACCTTCGCCGGTGCGGCGATGGCCACGGCCGGCGCCCTCGGTGCGGTGTTGACGATCGCCGAGGCGCTCATGCGCCAGGATACGCCATCCGGTTGGGCGTCCATCATGGTGGTGATCCTGCTGGTTTCGGGCGTGCAGTCCATGATCCTGGGCATCCTGGGCGAATATGTCGGTCGCACCTTTCTGTCGGCCAACGGCAAGCCGCAAGGCACGGTGCGAACGGTCGAACGCAATGGCGCGGCTGAACGGATCGCGGCGTGAGTCTGTATTGGGGCGCGCTGCTGGTGGCGATCGTCACCAGCATGCTGGCGCAGGCACTGCTGAAGGCCGGGGCATCCGCGTCGAGTTTCATAGCCCAACTGCTGGAAGTGCGGAGCATCGTCGGGCTGATCCTGTACGGCGCGGCTGCCTTGTTGTACATGGTGGCGCTGCGCCGGATTCCGGTTTCGGTTGCGTTGCCGTCCACGGCGATTTCCTATGTCGCCGCGGCGATCATCGGTCATTATGTTTTTCACGAGACGGTCGGTTTGGCGCAGATCGGCGGGATTGGCCTGATTTGCGCGGGTGTGGTGCTGTTGGCATTTGGTTGAATATCTGGCTGGTCCGGGGCGCTTCCTGAGTAGTCCGGGACTCGGAGCCGACCGCGACCGCCCGAATCTCTCGAAGACTGGACCATAGCCGCCGGTAGAGAGCGCCTCCAGGCTGACTTGTGTCGCATACCCGCAACAGCGAGCGCTATCAGCGTTGATACTCTTGCAAAGCCCGCCGGGTCCGGCCGCCGCAGGACGAAATGACGGCTCTGGCGTCCCGATGAAGATAGCTGGTCGGCGTAAATCCGCTTTTCATCGCCCCGTTTTCGGCGGTCAACTTGCGATTCTGGTGATTGTGGCGGGGGCATGGGGATGAATTCGGGGAACCATGAGCATAACAATCGGCTGAATGTTTGCTTTTTGTTCTAGATCGCGGCGATGCCGATGGCAAGCAAAAAGTGAAATTCGACGGCAAGATGCGGGGCCTTGGGGTAAAAACCCACGATTCCGCGGTGATTTGCCTGGATTTTGGGCAAGGGTTAACAAAAACGCCGAATGGTTAATTTGATGCAACATTAGCCAGTGGCGCTTTTTGCCGGGGTTCGCATCGAGGTTTTGAGTCGCGCTGTATGTATATGATACCGCGCAATATATTCGACTTCTTAAGATTCTACTTTAAATATTGAATTTTGGTAATCCGTTACGAACAGGCGCGGATAAGGCGGGATTTTGTTACGATTCCATGCGGGAATCGGGGGGTATCGTTCCGGATCCATGCGGTTAACCCCGCCATTCACAATTGCACTCGAACTGGGCAATTGACTGCCTTCTCGCCGGTTCGGGCGTTGCGGCGGTGCGATGGCCGGTACAACAGGCGGACGGATCGGCGCCTTCTTCGCCATTCCCGGACCATGTGCTGACCGCCCGCCAGGTGCTTTGGGCACCCTCATTCGGGAAATCGATCGTACCCCGGCATCTCGTGCAGACGCTCGACCCAGCCCAGCCGTTCGGCCATCTGGATCTGCACGGTGGGTGGCAGCGCGTCGGGATCGTCCAGTGTCGACGACTGGACCTCGACAATGCCCGGCAGGATTTTCTCGTTGCGGTAAAATAGCCCAGTGCCGCAATTACCGCAGAAGCTGCGGATCGCCGTACCAGAAGAGTTGAACGTCTTCGGTGTGCCCTTTGTCACCGCCAGCGCGGTTTCGGGAAAGCCCGCCCATACCACCATCGGCGCGCCCGCGTTTCGGCGGCAATCCGAGCAGTGGCAGACGGACACAGCGTTCGGTCGTCCCTCCAGCTGGTAGTGAATCGCGCCGCAATGGCAACGTCCGGTATAGGCCATAGTACCACTCCTCGGTTGATGTGCGCGACCGCCGGGCCAACACGCCATGTCGCGGAACAGCGGCCGCGTCGGCCGCGGCATAACGCCAAAAGTCAGCGGAGTCGGCGCAACATGGGGTAGAATGGCGGACGACGCTGCGTTCGAGCAACTGTCCGATTGCTTCGTCGTCCGGCGTCCCGTATCGCCGGAAGCAACCCCGCCTACCCGGTCTCATCCATTCCGACGCCATGCCGTGCTCGACCTCGCTGGCTCATCCGGTTGATATCGCCTGGCCAGAAGGGTGCGTCGAACCCGGCGGTCAGGCGTTCGATCAGCCAGTGATCCCCGACCTTGCGATAGCGAGTCCTGTAAAAGCCAGTGGTCTCGAGCTTGGATTCGCGCCCGTCCGAGCTCATCAGCAGCAAATAGCTGTATGTCGTGGCAAGGTTCGCGCTCTGCTCTTCGACAATAGTGTTCAGAATCATATGGCGGCGCTGGTCATGCTGGTGCGGCCAGAATTCCGATAGCCATTTGATGATCCTTTCGCGCCCCTTGAAGGGGCCGATCGGCACCTGACCGAGCACATCGCCTTCCCAGATACCATCCTCGGTAAAGCAGGCGGCGAGCAGATCAGTGCGGCGCTCGTCGTAGCCCCAGCAATAACGGCTGATCCGTTCGGAAAAGAGCATCCGGTCATAGGCAGCGTAGGTATTGGCGAGAGGGATCGCTTCGCCGAGGTTGAGCAGCCCCACATGATGTCCCCAGGCGGGCAGGGGCAGGGGCAGGGGAAGAGGCGGGGCGTGGCCGGTCGTATCGCTCATGACATCCTCGCGTGGTCGTGCCGGAGGGCCGGGCTTGCGGTCTTTTCCCGGGTCTGTGGTCGCTGTCCCGGCATCGGCATCGGCGTCGGCATCGCCGCCGACCGTGTCGGTATCCAAGCAATTCCGCAGGCTCGGTTCTCTGTACACAGAACAACAGCATTGGGAGGAACTTGCAAATCCCCACAGAAAGCCCGAATTCTTCGCTCCATCGGGGGCCGGGGTCATAGCACTTCGAAAAGCCGCCAATCATTGACGGAGATCTGTATCGCTCCATCCGGCCCGTTTGACCTGTCCGGTCCGGGTGAAACCGTTTTGGCGCCCGCCCGGTTGCAACCGCCCCGAAACCGCTCCGGCTTTTTTTGTCATCGCGCAAACCAAGCGCTGCGCCGAACCGTTCCGTGTGATGATGCTCTACCGCCGAGCGGTGGGAATCGGGCTTGGATCCTGCATGGGTTGAGACGGTGTCATTTGCGCGGTGAAGGCGCCATAGACCCGACCTGTCCCGGCAAACGCCCCGTAAACCTGCTGGGACTTGGCAAAAGACCCGTAGGTGACTGGGGTCGTAGGCGGAACCAGGCCCCCGGGCTGTTGCCAGCGGGCAAGCACCAACGCGCGATAGGCTGCCCCCCGTACAGGGGTTTCGGAGTGGTAGGACCCAATGGCTCGCATCCAGTCCCCGCTGCTCGCATACAAGGAATTCAGGAACCGGGCGGCATAGGCGGCATTGGTGTGCGGCTCGAACGCCTCATCCAGGCTGTTGAAGGCATTGGGGTGGTAATACAGGTTGACCTGCATGCAGCCGATATCGATGGACCGGACGCCGCGTGCCTGCAGCACCCGCACGGCGCCGATCGCATCCGCCTTGCTGGCGAAGAACTGCCCCGCCCCTTCGGCATTGATGGTCCAGGGCCAGGGGCGGACAAATCCTTTTTCCGCATCGAAGCGCCCGCTCTCGGTGATCGCGATCGCGGCCAAAAGCCGAGCGGGGAGGCGCGCGGATTGTTCGGCGGCGGCGATGGCGGCTTCGCATAGGGCCGGGGGCGACGGGCGCGGTTGGGCACGCACCGTAAACGGCACGGCCAGCAGTATCCCAAGCAAGACGATCCCAGGCAGGAAAACTGACTTGCGCATTGGCTCCCTTGGCAACAATCCAGGCATACGGTCTCCGTCAGATCGGCGAGGCCGAACCATCGCGGCGGTCGCATGATCCGAGCCTGATGATCCATGGCATTATGACTGGGGCCACATTACGACCGAAAACGCTAAAGAATTCTTTCAGGGGCGGTCCGGAGACATAGCATGCCACGCCCGTCGCCACGTCCGCCGCCTCCCTGGGGCGTCTGCGCGGCGTGGCTCCGAAAGCGCTGCGCGGTCATTTGTGACGGGCAGCGACGCACCAGAGGTCCTGGGTAGCGCTTTGAAAAATTGTATAAAACGTCCGGAGACTCACTCAACCCCGACCGAGCAGATAGACGGCGAACAACCCCTTAGGGTCGGTCCACATGCGGTGCACCCGCCATCCGCCGGCGGCGGCGATCGCGCGTATCCGTTCCGGCGTATATTTGTAGCTGTTTTCGGTGTGGATGGTCTCGCCGCGGGTGAACCCGATCGCATGACGCGCCAGATGCACGGTCTGGTCGCGCTGGCTGACCAGATGCATCTCGATCCGGCTTTCGTCGTCGTTCCAGACGGCGCGATGGGCGAAACTGGCGGGATCGAAATCGGCACAGGCCTCTCGATTGAGGCGCACCAGAAGGTTGCGGTTGAACGCGGCCGTGACCCCGGCGCGGTCGTCATAGGCTGGCAGCAGGATCGACTTGTCCTTGCGCAGATCGGCGCCCAGCAGAAATTGGCCCTGGGGGCCCAACGCCGCATGGACGCGCCGAAGGAATGAAGCGGCCTGGTCGGGTTCCAGGTTGCCGATCGTCGAGCCTGGGAAGAAGCCCAGGGCGGGTCTGTCGATGGCATCGCGTGGCAGCACGATGTCGCGGGTGAAATCGGCCTGGATCGGCAGCACGTTCAGGCCTGGAACGGTTGTGGCCAGCCGCGCGGTCAGGTCCAGCAGGGAAGGGCCGGCAACGTCGATGGGGACGTAGGTTTTGAACAACGGGTCTCCCGAAGGACCCGCGGCTCGCAACAAGGTCAGTGCCTTGGTTTCATCGCTGGCCCCGTATTCCACCAGGGTGCTGCCCGCCTGGAGATGTTCGGACAGAAATCGCGTCGCCTCCCGCAGCGGTTCCCGTTCGGCCCGGGTCAGATAGTATTCGGGCAGTTCGGTGATCTGGTAGAAGAGCCGGCATCCTTCCCGGTCGTAGAACAGTTTCGGCGGCAAGGTCTTGGGCGTGGCCAGCAGTCCCGCGAGCGCGGCCTGAACGGTGTCGGGATCCAGGACAGGCGTTTCGGGGGAACGGGCGGAAAAGCCGGTATCGTTCGGCATGCTCGGGTCCTCTCAGGCGTCGCGCGCCAACCGCAGACCAAAGAACTGCCAGCGTTTGTCGGGATGGAAGAAATTGCGATAACTGGGGCGCGCATGCCCTGGCGGGGTGGCGGCCGACCCACCGCGCAGCACCATCTGGTTGATCATGAACTTGCCGTTGTACTCACCGACCGCTCCGGCCACGGGGCGATAGCCGGGGTAGGGGCGATAGGCGCTTTCGGTCCATTGCCACACCCGGCCGGTCAGGTCGCGCAGGGCGGGGGACGCGGTCGGGTCGCGGCTGGCGACCTCCCATTCCGCTTCGGTCGGCAGGCGCGCTTCGGCCCATCGGGCAAACGCGTCCGCCTCATACCAACTGACGTGGCGAACCGGGGCGGCTGGGACCAAGGGCTGCAAGCCGCCCAAACCGGCCTGCCACCATGCGCCTTCGTGAGACTGCCAATACAGGGGATGCGCCCAGCCCTGGGTCTGAGCGGTTGCCCAGCCGTCGGACATCCACAGGCTGGGCGTGCGATAGCCGCCATCGGCGATGAAATCGAGCCAGTCCTGGTTCCTCACCAACCCCGTGCCGATGGAGAAGTCCTGGACCGTCACGGTATGGGCGGGGGTTTCGTTGTCGAAGTGGAAGCCCGCGCCCAGATGCCCGATCCGCGATTGGCTCCCGGCGATCCGGATAAACCCGGGATCGCCCGCGGCCGCGGTGTCGCGCCAGTCGGGGAAGACCGCGGGCACCAAGGGGGATTGCGCGAAGGCGTGCAGCATGTCGGTCAGCAGCAATTCCTGGTGCTGCTGTTCGTGGTTCAAGCCGAGTTCCACCAAATCCGCGAGGTCGTCGCCGACGCCATCCCGCAGCAGAGCGTCCATGGCCTGGTCGACATGGGCGCGGTAGGCGGTGATGCGCTCGCCGGACGGGCGGGTCAGCAGGCCGCGGATCGGCCTGGGGTGACGGGCGCCGACAGCGTCGTAGTAGGAATTGAACAGGAACCGAAAATCCGGATCGAAGACCTGATAGCCGCGCAGCGAGGGGACCAGGACGAATTGCTCGAAGAACCAGGTGGTGTGGGCGCGGTGCCACTTGGCCGGACTAGTGTCGGGCATCGATTGGACGGCCTGGTCCTCGTCGGTCAAATGGCGGACGAGGCCGGCGGTGTCGGCCCGGATGCGGTGGTAGGTGGGGCGGAGGTCAGCCATGGTGTGGGGTTCCCAGGGGTGAGGAGCGGTAGGGCGGGGCTCCGCCCCGGACCCCGCCAGGGGTCTTTGCCCCCTGGACCCCCACCAAAGGCACGGCCTTTGGAATGCGATTCTTTGGTCGTTTGAATTCCTGGGGCCTACCCGGACCGATCAATGCCTCGGTAGGCCCCAGGAATTCAAACGACAATGGTCCGGGTTCCAAGGGCCGTCGCCCTTGGTGGGGTCCAGGGGCAAAGCCCCTGGTCGGGGTCCGGGGCGGAAGCCCCGCCCTACCACCCCTCAACCCTGGAAACCGCTCACCCAAGCTCTGCTTCCGCCTCCATCGCCAGATGCCCCGCCTGGTTGCTCGCCCACAGCGCCACCTTGCCATCCTCCAGAGGTTTGCCCGAAACCGCGAACGGAGCAATATCGAACAGCGGACTGACCGCCCGGAATCGGAACGACCGCAGCGGTGCCGAGGTATTCCGCCGCAGCAGATCGACCAGCAAGGTCGCGATCAGCGGCCCATGCACGATCAGGCCGGGATAGCCTTCCTCGGTGGTGACATAGCGGCGATCGTAATGGATCCGATGGCTGTTGAACGTCAGCGCCGAGTAGCGAAACAGCAGCACGTCGTCCGGCACGATATCGCGTCGCCACACCGCGCCATCCGGGGCCGGTCGCGGCTTGGCCGGAGGCTCGTTCGGGCCGGGCGCGTCGCGGTAGACGATGTCGTGTTCCTCGGTCAGGACGGGCCCGTTTGGCCCCGCGACCTCATGGCGCACCAGCACGAAGCACAGGGCGCCCGCTCGGCCTTCCTTCACCGTGACATCGGCGACGGTGGATGTGCGGGTGATCGTGTCGTCGACGCCAACCGGCGCGTGGAAGGTGAACCGCCCGCCGGCCCACATGCGTCGCGGCAGCGGCACTGGCGGCAGGAAGCCGCCGCGCTTCGGATGCCCGTCCGGCCCGATCTCGGATGCCTGCACGATCGGCAGAAAATAGAGCCAATGCCACAGCGGCGGCAGTGGATCGCCCGCCGCGGGCCGCGGATCGTCGCGATCCAAGGTCGCGGACAGCGCGGCCATGGGCACGGCGGTGACGCGGTCGGTCAGCACCTCCTGCCGGCCGATCCAGGATCGCAGATGATCGATATCGAGGCTCATGGAGTAGCGGCTCCCGGGACGACGGCTTGCGCCTCTATTTCGACTTTCAGGTCCGGCAGCACCAGAGCGGTGACGCCGACCAGGGTGGAAGCCGGGCGGTGCGGCCCGAAATAGCGCTGGCGGGCTGGATTGATCAGGCCGCGATCGTTCACGTCTGTCAGGTAGACATTGACCTTCACGACGTGTTCGGCGCCGGCGCCCGCGGCTTTCAGGCAGGCATCGACGCTTGCGAGCGCGATATCGAACTGCTCCGCCACACTGCTGGGGATCGATCCGTCCGCCGCCACGCCGACCGCCCCCGACACCCAGATCAAATTCCCGGCCCGCACGACGTGGCAATAGTGGCTGACCGGTTCAAGTTGGCCATCAATCATCAGGCGCTGGATTGTCGACATCGTTGGGTCCTCTGTTTCAGGGCAGGGTGGTCGGTGGGTGATGCGCCGGGGCCGGCGGATGGGGCGAACATGCCGGTAACGGCATCGACCGTGAAGAGCCTGACTGATTGGGCGAACGGCGTTGATTTCGGAGCGCGACGGTCCCGATGCCGGGGTCTATCGGTTACGCGCAAGATCGATGGGACCGACTACCAACTGGCCGAAAAAATGACCCAAAGGCAGTGCAACTTCGTCATGGCGGGTGCAGACCCGCCATCCACGCCTTGCGTCGTTGCAGATTGGGAAAGTCGTGGATGCCGGCCTCCGCCGGCATGACGGGGAGGTGCTGACCGGTGAGGCACTCTTTCCGTCGTCAGGCTTGCATTTCATCCCCCTTTAACCTAATGAACACTTTCCCCCGAAGCCAAGCCCGGAGCAGCAGCGCATGGCGCGTGTCACAGTCGAAGATTGCGTCCAGAAAGTCCCGAACCGCTTTGAGCTCGTTTTGCTCGCGGCGCAGCGTTCCCGCAATCTGAGCCGTGGTGAGGAACTGACGGTCGATCGCGACAACGACAAGAACCCCGTCGTCGCGCTGCGAGAGATTGCCGATGAGACGATCGATCTCGGCCGGATCGAACAGGACCTGATCAAGTCGCTGTCCCGCGCGCCGGAGCCCGAGCCGGCCGACGAGGAAGTTCTGGACCTGATCCCCACCGACCAGAATATTTTCGGCCTTCAGGACGTCAGCGCCGAGGAAGAATCGGTCGGCCTGCCGCTGGAGAACGAGGATATCTCCCCCGAAGACATGGAAGCGGCCATCGAGGCGGAACTCGGCGGCCGAGCGCGTCGGTAGACGATGAGCGGTGGGGGGAACGGAGGCGAGGCACCGCGGCCCGCACCGGCCCCTCCGGCGTTGCCCATCGTGCGCGCGCCTGACGGTCTTGCGTCAGGCGATCCCTCCAACCCCGTCCGCCCCGCCATCATCCGACAGTTCGAACTGACGGAGAAGGTTCATGCGTATGACCCGAAGGCCGATACGGGTCTGATCGACGCCGCCTATGTGCTGGCGATGCAGGCGCACGGCACGCAGCGGCGCGACAACGGCGATCCCTACATCACCCATCCCGTCGCCGTGGCCGATATTCTGGCGGGATATCGGCTCGATACCGCATCCATCGCGACCGGCCTGCTGCATGACGTGATCGAAGACACGCCGATCAAGCTCGCGGATATCGAGGCACGGTTCGGCAAGGAAATTGCCGGCCTGGTCGATGGCGTGACCAAGCTGACGCGGCTGGAATTGCAGTCGGATCGCACCAAGCAGGCGGAGAATTTCCGCAAGCTGGTGCTGGCCATGAGCCGCGATATTCGCGTGTTGCTGGTGAAGCTGGCCGACCGGCTGCACAACATGCGCACCCTGCATTTCGTGCGCAACGACGACCGCCGAAAACGCATCGCGCGGGAGACGATGGACATCTACGCGCCTCTGGCCGAACGCATCGGCATGGACGCGGTCAAGACCGAACTGCAAACCCTGGCCTTCACCCAGCTTGAACCGGAAGCCTACGGGACCATCCAGGCGCGCCTGAACTTCCTGCGCGGGCAGGGCGCGGACGTGATCGACGAGGTTCGTGGCGAGTTGGTCCGCGTCTGCCGGGAATCTGGGGTCGATATCATCGACGTGACCGGCCGGGAGAAATCCCCCTACTCGATCTGGGAGAAGATGCATCGGCGCAATGTCGCGTTCGAGCAACTGTCCGACATCATGGCCTTCCGCGTCGTGGTGCGTACGAAGGGCGATTGCTATGGCGCGCTGGGGGCCGTGCACTCGGCCTATCCGGTGATTGCCGGGCGGTTCAAGGACTATATCTCGACCCCGAAATCGAACGGCTATCAGAGCCTGCATACCGGCGTGACGTTGCGGGAGCCGCTGAACCAAAAGATCGAAATCCAGATCCGCACGCCCGAGATGAACGACGTGGCGGAAAACGGCGTCGCGTCGCATTGGATTTACAAGACCAACGACGCGAAGATCGACATGCGGGAAACCCAGCGCTTTCGCTGGGTGCAGGATCTGTTGGAAATCCTGGAGAATTCCGCGCCGGATGAGTTTCTGGAGAACACCAAGCTGGAACTCTACGCCGATCAGGTGTTCTGTTTCACGCCGAAGGGGCAGTTGATTCAGTTGCCGCGCGGGGCGACGTCGGTCGATTTCGCCTACGCCGTGCACAGCCAGGTGGGCGATACCTGCGTCGGCGCCAAGATCAATGGACGCCTGTTGCCGCTGCGCCATGTGCTGCAGAACGGCGATCAGGTGGAGATCATGACGGCGCGTGGCGGCACGCCGTCACCGCAATGGGAACGCTTCGTCGTCACCGGCAAGGCGCGCGCGCGCATCCGCCGCTTCATCCACCAGGAACAACGCCAGCAGAGCCGCGATGTCGGACGGGCGGAACTGACCAAGGCGTTCCGTCAGGCCGGGGTGGATGGATCGGAAAAGGCGCTGGAACCGGCGTTGAAGGCGCTGAAATTCGGGGTCGTGGACGATCTGTATATCTCGATCGGCAACGGCAACACGATGCCGCGGGACGTGGTGAACGCCGCCTATCCGGAATTGCGCCAGACCGCGCGGGCGCCGCGGATGATCCCGCCGATGCTGGCGCGGGGCGGTCGGTCGCCTACCCGGCTGGACAACGACATGCCGGTGACCGGGTTGGTGCCGGGGATGGCGTATTCGTTCGCGGGATGTTGCCATCCGGTGCCGGGCGACGAGATTGTGGGCATCGTGACGACGGGCAAGGGCGTAACGATCCACGGGCGGGAATGCCAGACCCTGACCGGGTTCGCCGCGACGCCGGAGCGGTTCATCGACGTGGATTGGAACTATGAGGTGCTGGGCAAGGGCAGCGCGTCCGGCAAGCCGCCGGGCCACACGGCACGGATCAGCGTGATCGCCGGGAATGAGCCGACGGCCTTGGCCAGCCTGACGAATGCGATCGCGAAGCAGGACGGTGCCATTGCCAACCTGAAGATCGTGAACCGCCAGCAGGATTTCATGGAGGCGCTGGTGGATGTCGACGTGCGCGATGTCGGGCATTTGGCGAAGGTGATTGTCGGGCTGCGCAGCATGTCGGGGGTGAAGAGTGTGGAGCGGGCGACCGGGTGATGGTTGCGGGTGACCGGGTGATGGTTGCGGGTGACCGGGTGATGGTTGCGGGCGACCGGGTGATGGTTGCGGGCGACGGTGTCACACCTGAGGCGGGCGACGGACAATGATCCTTGGCCTGGGGGCAGACATCTGTGACATCTGCCGCATCGAAGCGGCGATCGCCCGCCACGGCGAACGCTTCCTGGCACGGGTCTTCACCGAAGCCGAGCGGGCCAGGGCGATGCGGCGCGCCGAGACGATCCGAGCGGCAACCTACGCCAAGCGTTTCGCGGCGAAGGAGGCCGCGGCCAAGGCATTGGGCACGGGCTTCCGGCAGGGGGTCTTCTTCGCCGATCTCGGAGTGGTCAATTTGACCGGTGGGCAGCCGACGCTCGACATGGCCGGCGGTGCCGCCAGAAGACTGCATGCGATCACCCCAGCGGGTATGGAGCCGCGGGTCGCGTTGACGATGACCGACGAATATCCTTACGCCTATGCCCAGGTCATCATTTCCGCGGTGCCCGCACCGGCGGGCGTGCAGTCGGCGAACGGTGGGCGCCGGTGGTCCGATCCCGACACCTGCTTCCGTCCTGTCGGGTGAATCGGCCCACCCGATCAATGGCTGGTGGGAAAATCAGGCGGAGCTTTCCGTTGGAGGTTATCCAATAGGGCATGATCACGCTGGGCGGAACGTAACGGCATGTGAATCATGCGGCAAAACAATGGGCCAGAGCGGTTTGCCGTTTCCAGTCAGGCTGAAACCGCTCTGGTCTCCGTCCCGCGCCGGACCGGACCTCGTCTGGGAGGGATTGCGGGTTCGGGTGTGTGACCTTTCTCACCGATAGCCGCGCATCAGCCGCGCATCAGCTTCGTGGCCGTGTTCTCCCACCGCCTGTCGATGGTCCACCAAAAGATGTGGCGTGGTTTGTTCCGATCCTGAGAATGCGTCACCGGGTCCGAACGCGGGATCGGCCATCCAGCCTGCCGGGATCACAGGCAAGTCTACGCGCCGACACATGGGGACGGACGGACCCGGGGACGCCGATCGCGGCACCCCCAGGTCCGTGATCGTCAGGCCGCGCGCACCTCCCGCAGGAACGAGTCGATCTGCGCCTTCAGCACCTCGCCATTCTCCGACAGCTCGCTGGCCGAGGAGAGCACCTGCGTTGCCGCCGCACCGGTCTGCTGCGCCGCCTCGCTGACGCCCGCGATATTGCTGGAGACTTCCCGCGTGCCCTGCGCGGCCTGCAATACGTTGCGGGAAATCTCCAGGGTTGCCGCACCCTGCTCCTCCACGGCCGAGGCGATGGCGGTGGCGGTTGCTTCGACCTTGCCGATCGTTGCCGTGATGTCCTGGATCGACCGGGCGGAGGACTGCGTCGCTTCCTGGATTGCCTTGATCTGCGAGCCGATCTCCTCGGTGGCCTTGGCGGTCTGATTGGCCAAGGCTTTGACCTCCGACGCGACCACCGCGAAGCCCTTGCCGGCGTCCCCGGCGCGCGCTGCCTCGATGGTGGCGTTCAGGGCCAGCAGGTTGGTCTGGCTGGCGATGTCGCTGATGATCTTGACCACGTCGCCGATCGCCTGGGCCGCTGATGCCAGGCTTTGGACCTGACGGTTGGTCTCGTTGGTCTGCGTCGCCGCCGCGCCGATCATCTGGGTGGAGTGGGTGATCTGCTGACCGATCTCCTGGATCGAGGCGGACAGTTCCTCGGTCGCGGAGGCAACAGTCTGCACGTTCTGCGTCGCCTGCTCGGATGCCGCCGCAACGGTGGTCGCCTGTTGCGTGGTTTCCTCTGACGTTGCCGCCATGGACTGAGCAGTGGAACGCAATTCGGTGGCCGCCGAAGCGACGCTTTCGACGATACTACCGATATTGGCCTCAAACCGCCCCGCCAGATCCAACATCGCCTGCCGCTTCTCCTGCTCGGCCTTTACCTTCAGCGCCTCTTGCTCGTCGCGCAGCCGGTCGGCCTCCACACCGTTGTTCTTGAACACCTGCACGGCCTTGGCCATCTGGCCGATTTCATCGGTTCGGTCCTGGAATCTGACCTCGGTGGTCCAGTCCCGGTCCGCTAGTTTCGTCATGATGGCGGTGATCGCCAATATGGGACGTGCGATGACGCCACCGATCAGCCAAGCCACCAGGATACCCAGAGCGATGCCTGCCACCGACAAGCACATGACCGCCAACTGGGTTGCGTCGAGCAAGCTGTCGATATCGGCCTTGAGCGCAGCCTGATCGGTCACGCCCGAGTCGTCCACGAACTCGGCGTCACGGGCGATGCCGTCGGCCACTTGCTTCATCGTGCCATCGACGAGCGTATCCATCTCCTCATTGATCTGAACCGCTCGGCGAAAGTCGGCGTGGAACCGCTTTGTCAGGGTGATCTGTTCATCGAAATCGCGTTGGACAGGAGTGCTGCGGGTCGCGGCATCCAGCGTATCCATCGCCTTGCTGAAGGTGACAAAGACGGCATCGGCAGCTTTGGCCGCGTCGGGATTGTGCCGCGTGGTCGCACTGTTAACGGCCAACCGGAACCGCATCAACTCCGTACCGGCGGCATCCGCTGCCGCGGCAGCGCCATTGCCCGCCTGGGCAGTGGCTGCCTCAAGCTTCTCAAGGCCCAGGCGAATCTTCGTGCCCAGGTCCGGGAGCGCTTCCATTGTCAGCTTTTTGTGTTCCCGCTTCAGTTCGATCGTCTTGCCGAACGCGGTGACGTAGATGGCGAGTTTGTCGCGCAGGTCTTCCAAATGGCGACGACGGTCGGGATGCTGGGAGATCTCCAGGCCCTTGGCAACGCTCTCCCGCACTTTCGGTGCCGTTTCCAGCGCGAGGGAGGCGGCTGATTCTTCCCCAGTCATGGCGAAATCGCGGACGTGGCGGCGCATGGTCGAGAAGGCCATGCTGGCATCACCCGCGGCATCGACCACGTCGATCGATCGGGCGAACCTGTCGAAGTTGTGTTCGATCCGGGTTTGCGCCTGGTGAGCGGTGACGCTGACGATGACAAGCACCATAAGCACAACGCCGAATCCCAGCAGTATTTTGGTCTTCAGCCTAAGGTTGGTGAAAAACCCTGACAATTTACCTTTCGGTGTGATGAGGTCCGACATTTTGCAATCCACTCCCGTTGACAACGTCAGGTGAATCAACGGAACACCACGCGGTTCGCGCACATGGCTCAGTGATCGTCACCCGTCGGAGATGTCTACGAAGGGGGAGTTAAGCCGCGGTTAATTTGAACGATCCGGTGCCGCCCGGGTCGCTGAATAAATCGGGAGGCAGAGAACAGGGCATTCAAGCCATGCGGCACGCAGCCGCTCTAGCAGCTTTGGCCCGATCGACCGGGGCACCAATAAGGCAACGCCGTTAAATAAGTGCTTCAGGACGCCGGCAAAATTGCCGTGAAAAACAAATGCCTAGGGCTTGTTCAACGCAGCCAATCGATTCGATAAATGTCGAACAAGCCCTAAGGCGTGTGTCTGTTGGGAGCAGATCGCTCACCGCTTGGAGAAATCCACCACTGCCGCGAACCCCGTCTCGGTCCCGACCGCCAGCCACACCCCATCCGCGCTCCAGGCCAGCGCCGTCACGCACCCGTGTTCGGGCGGCACCACCGGCAGGATGCGAGACGACGTCGAATCCGCGATCACCACCAACCCGTCGGTGAAGCCGCCGGCGACCATGTCCTGCACCGGATGGCAGGCGACCTGGCTGCACATGATCCCGTCTCCGCCGGCCAGTTCCATGGGCGCCTTGCCCATCGGCCCGCCGCCGAAGAACGGCCACAGCACCATGCAATCCGCCCCGCTGCTCGCCAGCCACTTGCCGCCCTTGCTGAACGACAAGGATTCGCATTTCGAGGGGTAGCCGCTCATGCGCATATGTTGCCCGTCGGACAGGCGCCAGCCATGCAGCGCGTTCTCCTGCATGGCGGTGACAACGGCGTCGCCTTCCGGGTGAAAGGCCAGGGCAGTGTGGCTGCCCTTCCATTCCAGGCGGCGCGGATTGTCGGATTTGGAGGCCACGAACCAGATCGTCACGCCATTGTAGTGCGACGTTGCGACTCGCTTGCCCTTGTGATCGAAGGCCAGGCCGGTGACGGCGGATGGGTGCGTCCATTCCTTTATTTTCTGCCCGGATTCGTCATACAGATGCACCAGTTTGCCGACGCTGGCGGCGATCAGGCCCTTGCCGGTCTCGGCTGCGAACACGGCGACCTGCTCCACCCATTTCATGCCGAATTTGGCAATGTCGGTTACCGTTCCCGCCGCGTCGATCCGGCGTAGTTGACCGTCATCCCCGCCGGAGACGAAGCCACCGCCCGCGGTATCCGCGCTCAACGCCAGGGCCGCGCCATTATGCACCGCGACGCTGTCCCAGGCCTCGGGGTCGCCCAGCCGCACGATCCGCAACGTGCCGTCGCCCAGGGCGAACGCCACCGAGCGGCTGTCGCGGGAAAACCGCGCGGATACCACGAAGGCATCCAGCGACCGTTGGGTGCCGCGGGTGTCAATCAGGAATTGGGCGGCGGTGGTCTGACTCATGAGGATGTCCGGCTGCAAGGAAACAGCGTCTCCCCCGATCGGCGAAGGAGACGCATCAGGGGGTAGAAGCGACGATCAGGCGACGCAGCCCTCGAACCCGCGGCGCAGTTGCGGGCGATTGAGGTTGCGGCCGATGAACACCAGCCGGCTGACGCGCGGGGTGCCGTTTTTCCACGGACCGATGAAGTCCCCGTCGGCGATCATGTGCACGGCCTGGAAGGCGAAGCGGCGATCTTCGCCGGCGTAGCTCAGGATGCCCTTGGTGCGCAGCAGGTCGCTGCCCTTGTCTTGCAACAGAGCGCCGATCCAACCGTTGAATTTCTCGGGGTCGATCGGCTGATCCACCTCGAAACTCATGGAGCCGATGTCCTCGTTGTGCTCGTGGTCGTCGTCGCCATCCAGGAATCCGGGCTCCCTCGCCAGGACGCGTTGCAGGTCGAAGCCGCCCTGGTTCATGACCAGTTCGATCGGCAGGGCGGCGCGCTCGGTGCGGTGGATCACGGCGAATTTGTTAATGGCGCGGATGCGGCCCTCGACCGCTTCCAGTTCCTCCGGGGTCACCAGGTCGGTCTTGTTCAGCACGATCACATCGGCGAAGGCGATCTGGTCCTCGGCTTCGTGGCTGTCGGCCAGGCGAGCCGGCAGGTGCTTGGCGTCCACCACGGTGACGATCGCGTCCAGGCGGGTCTTCGCCTTCACGCCCTCATCCACGAAGAAGGTCTGCGCCACCGGCGCGGGATTGGCCAGGCCGGTGGTCTCGATGATGATGCCGTCGAACTTGTCGCGCCGCTTCATCAGGCCGCCAAGGATGCGGATCAGGTCGCCGCGCACGGTGCAGCAGATGCAGCCGTTGTTCATCTCGAACACTTCCTCGTCGGTATCCACGACAAGGTCGTTGTCCACGCCGAGTTCGCCGAATTCGTTGATCACGACGGCATATTTGCGGCCGTGCTGCTCGGTCAGGATGCGGTTGAGAAGGGTGGTCTTGCCGGCACCCAGATACCCGGTCAGCACCGTCACCGGCACCAGCCCGCTGGTATCGGGGGTCGTCTCCGTCGGGGTATTGGCCATGTGAGTCTGCTCCAGCTATCGATCGTTGGACTGCAATATAGGGGGCGCCGGCGGGATCAGCCACCATGCCCTCGGGATTTCATGTCCCCGGACGTCAAGTGCCGGGCTGGTCCCCCCCAAAGGTCATTGCCGAGCCTGACCCGGCGATCCAGGCTTCAACGGTGGGGGCGGGTTGCCGGGTCAACTCCGGCAATCACGGTAGGGGGCGATTTGTATCATGCCCGAGGATGTCCCGCCGCAACCCCGCGAGCTGGGCGGCAATCACCGGCGCGTCGAACATGCGGGCGCGCGCCATCCCCGCCGCGGCCAATTCAGAGCGTCGGGCGGCATCACCAGCCAAGGCGCGGATGGCGCGGGCCAGCGCGCCGGGTTCGTCGGGGTCCGCATACACCGCGGTGTCGCCCGCGACCTCCGGCAATCCACCGCGCGGGGAGCAGATCAGCGCCGCCCCGCTCGCCATCGCTTCCAGCGCCACCAGTCCAAACGGTTCCGCCCACCGGCTCGGCACCACCACGATCGCCGCTCGGCCCATCGCCGCCAGCACATCGGGATGGTCTCGATAGCCCAGCACCTGGATGGTCGATGCCTCGGCCGCGGCGCGGACCACGCGGACGAACTCGGTATCGGGGCTGTCGGCGCGGAAGCGGTCGGCGCCGATCATCACCGCGTGCCACCCGGGAAGATGCGGCAGGGACGTGGCACATGCGGATACGAACGAATCGGGCCCCTTGTCGGCGACGACCCGTCCGGCAAACAGGATCACGCGCTGCCGAGGCACGGGAGGCGGCAGTTCGGCCAGATCAAGGCAGTTGGGCAACACCACCGGCTCCCGGGCCGGTTGGGCGACGCCGTCCAGCAAGCGACCGCGCAAATAGGCC
Organism: Asaia bogorensis; assembly: GCA_945861095.1. Classification (GTDB taxonomy): domain Bacteria; phylum Pseudomonadota; class Alphaproteobacteria; order Acetobacterales; family Acetobacteraceae; genus Rhodopila. The sequence continues at coordinate 16,827 of CAMATI010000012.1, read as the reverse complement.
GACGATGTGATGACGCGGGCCAATTGCCGCAGCATCGTGTCCCGTTCCGCCGGCGTCCGGGATTCGCGCATATCTTGCGGATCGTTGTTCAGAATGAGGGTAACCGGGACATCGGGCAGCCGGCGCGCCAGCGACAGCGCGATTTCCGGACGATTATGCACTTCCACCAGCGCCGGACGCAGGGTGCGCAGCCGCTTGGCCACCGCGCGCGCATAGCGAAGGCTGGTGTTGCCCAGCCACCAGCGGCTCGGCGCGACGGTCAGCAGATCGATGCCAGGGAACACCGGCCCATCCTGCGGTCCGGCCACGACGATGGTGCGAAACCCCGGGGTCGCGGTCAGCCGACGGGCGAGCAATCCCAACGCGCCCGTACGCCCGGGCCCGAAGCCCTCCCGCGGGGGAAGCACGACGGCGACAAGCGGGTCGGCGGGGCGGGCGTCGGCTTCTGACATCGCGGCGGCTATACAGGCACAGCCGAGCTTCGGCTATGAGGTTTCGGAGCCGAGTGCGTCGTGGATCGACGGACTGGCGTCAGTGATCAGGACCCGGGAATGGCTGTTCGCCGTCTGCTCGTTATCGTCATCGTGCTGGCCGTTACCGGTTGGCTGGCCTGGCTGCTGCACGCGGTTCTGGCGCCCGGTGGCTGGACGGTCGCCAAGGTTCTGATGATGGGCAGTTTCCTGGGGGCGATCCCCTGGGTGGGCTTTTGCCTCGCGAATGGCGTGATCGGCTTCGTCCTGATCATGGCGCGGGACTGGCGGGGACCCGCCACCTCGGTGCCCAGGGTCGCGGCGGACCAACTGCCCAGGACGGCCATCGCGGTCACCGTGCGCAATGAGGATATGGCAACCGTCCTACCCCCCGTGCGGCGCCTGCTCGATAAACTGGATGACGTCGGAGCCGGGGAACGTTTCGCTCTGTTCATTCTGTCCGACACCGCCGATCCCGCCTCGGCCGCGGCCGAGGAACAGGCGGTCGTCGCGTTTCGGCGTGCCGACCGCGATCCAGCCCGGGTGCGCTATCGCCGTCGCGCCAGCAATACCGGCTTCAAGGCCGGCAACATCATGGATTTTCTGGAGCATCACGCCGACGGGTTCGAATTGATGCTGGTTCTGGATGCCGATTCGCAGATTACGGCCGAGGCCGTGCTGCGCCTGGTGCGGATCATGCACGACTCGCCTCGACTGGCCGTGGCGCAGCATCTGACGGTCGGCCTGCCCGCGACTTCGGCGTTTCCCCGCCTGTTCCAGTTCGGCATGCGCGCCGGCATGCGCACCTGGGCGACCGCTCTGGCGTGGTGGCAAGGCGATGAGAGTTGCTACTGGGGCCACAACGCCGTCCTGCGCATCGCCCCGTTCCGCGATCATTGCCAGTTGCCGCTGCTGCCCGGTGGCCGCCACATCCTGTCCCATGACCAGATAGAGGCGGCGATGCTGGCCGGTGCCGGCTGGGGTGTGCGCCTGATCCCCCTGGAGGATGGGTCGGCCGAGGCCAATCCGCCCGCCCTGCCGGAATTCGTCCGTAGGGAGATGCGGTGGCTGGCTGGGAACCTGGAATACCGGCACCTGTTGCGGATGCCGGGATTACGGCCGATGGGGCGGTGGCAGTTGATCCAGGCGATCCTGCTGTTCGGTTGTGCCCCGTTCTACCTGATCTTCATGCTGGCCGCCGCCTGGGCCGCCGTGACCGACAAGACCTCGCCCTTTCCCGCCTGCCCCGCTTTGGCGGTGATGCTGACCTGGATCGTGGCGATCTATAGCCCAAAATTCCTGGGTTATCTGGAAATCCTGGCATCATCCGCGAAACGTGCCCGCTACGGTGGCACCGCGCGGATCCTGACTGGCGCCTTCCTGGAATCGGTGTTCGCGCTGCTGGTCGATCCCATCACCATCCTGAACAAGACGGCAACGACCATCCGCCTGGTGTTTGGTGTGCGCGACGGGTGGGCGCCGCAGAACCGCGGCGATCGCGGCATCCCGTGGTCCGAGGCATTCCGCCTGTTCTGGCCTCAGACCCTGCTGGGGCTGGTCCTGTTCGCCGGCTTCGCCGCCGCCGGCCCGGTCGTCGTGCTTTGGGCGGTCCCGTTGCTTGGCGGGTTGCTTCTGGCGATCCCGTTTTGCGTGCTGACGGCCGATCCGCGGGTCGGCGACTGGCTGCGGTGCCACCGTGTTGCCGCGGTTCCGGAGGAATTCGATACTGCGTCGTCCCGTCTACCTACGTAGTTTCCGTCCCTGTCGCGGTGGCGCCTGCCTGCCTAATTAGACTGTAAGGCAAACCGACCGCCTTCCATGAATGATCGGGCATCGGCATCCCGCCCGGCGAGCAGACCCTCTGCCACCGACCGATCTGGGCGCCGCTCGGCTTCAAACCGCAACCCGGAGTTAATGGCATGCGAAACACGCAGCGGGAAACCGCGTCCGCCAACCTGGTCACCGTGGCATTGGCCGACAGGGCTTTGTCGTTCCGCCTGCCGGACGGCGCCACCTTCGCGGACCTCGCGGACGGTTTGGCGCATCTCGACGAATCGAGCGCGGAGCTGCCGGCGGTATTCTACCTGAAAGTCGACATGGGCCGTCGGTCCTCGGTCCCGCCGCGGGTCGTCAAATTCCCGGCATCCGTCGGCTAGCCCGTCCTGCCGCCGGCTGCATCCGGCTTCAATTGATCACAAACAACGGTGAAATTCATGACCCAAGCCGCGACGTCCCTGACCAAACTCCTTTCCATTGGCGCCTTTGCCCTGCTGGCCGGCTGCACACAGCAGAACGCGGCACCCGTTGCGCAGGCGACACCCTATAATCCGCCCGGCACCGCGCTTGCGGCGCTGCCCGCGAACAATGTCACCTGGTTTCACGCCCCCTTCGATTCCGGCAGTGCCCGGCTCGGATCGGAGGCCCAGTCCGCGGTGAATGGCGCGGCGGAAAAGCTGCGCGCCAATCCGACAATGACCGCGACCGTGATCGGCAAGACCGACGGAATTGGCAGCGACGCTTCCAACATGCGTCTGTCCCAGCAGCGGGCCAACGCGGTGCGTGATGCGCTGCTGCGGACCGGCACTATTCGTCCTGCCCGCGTTGAAACCAGATGGACCGGCGAGCGTCGGCCGAATGCCCAGGCCCTGGCCAGTGTCGACGGTCCGGGCGGACGAATCGTCGATATTGGCGTTCACTGAGGCTGTTCACGGCGGACGCGCTTCTTCTGGCTGAACGCCAGGTTCGTGCCTTCTGACCAGACCGCCAAACCGGGCCACGTATGGACTGATTTGGTGCGTAACGATACGGGAATGACGGTCTCCCCCCGGACCGCCACCCCGTGTTCGATTCGGTGCCACACAGTCAGGCGCCGGCCTCCAGATGCGCGCGCCAGGCGGTCATCGTCGCCACGAAATCCTGCCGAACCAGCCGAATGGGGCGCCGTTCGGGGATGTACAGATGCTCGATCGTCACCGTGTCCCCGTCGCATGTCATGGCATAGGCATTCCCGGTCGCGGTGATGGGGGGACTCCCTGGGGCCGCCGTTGCCTGATCCAGCAACAGGGACGCATAGTAGGGCCAGTGGACTTCCTCGGTCAGGAAGGCTGCCAGATCACCTGGCCCGGATGCGGTTCCCCGGGTCGCCGCCACCGGCCTGCCGTCAGCGTCGTGGCTGAACACCAGATCCATCGCACCCACGCGGTCCATCAATTGGGATAGGCGGTCATGATCACCGTCCTGCCCCCTTTGTTGCCCCCGTGGGTGCCCGTGAACCCCTGGATGCGGAACCCCTGGCCGCGATTATCCGTGCAGGTAGGGCCGGACGGGCCGGAAAATCCATCCGCTGTCCTTGTTCCATGGGCATAGGCATGTTGGATCGCCGCGATCACGGCGTCGGTGTCGCATCGATCGGGAAACATCGTGGACAGGGTTTTGACCTCGGTCCGGCCATGCTCCGTGATGTGGAACCGGCTGATCGTGTAGATGCCGGGATGCCTGGGATCGAGGCGGACGTCTTCCGTCAGCGCGACGGTCTCTGGGTTCCGCCCACCGGGGCGGCTGTGAAACCCGACCGCGCGTCCTTTGCCGTTGATCTCCCCGCAGAAAATATGCTGCGCCTTCACGGCGGGGGATCCCGACGACCATGGTTGCGGGCACGGGACCTGAGCCCGCGCCGCCTCCCCCGCGATCGCGAACGCCAGCGCGGCCAGCGGCAAGGTTCGGCAAAGACCGATCCGCGTCACCGCGCCTGCCTGATGTCCAAAATGCGGGTCTGATCGTCAGATCGCCCGGTGTATGTCAGGCTGCGCTGCATGGCCCACGTGGTGCGCTGGAAATGCAGCGGGATGTTGGCAACATCGGCCACGCCGATCCGCATGGCGGCACGCAGCAACTCGTTGCGCTTGTCGTCGTCTCCGGTCGCGCTGGCCTCGATCACCAGTTCGTCCAGTTTCGGATTGGAATAGCGCCCCCAGTTGAACCCGCCCCAGCCCTTCGGCAGGTCGTATGTGCCCATGGCGCTGCGCAGCACCTGCGAGCTCTCGCTGGTCACCGCCGCCACGGCCCCGATCATCACCGAATATTGCTGCTTGGTGACCCGGGTGGCGTAAGAGCTCCAGGGTTGCAGTTCGATCGTCGCCTGCACGCCGATCCGCTGCCACATCTGCGCGACGGCCTGCACGATCCGCGTGTCGTTCACGTAACGGCCTTTGGTGGAATGGATGGTCACGCGCAGCCCGTTCGGATAACCCGCCTCGGCCAGCAGTTTCTTGGCCTGCTCCGGGTCGAATTGCGGCACCTTGATGTCGGGCGCGTTGCCGACGCCGCCGTCCGGCATCATCTGACCGGTCGCGGTGGCGACACCCTCCATCACCCGTTCCACGATCGCGGGGCGATTGATGGCGATAGACAGTGCCTTGCGGACCCGCACATCCTTTAAGGGGTTTTTCTCCAAAACCTCTCCATTCGGGCCGAACACGAATGGGGATGGGCCGTCACGCGACTGGTCCAAGGCCAGGAAGATGTATCGCAGCCCGACCTCCGCCGACACCACACGCAGTTTCCCATTCTTGCGCAGTTCCTCCAGCGCATCGCTCGGCACCAGATCGATCATCTGCATGTCGCCCGCCAGCAGCGCCGCCACCCGTGCCGCGCCCTCCGATATGATACGGAACGAAACCTTCTCCCAGTCGGCCCGCTTGCCCCAATAGAGGTCATTACGAACAAGTTCCACACCGACGCCGGGCTGATAGGACACGAACCGCATCGGACCGGTGCCGATCGCGGCCTTGCCGGTGTTGAAATCCTCGGTCGTCATGGCGGCGGCGGACGCCGGCATGATCCGGATCTGCACCAATTCGTTCGGCAGGATCGGATCCAGCGCGCTGGTGGTGATGCGCAAGGTGTGATCGTCGACCACGGTCATGCCGTTGATCATGCGGATATAGGTCGTGAACGGCTGCGGTGCGTTCGGCACTTTCGGCACCCGGGTGATGGCCGCCATCGCGTCATTCGCGGTCAGCCTGGACCCGTCATGGAAGCGCACGCCGGGCCTGATCTTGAACTCCCATGTCAGGTCGTCCAGCCGCTTCCAGGATTCGGCCAGCGACGGAATGACCCCGTAGCCGCTGTCGGCATCGGTCAGCGCATCGTAGATGTTGCAGATCACGTTCTTGTTGGTGGGTGAGTTCAGATAGTGCGGGTCGATGCTGGTCACCGCATCGCCGATGCCGATCGTCAGCGTTTGGGCAACCGCCGATTGTGCGACCGCCATATGGGCGGTCAGGCTGGCAGCCGCGGCCAGAAGCAGGCGTCGGGTCGTCATGGCGTTCCTCCTCTTGACCAACCGGTCTTGACCCCAGTGGACCATGACGCGCCGTCCGAGGGAAGCGTCCGCCCCCTGAACATGTCCACGGATCCCCGGCCGGGCAGTGGCAAACCATCCGGCCTTCGGGGCGGTGCTATCGGAATGGTGACCGGAAATCGGCTAATTACGGCCAGAGTAAACCAAATTTTAATCGTCTGCCGACACCATGCGCCGGAGTTTCGTCGGAATTGGCTGTTGCCCCGTCGGGTCGTTTGAAAGGGTCTTTTGCATGAGTCTCCTGAAGTCTTCCGCGGCCATGGGGGCTGCCGTGGCGGTGGGCCTGGCGGCCGGTGCCCAGGTCGCGAACGCCGCGGAAACCGTCCTGCGCTTCGCCACGATCAACGCCGAGGCAACGCCCGCCTACAGGACCGTGCTGGAACCGTTCGCCCGTAAGGTAGCGGCCGTTTCCGGGGGCCGTATGGAGGTCGCGCCGACCCCGGCCCTGGTTGGAGCAAACCACGATGAGTAACAAATCACGAGGCTTCGGTATCAAGGGCAAGCTGTTCCTGGCCTTTGGAGCGATTGCGGGTGGCGCGGTGGTATCCGGCATCGTCGCCAGCCTGATATTGCAGGAACTTGGCGGCAATGTCCGAGAGATGGCGGATCGGCGGATCCCGGAGATTTCCCTGGCGCTGCAACTGCACGCCGAAACCGGAACCCTGGCCGCCGGGGCGCCGGCCTTGCTGCGGGCGGAATCCGAATCGCAGCGATCCGACTACTGGGCAGCCCTGGAAAACCAGCAGAAGGTGGTCAACGCCAAACTGGGCGAGCTGGGTGCCACATTGGGCGACGATCCCGCGTTGAAGACCATTGCCGGCCTCAGCGGGGAATTGACCGGTCATCTGTCGAAACTGCACGACGCCGTCGGCGATCGCATGATGGTCATCGACCAGCGGGTTGAAGCGGCCAAGTCCAACCTCCGCGCCCTGGATCGACTGCGCGGTCTGGTGGCGAAAGGCCTTGATGGCGTGCAGGGCAACATCTCGCAGGCGACGATGAGCATGGGCTCCGACGCGTCGACGATGACGATGGCGATGATCGAACTGGTCACGACCCATGTGCCCCTGGCGCAGGCCCTGGCGGAATTGCGCGGGCAGGCGAACCAGGCGGCGGAAATGCTCGCTCGGGCAAGTTTCGCCCCGAATGAGAATGCCGTGGCCGCGGGTCAGAAGGCTTTCAGCATCGCCGCGGAGAAAGCCCGGGAGCACCTTGAGGTGATCGAGACCCTGCACCCGACCGATGGCCTGAAAGCGGCGCTGGAGGCGGTGCTGATCCGTGGCGTCGGCAAGAACAGCCTGTTCGGCCTGCGGTCGCGGGAAATGGAAGCGATGCGGGCCAGCCGAGCGATCATGGACCAGGCGCAGGCGACGACGGTGGCGTTGGCGAAGGCGGTGGATGGTCTGGTTGACATGGCCAATCGGCAGACCAAGGCGGCCACCGACGAATCCGAAGCCTTCATCCGGACCGGCATGGCGGTTGTGCTGGCGATAGCGGCGGCCTGCGTGGCGGCGGCGTTGCTGATCGTCTTCCTCTATATCGCTCGCAGCCTGGTGCGGCGCATCACGCGGCTGGAGGCGGTGATGGGCCGCCTGGCGGAGGGAGACCTGACCGTGGATGTGCCGGCCGGTCGCCAACGTGATGAGGTGGATCGCATGGGCGAGACCGTCGCGGTGTTCAAACGAAACGCTCTGGCCGCCGAACGGATGCGCGCGGAGCAGGATGCGGATAACCGGACAAAAGCCGAGCGGGCGGCGCGTATGGAAACCCTGGTGCGGAACTTCGAAACGCAGCTTGGGCAGCTTGTCGGGGAGGTGACGGTCGCGTCGTCCGAACTGGGTTCGACGGCGTCGGTGATGTCGGGGATCGCGTCTCAGACGACGTCCCAAACCGCGGTGGTGAGCAACGCGGCATCGGAAGCGAGTGTCAACGTGGGGACAGTGGCGACGGCGGCCGAGGAATTGGCGGCCTCGATCAGCGAGATCGCGCGTCAGGTCGGCGTGTCGTCCGAAATCGCCAACCGAGCGACCGCGGAGGCCGCGCGCACGGACATCGTCGTCCGGGCGTTGGCCGAAGGGGCGCAGAAAATCGGCGACGTGGTCAGTCTGATCACCAACATCGCCAGCCAGACCAATCTGTTGGCGTTGAACGCGACGATCGAGGCGGCGCGGGCAGGGGAGGCCGGCAAGGGCTTCGCGGTCGTTGCCAGCGAGGTGAAAGGGCTGGCGGCCCAGACCACCAAGGCCACCGAGGAGATCGGCCAGCAGATCAGTCAGATCCAGTCCGCGACGCGGGAGGCCGCGCAGGCCATTCAGGGGATCGCGACGACGATCGGGGAGGTCAGCCAGACCTTCACGTCCATCGCCGCGGCGATCGAGGAGCAAGGGGCGGCGACCGACGAGATCGCGCGCAACGTCCAGCAGGCCGCGCGTGGGACCGAGTCGGTGACCGACACGATCCAGGGGGTCAGCCAGGGCGCGGCGGAAACCGGGGCGGCCGCCTCGCAGGTGCTGGGGGCTTCCGCGGCGCTGTCGAAGCAGGCCGAACGGCTAAGCACGGAGGTCGATCTATTTATTGCCGGGGTGAAGGCCGCGTAGAGGAGCGCGGCCTTCGACGCCCGGTCGCTTACTCCCCGGTGAAGTTGGGACGGCGTTTGTTGGTAAACGCCGTCACCGCTTCCTGGTGGTCCCTGGACAGATTGGACTGCGTCTCCAGGCTGATGCCCAGATCCATCGTCGAGTGGGCGATCTGGCGCAGCGGAATATTGATCACCTGCTTGGTCCAACGGATGGATTTCATGGCGCCGGCGGCCAGGCGGCGGGCGAGCGAGTAGACTTTTTCATCCAGTTCCTCCGCCGGGACCACATGGTTGATCAGGCCGATGCGGTGGGCTTCGGTGGCCGTCATCAGATCGCCGGTGAACAGATATTCCTTGGCGCGCGCGAAGCCGATCAGTTGCGGCCACATGATCGCCCCGCCATCGCCGGCCACCAGGCCCGCGTTGACGTGCGGGTCGCCGATCTTGGCAGTGTCGGCGGCGATGATGATGTCGCACATCAGCGCAACCGTGGCACCCAGACCGACGGCGTGACCGTTGACCCGGGCGATGATCGGCTTGTCGCATTCCAGCATGCGGAAGATGATGCGTTTCGCTTCCGGCACGCTCGTGGCATCCCACAGCGCGGGATTGTCGATCTTCTGCTGCATCGCGATGACATTGCCACCGGCGGAAAACGCTCGGCCGGCCCCGGTCAGCACCACCACATGCACATCCGGGTCGTCCTGCACGTCTTCCCAGATGCGCGACATGGAATAGTGCATCTCGGCCGAGAACGCGTTCATGGTTTCGGGTGCATTCAGGGTGATGGTCATCACCTTTTCGTGCTTTTCGACCTTCAGACCGCCGTATTGAGTATAGTCGTAGACCTTGTCGAGCGCTGGCATGCCGCGTTGCCTCCGGTTCGGTTGGAATGACGGCAGTGTGGTACGGAACAAGGGCGGCGTCACGCCATACGGCGTTCAAACCTGCCCATCATGATGGGGATGGCCAAGATGGGGATAGGCGGGTCGCGGCCGATCCAGCGCCGAGGTCGGAACGTGGCCCACGCCGTGCCCAGACTGCCGCCTACCGGAACACGCGCTGCCAGAGCGCCGCCGCCCCCAGGCTGATGGCCGCGGTCGATGCGCCCAGAGCGCAGCCGATCCCAGCCGCCGAAGCCGTCGCGCCCGCCAGCGCCGGCAAGGCGAGGCCGGCCGGAGCCACCGCGGCCGTCCCGACCGTAACGACTTCCATGGAGGACAACGCCGTGGCGCCACCCAAAAAGGCTCCACCAGCGCAGGATGCGAACAGGATCTCCCAGAAGGTGCCTGCTGTCTCCGGCCTGGGCAACGGCTCGGTCCTCTCGCCTTCCTGCACGACAACCCCCGCCGTAGCGCGTGGTTGACCCGCCGCGGCCGCCCCGGCCGCCTGTGCCAACTGAGGAAGCTGCATGATGTGCGTCGTTGCCCCGGCGTCCGATCCATAGGGGCCGCGCCCCCCAGCCGCTCGGCCTTGAAACGGGTTGCCCGACTGTTGTGCCCACACCGGTGTTGCGATGGCGAGCATCAGCACCGTCGCGGCCGCAACGTGGCGCGTCCGTGACGCCCCGGGCCGCTGGTCGTTCCTCTGACAACACGATTGTACCTGATCGCGGGGTCCGCACATCCGTATCATGTTCGCGCGTATCATGTTCGGGTCCTTCCGTCGCGGATCGCGTGTTACACAAACCGGCCGAAACAATGTCCCATGGCGATACCGGCCGCTGTCATTGGGAGCGCAGCGAAGCAATCCAGGGCAAACCGGATCGATGGCGCCAGGCGCCTGGATTGCTTCGCTGCGCTCCCAATGACAGCGGACATTCATGGGTCAGTGGTTGGTATCACACCAAGCGGCTGAAACAATGCCGCATAGCCGTCCCCTCATCGTCATTGCCAGCCTCGATCCCCCAAACCCGCCCCCGGCACCCCTTGGGCGGAGACGCGCGGGTTGCCGGATCTGACCCGGCAATGACGGACAGGGCGGTGCATCGGTAATAGGTTTGGCCGGATGGCATAAGATCGGCAGGCCGAAACAGTCGCTTGGCGAGCGACAATTGACCGCCTGCAACGCCCCCACACGAAGCCCCATCCACAACAGCGCGCACCGATCGCGATCCCGGTCACGGCAGCCGAACGATGCCCCGCATCACGTCACCCGGCGATCAGAACCCGAACATGTGGTCCAGCGAGAAGCCACCCGCGTCGTCCATCAGCCCGTGATAGCCGAACAGCCGGCAGGTCAGGTCGCGCACCAGCACATAACCGCCGGGACCGGCGTCCTCGATCGCCGACGGGCCGAACAATTCATGCGGCCAGATCATCATCGAGCCGGAACATGCGATCGCGACGGCCCGGTCGGCGACTTTCCGCCCAGCGCTGTCATGCAGTTCCAGATAGGTCGACGACCGCGGATGCCACGGACCGGAGGCCGCATAGATCAACATGGAAAAACTGCGCCGGCGTGAATCACCAAGCTTAAGGAACAAACGGGTGGACAGGCCGGGCGGCGGGCCGGAATAGGATTGCGGTTCGTCCCGATAGGTCATCGCGGTATTGAAGATATGCGCCCCGAAGCTGGACTCCGCGACATGGCCGGATGTCCGGTCCTCGTAACGGAACAGCCCGTGCAGCCAGCCATCGGCGGCCCCGCCATCCCGGAAATCGTAGACGAGTTCGGCGTGCCCCACGGTCAGCGGGATGTCGTCGAAATCCAGCACCAGATCATGGTCGCGCGGCAGGCAGCCCAGGAAGCGCTGGTGCACCTGGCGACCCTCGGTATCGAATACATCCAGGCGGACCGGCAGGTTTGCCTGCGTCGTCGCCATCGGCGTCGGCTGCAGAATACTCCGAAACCGCTCGCTCGGCAGCACCGGGAACGGCAGCAGGAAGCCGCGACCCATCTGCGGGGGGAGCATGGCGATGCCCGGATCGGGCCGCAGGTTGTCCCGCTCCACGTTCACATGCGCGATCCGGATCCGGTCCTTCTGGGTGACCTCGTAGCGCGGCCGCACCACATGGCGCCCGGCCCGCAGTTCGATCTGTGCCGGCCAATTCACATCCGGCAAAAAATCCACGACGTCCATCGCGACGGTGGCGAATGGGCCGACCGGTTCATCCAGCGTCACCGGCTGTTCCGCGCCCATGCGATCCAATGCGATGGTCCCCGCCGGGATCGGCACCGCGTGGCTGTTCTGCAGCCAGAGGATGATCTTCTCGTCGGGTCGAGGGGCCGGCAATCCGGCGAAGCGGTCGGACGGCCAGGCATTGGCGTCATGCGTGCAGGACAGCGACGCGCCGTTGTCGGTGGCGAAGGTGTCCAGCGCGTATTTCACCACGTCATGCCCTGCCGCGCCGATCGCGTGGATGAACAACTGGCCGGTGAACGGCGCCAGGCCGAATTGGTCCCGCACCACCCGACTGTCGATCGTATATCCACCAGGTCCGGCGGGGAGGCTCTGTTCCCAGGTGGCCAATATGTGCCCGTCGCCGTCGAACAGCCGCAGCCACAGCCGCACGTCGCGGGCGCCGTAGTTCGCCCAGTAGTTGGCCGACACCAGACGCGTCGACATGCCATCGGCATCGCGGAAGAACGCGTAATTGGTGGCGAAGTTCAGCCGATCCAGATACCGATCGCGGTTGCTCAGCAGTTCCGGCGGCAGTCGCACGTCGTCCAGGGTCACGACTTTGGCGCCGACCGGCACCATATGCGCGATTCGGGCCACGATGCGCGCCGCGTCGAAGGCCGCGACCAACACGGTTGCCGCCCCGCTGTCCGGCAGTTCCGTCAAAGGGCGCGCGGTCAACCCACCACGAACCTGTCCGACCTGGCTGCCCTCATGCACGAACAAGGCGTCGATCGGGGTCGGATACAACGCCAGCAACGCGTCGGCGATGCCATCCGGATCGTAGACCGCGACCGGCCCAGGCAGGCTGGCGTAGAGCCGAGCAATGGCCTCCGCGGCTAACGGGTGGGCGAGCGCCTTGTAGATGACATTGCCACCGGCACGGGCGTCAAATGTTTGAATATGCAGCATGAATCCTCGGCATCAAATCGAAAGCCGCTGGCGCATATCGGCGGCGGCCTCCGGTGTATCGTTCAGGGGCGAAACCGGCCAGGGCGCAAATCGACCGTCGAAGGGCCTGACCCGGCCCTCGTCCAACATGGTCTGGATGAACAGGCCCTGCCGGCGCGATCGGCCGGGCAGGGGCGCGAACAGGACCGGCGCGCGCGTCGCCGCGGCTTCGGAGATCATCGACACGCTATCCTGGGTGACGACGATCAGGTCCGCCAATGCAAGCATCCCGAAATATGGATTGTCCCCGGTGAAGTCCCAGACCCAGCCGCCAAGAGGCGTCAATGCGTCCGACAACAGCCGTGTGACCGCGGGATCGGTCCGGCGCGACGGGGTGAGCATGACACCTACCCGGTCGCGTCGCATCATCGCCGCCAGATCGGCCGCCAGCTTGCCGCCGACCTCCGCATCCAGCCGATAACGGCCGTTGCTGCCCCCCAGCAGCACCGCCACCAGCGGGCGTGGCAGGGCGGCGAAGCGATCGCGCCACCGGTCCGCCTCCTCGGCCAATCGGCGCTCTGTCACGCGATGCAACGCGGTGCGGGTCACGATGACATTCGGTCCGGTCAACTCATCGTGCCGGTTCGCGATCACCAGATCGAAGCGGCCAAGGCTCATGCGGGGGTTCTGCACCTGCACGACGCGGCATGTGGGGGAACGCAACGCGGCGAGCACCGCCGCGGCCATGCCGCCGCAGCCGATGACCAGGTCCGGTCGCGGCTGTGTCACCACGTCGCGCACGACAGCCAACGGATAAGGCCAGAACCGCGCGGGGAAATGCTTCCACGGGGCTTGCGGCTTGAGCACACGCAGGTCCGGGGCAAGGTCCGCCGCCTCGGCCAGTCCCAGCGCCTGAGACTGTAGTCCGGCCAGGCCCTCGGTTAGAATCCACGACGTCGCGGCGCTCGGCATTGCCGCCTTTTCGGCGCGGCACCCGGAAAGGTCAATGTTGGAATAGGAGGCGGTCTTCGCGAGGCCGGCCGAACGGAGCAGGCGGCCGGCATCTACTTAACCGCCCGCCGTACCCGTTGACCCCCGCCGTACCTTTGACCCCCCACCGCAACGTTGACCCCCCATCGTACCTTTGACCCCCACCGTGCCCTATGACCCATCGTCAGCCAAACATCGTCATGCCGGACGAAGGCCCCGCCCCCACGGCTTTGGTTGTCGGTCTCCCTGAAGCCGAAGATGGGGGGGCTCCGCCCATCGCAACGCGGACCGGACTTGCGACAGCGGTGCGAGTTGATCCCGCGCCGTCGGTTCAGGCTGGCAGCCGGCCGACCATCCATCGTCCGCCGGACCGGACGCCGGACGCCGGACGCCGGGTGCCTGTGGGCTGTCCGCCAGCCATCGAGCGCGGTTTGGATTTGCCTGCGACGCGTGTAGCCTCTGGCCCCACGCGATGGTCGGGACCACCGTCAATGCCCAGTTTTCTTGCCTTGCTCGCCTTCCTGACAGCGGCGGGCGTGCATGCCGATCATGTTCGCATTCCGGCGACCGGCGGGCTGGTGCTCGACGCGGCTTTGGTGCGCCCGTCAGGCGCAACCAATCTCCCCGCCGTGGTAGCCTTGCATGGCTGCGGCGGCCCCTATGCCAGCCGGGACGGCACCTGGGCGAAGGAACTGGCCGCCAAGGGCCATATCGTGCTGCTGCCCGACAGTTTCGGCTCGCGGGGGCTGGGACCGCAATGCCGGGTCAAGCAGCGCACGATCAGTCCGGCGCGAGAACGCCGCGAGGACGCCATCGCCGCGGCGACCTGGCTGGCCGCCCAACCTGGCGTGCCGGCCGGTGGCATAGCGCTGGTCGGTTGGTCGAATGGCGGCAGTACGGTGCTGGCCACGGCTCGCCTGGTTACGGCCCTGAATACTCCCTTGGGCGTGCGTGGGTCGGCCGCCGGCCCGACAGCTCTGCCTTCCGGGCTTTTCGCCAGTTTCGTTGCCTTCTACCCGGGCTGCACCGGCACTGCCCGGGACACGTCCTGGCAGCCTGCCGCCCCGATGCTGATCCTGATCGGGGCGAAGGACGATTGGACTCCCGCCGAACCCTGCCGCCAGGTCGCCGACCGGTTTCCCGAGCGGATCAGCGCCAATCCTGTCGTCATGGTCACCTATCCGGATGCCTATCACGACTTCGACACCCCGGACCGTCCGCCGCGGGTGCTCACCGGTCTCGCGACAGCGCCGGGTGGGCAGGCGCATGCGGGCACGAATGTCGCGGCCCGAGACGATGCGCTGTTGCGTGTGCCGGCCTTCCTCGCCGCCGGACGCTGACACCCGTCGACCGGACCCGATGCAACGCAGCTCGGCGCGCATGGCGGAAATGCGGATCGGGGGCCGATGCGGTCGTTTGTCCGCCGCGGATCGCGTGCTACAGGGCACGCGCAACCACCAAATTCAGGGTCCGATGAACGAGCAGCGCACCGCTTCCAACCTCCAACGCTTCTTTTCCGCGCCATTGGCCGAAACCGACCCCGAATTGGCCGCCGTCATCGGGCAGGAATTGCGGCGTCAACAGGATGGGATCGAGCTGATCGCTTCGGAAAACGTCGTCTCGGCGGCGGTGCTGGAAGCCCAGGGTTCGGTCCTGACCAACAAATACGCGGAAGGTTATCCCGGTCGCCGCTACTATGGCGGTTGCGTCTACGTGGATGTGGCCGAGGAACTGGCCATCGACCGCGCGCGCCGGTTGTTCGATTGCGCCTTCGCCAACGTGCAACCGCATTCCGGCGCGCAGGCCAACCAGGCGGTGTTCCTGGCGCTGTGCAAGCCGGGCGACACCGTCCTGGGCATGAGCCTGGCCGCCGGCGGTCACCTGACTCACGGCGCCGCGCCGAACCTGTCCGGCAAGTGGTTCCACGCCGTGCAATATGGCGTGCGCAAGGAAGACGGCCTGCTGGATTACGAGGAGCTGGAGGCCAAGGCCCGCGCCGAAAAGCCCAGGCTGATTATCGCCGGCGGTTCGGCCTATCCGCGCTTCATCGATTTTCCGCGCATCCGCAAGGTGGCCGATGAGGTCGGCGCGTATTTCATGGTCGACATGGCGCATTTCGCCGGTCTGGTCGCCGCGGGACTGTTCCCCAGCCCGTTGCCGCACGCGCATGTCGTCACCACCACGACGCACAAGACCCTGCGCGGCCCGCGCGGCGGCATGATCCTGTCGAACGATGCGGAACTCGGTAAGAAGATCAACTCCGCTGTCTTCCCGGGGCTGCAAGGCGGCCCGCTGATGCATGTCATCGCCGGCAAGGCCGCGGCGTTCGGCGAAGCGCTGCGTCCGGATTTCCGGGTCTACCAAAAGACCGTGCAGGACAACGCCCGCGTGTTGGCGGAAACCCTGATGCAGCAGGGACTGGATATCGTCAGCGGCGGCACCGACTGCCATCTGATGCTGGTCGATCTGCGCCCCAAGCACGTGACCGGCAAGGCGGCCGAAGCCTCGCTGGAACGCGCGCATATGACCGCCAACAAGAACGCCATTCCTTACGATCCGGAAAAGCCGACCATCACCTCGGGCATCCGTCTGGGCTCGCCGGCGGCCACCAGCCGCGGCTTCGGGGAAGCGGAGTTCCGCTCCATCGGCCTGATGATCAACGAGGTGCTGGAAGCGCTGGGCAAGTCCAACGACGGCACCAACGATGCTGTGGAAGCGGCGGTCGGTGCGCGCGTGCAGGAGATGTGCGCGCGTTTCCCTCTCTATCCGGGACGATAATCCGCCATGCGCTGCCCGTTCTGCGGTTCCGACGATACCCAGGTGAAGGACAGCCGTCCCACCGACGACAACGGCGCCATCAGGCGGCGGCGCTTCTGCGGCAATTGCGGGCAACGCTTCACGACGGTGGAGCGGGTGCAGTTGCGCGAACTGACCGTCGTGAAAACCGATGGCCGCCGGGTGCCGTTCGATCGAGACAAATTGGCGCGCTCCATCCGGATTTCGCTGCGCAAGCGCCCGATCCAGGAGGAACGGATCGAGCGGATCGTCAACTCGATCGTCCGCCAGTTGGAATCCAGCGGCGACAGCGATGTGCCGAGCAAACAGATCGGAGAGCTGGTGATGGATACGTTGAAGGAGCTGGACAAGGTCGCCTATGTCCGCTTCGCCAGCGTTTACCGCAATTTCCGGGAAGCGAAGGACTTCGAGGATTTCGTCGGCGGGCTGGCCGACGGGGCCGCGCCGTAAGGCGACGCGGTCGGCCCCGGGCTGGCACGACGCGGAGCCTCGCGCCGTTGGTTGTGTCTGACGTATTTTGAAATCGCGACAATGGAGAAAATCCTCCCCCTCCCCTTGCGGGAGGGGGTTGGGGGGAGGGGATGCAAGCACCATTTGCGCGGAACCGCCCCCCCCCCCC
>CAMATI010000011.1 GCA_945861095.1 Asaia bogorensis | reverse complement strand
TCCGGATTGGGAGGATTTGGCGTTGACCCTGGCCTTCGCCAAACCGCCGCCCACACCGCACTGAGGCGCTTGATCTCTCAACGCCGCCTTCCCGTCAGAGTCAGAAACCGCAATTTAATCCGTCAGACGCCAAAATGAGAATTGCTGGTTGTTTTGCCCAA
Organism: Asaia bogorensis; assembly: GCA_945861095.1. Classification (GTDB taxonomy): domain Bacteria; phylum Pseudomonadota; class Alphaproteobacteria; order Acetobacterales; family Acetobacteraceae; genus Rhodopila. The sequence continues at coordinate 41,006 of CAMATI010000011.1, read as the reverse complement.
GTTCAAGGCGCATGTCGATCTGATCGGCGGTCTGGTCGAATGGTCGTCTGGTAACCTCGACATCGCCGAAGCGACGCTGCGCAACGTTGTCCGGCAACTTCCCGACGATGACGAGGCCCATGTCTATCTCGGTCGCTTGCTGATCCAACGGGGTAAGACGCAGGAAGGCGAGGCGGAATTGCGGACCGCCGCGTCGGTACGCCGTTACGATAACGATATTGGTCCCTTGGCCCATACGCTGTTCTATGTGGATCCCACCAACGGCGGCGCGCTCACGCGCGACTGACAGACACGTACGATTCGGTCGACGACCGCACGCCATCTCGCCACGCGGCCGCGACATCGCTATCGTTCCGGAAATTGGGCACATGGGATAGCGGGATGGCAGCGGAAGCAGTGGCACGTTTGGCGGCAACCATCATGTTGCTGCGCGACGGGCCGGATGGGTTGGAAGTGTTCATGGTCGTGCGCCACCACGCGATCGATTTCGCCTCGGGCGCTCTCGTGTTCCCTGGCGGTCGGGTGGAGGACGCCGATCACACGCTCGCCGACCGGGCCGATCTGTGCCCCAATCCGGACCGCATCGCGCGCGACGTCATGGCGCTACGCATGGCGGCTATCCGGGAAACCTTCGAAGAATGCGGCGTCCTGCTCGCCCGTCCCGCCGGAGCCCCCGATCTGGTCGGTGCGGAGCGTCTGCGCTCGGTTGAACAGCCGCATCGGGCGGCGCTTGGCGGCGGCGAAGTGGCGTTCGAGACCGTCCTAGGCGCGCATGGCCTGGTCGCGGCGCCCGACCTGCTGGTGCCGTTCGCCCACTGGATCACGCCGTCCCACCAACCCAAGCGCTACGACACGCATTTCTTTCTGGCGGAGGCGCCAGCGGAGCATCTGGCGCTGCATGACGGTGGCGAGGCGGTTGATTCGGTGTGGATCCCACCGGCCCAGGCGCTGGCGGATACCGATGCCGGTCGCTTCAAGCTGGTCTTCGCGACGCAACGTAATCTGGAAAAACTGTCGCGATCCCGGACCGTCGCAGAGGCCATGCAGGCCGCGCAATCGTCGCCCGTGGTGACGGTGCTGCCACGGTCGCGGAAGCTCGACGAGAAGCGGCGCCATCTGATCATTCCGATCGAGGCGGGATACGGGGCGTCGGAGTTTATCGTGGACCTGCCACCGGCATCGTAGGCGGGGTCATCGCGGCGGCCGAGGGGATAAAAACAAGCGATAGGGTCGCGAGGCGGCCGGAGGACACGTGATGAAAGTCGGTATGTTCGTCAGCCTGGAATGCGAAGGCACCCAGGACACGATGGCGCATTTCAACGATCTAAAGGACCAGGTCCGCACCGCGCGGGACTCCGGCTTCGCGTCGCTGTGGTTGCCTCAGCATTTCATCGTCGGCCCCACGATGCGCCAGTTCGCCGCGTCGCCGATGTTGGGCTACCTCGCCAGCCTGGCGGAGGGCATGACCCTGGGCACCGCCGTCCTGCTGTTGCCCATGCTGAACCCGGTCCTGCTGGCCGAGGAAGCCGCCACCATCGACCATATGACCGATGGAAAATTCGTGCTCGGTGTCGGTCTGGGCTACCGCGACGGTGAGTTTGCCGCGATGGGGGTGGAACGACGGTCCCGCGTGCCTCGGTTCAAGGAGTATGTGGAGGCGATGCGCCGCCTTTGGGCCGGCGACCATGTCACCTATCACGGCAAATACGTCCATCTGGACGATGTCAGCCTTAGCCTGCGCCCGCGCAATCCCAGCGGCATTCCGCTATGGGTCGGCGGCACGGTCGAAGACGCGGTGAAGCGGGCAGCGGAAATCGGCGATTCCTGGCAAGGTGCCGGCGCCATGTCGATGGAAGAGATGAAGCGCTGGTGGAGCGTTTTCCATCAGGCGCGGGTCGAGCTGGGCAAGCCCTTGGACTACGCGCGCCAGGTGTCCCGGGAATGCTTCTGCGGTCCATCGATGAACGCGGCGATCGAGATGGCAAAGGGACCGCTGTCCGCGAAATACACCCGCTATGCCGGGCATGGGTTCGGCGGCTTCGATGGAGCCGATGGCGACGCCGCGTTCCGGCAGTTCGCGCATGATCGCTTCGTCGTCGGCGATGAGGTCTATGTCCACGATCAATTGCAGCGCTACCGGGACGAATTGGGCGCCACCGAGTTCCGCTTCCGCCTGGGTTGGGCCGGACTGCCGCAGGAGGAGATCCTGGCGGGCATCCGCCGCCTGGGCAGGGTCGCGGCGCGGTTATAGCCGGCGCTTTCGGCGGGCGGGGGTTCTCCTCGTTACGGCATGGCCAGATCGCATGGCCATTCGGCAGGGGACGAGATCGGCGGCGATCCCGTCGGGGAAGTTCAATCCCCGCTGTCGATCAGGAAGGTCACAATGCCGGGGAACGCCGTGATCACCGCCAGGGTGATCAGATCGGCGAAGATGAACGGCCAGATACCCTTGAAGATTTCCCGCACGGGAATGTCCGGCCGGACGCCGTTGACCACGAACACCACCAGCCCGACCGGGGGCGACAGCGACGCGATCCCCGACAGTTTCACCAGCACGATGCCGAACCAGATCGGATCGTATTCTAGCGCCTTGATGACGGGGAAGATCACCGGCAGGGTCAGCAGGAACATGCCGATGCCTTCCAGCACCGTCCCCAATACGAAATAGAGCAGGTAGATGCATAGCAGGATCACGATGGGCGCCACGTCCAGTGACGTGACCCAGCGGGCAATGTCCTCGGGCAGGCCGGAGAAACTCAGGAAGCGGACGAAGATCATCACGCCCCAGATCACGGTGAAGATCATCACCGTCAGTTTGGCCGAATCCAGCAGGCACTGCTTGATCTCGCCGCGATTGATGCCGTTGCGCAGCGCGAAGATGAACACGCAGAACGCGCCCAGCGCGCCGGCTTCGGTCGGCGTCGCCCAGCCGTAATACATGCTGAAAAAGACGATGAAGATGACCAGGAAGATCGGCGCCGTGCCGGGCAGTGACTGGAAGCGTTGCGGCCAGGTGTAGCCGGTGATCGGCGGTCCCATGGCGGGGTCGCGCCAGCAGCGCCAGGTGATGATGGCCGCATACACCAGTGCCGAGATCAGCCCGGGCAGGAACCCCGCCACCAGCAGCTTGCCGATCGATTCCTCGACAATGATGCCATAGACGACCAACAATGTGCTGGGTGGGATCAGTGAATCCAGCGTCGCCCCCGCGGCGCACACCCCCGCGGCAAGGGAGCGGCTATATTTCGCCCGCAGCATTTCCGGGATCGCGACCTTTGCGAATACCGCGGCGGCGGCACTGCTCGCACCCGATACCGCCGAGAACCCCGCGACCGCGAATACCGTCGCCGTGGCAAGCCCGCCCGGCAGCCACCCCAGCCAACGCCGAGCGGCCTCGAACGCTGTTTGCGTGATTCCGGCATAGTAGGCGAGATAGCCGATCAGAATGAACATCGGCAGCACGGACAGCGTATAGTTCGATCCGGCGGAGTAAGGGACAATTCCCACCGTGCGGAAGCCCGCTTCCCAGCCGATCAGGGCCGCGAGACCGAAAGTTCCGACCGCCGCACCGGCAATGGCAAAGCGCACGCCCAGGAAACACAACACCAACAGCGCCGCAACGCCGATGCCGCCGACGACACTCGGCTCCAGGTCCATCATCGCTTTTCCGCCAATTCACCCCGGCCCAATGCCTCGGCGATTTCGTCCTTGACCTGGTCTTCGATGGTTTCGAGCCTGGGTATGCCGGCCGGCTGGGCAGATGGGTTCAGCGCCATGCGGCCATAGCCCCAGACGTGCAGCACCAGTCTCAACCACAACAGGCTGAGCGCCAGGGGAATCATCCCCTTTGCCGGCCAGATCGGGATACGGATATCCATTGAGGAGTCGCCGATCGAATAGGCGCGCTTGAAATTAGCGAAGCTGCTGTCGATCAGGATCGTTACGATCACCAGTGCCAGGATGACGCCAAACAGTTCGAGCCACCAGCGCAATTTCGTGGGCCAGCCTAGCGTGATGTCCATACGGATGTGGCTGCCGAGTCGCTGGGCGTAGGAAATGCCGAGGAAGGCGAAGAGGGCCGAGGCTTGCTCGATCCAGTCGATATAGCCGTGGATCGCGAAGCCGAACACGGTGCGGCCGACGATCTGTATCACGCCGACGAACATCAGGAAGAAGATGGCAAGGGCCGCGATGATGTTCGCGGTGTCCTCGACCACTGTCAGCCAGCGGTCGAAAAGGCGAAGCAGCACCGGCGGATTGTCACCGTGTTCTGTCATGGGACGATTCGCCGTTGTGCTGTTGGGTGCTTACGAACCCGAGCCGGAGTGCTGCTTGATCAGGTCCATGACGTGCTGCATGGCTTCCTTGCCCGGCAGGCCCTTGGCTTCGGTATCGGCAACCCACTGGTCCCATACCGGCTTGCCCGCCGCGGCTACAAGACTGGCCCGCATCTCCGGGGTGATCTTGATCGCCTCCAGCTTGCGCTTGTCGAACAGCGGGATGGATTTCTTGTCCGCCTCCTCATAGGCTTCGGCTTGCAGGCGATAGGCCTCCAGGCGTGTGTCCTCCATGATCTTCTTGTAATCCGCCGGCAGCTTGTTCCAGGCGTCGATACTCAGATTGATAGAGTTGTGGATGATCCCGAGGTGCATGCCCAGCGTGTACCACTTGGACACTTCGTGCAGGCGGTAGCTTGTGAAACTATAGGCGAAGGGAAACGATGCCGCCTGGAACATGCCGCGTTCCAGCGCGGAGTAGGTTTCCGGGGCGGACACGGAGGTGGGGACGGCGCCCAGGAGTTTCATCGCATCTCCGAGACCGCCGAGCGCACGGACGCGCATGCCCTTCCAGTCTTCCAGGGACCTGGGGGGCTTGCCAGTGCCCATGAACTCATACTGCGGCAGCAGCACGGTCATGAAATGCACGGCGCCCCAGCGGGCCAGTTCCTCGGCCGCCGGCTTCCATTTCTGGAACGCGTCCTGAACCTTGTGTTGCAGTACCAGGTCGCCGATCGGCAGGAACGGCATGTCCAGTACGCCCTGGAGTGGCGTTTTGGCCGGGGCGTAGGAGTAGGCGGTCATCGCGCCCTGGAACGCGCCGACTTTCAGCCCGTCCAGCACATCCTTGGCTTCGGAAAGTTGTTCGTTGTATCGGAGATTGATGGTGAAATCGCCGTTGGTCTTTTCCTTGACGGTCCTGGCGATATGCTCGAACGCGACTGTCACGGTGCGTGGCGGCCCGTAGATGGCCCAATTCCAGGTGACCTTCTCTCCGGCTTTGGCGACGTTTGCCAGCAGCCCCGTGGCAAGCGCGAAACCGGCAACGAATAGAGTGATCTTTCGCATTTCATGGTTCCTCCCCGATATGGCATCCGTGCCGATCTCCCAGTTTCGGAGGGCCGGATTTTTCACGACAGTGATCCAATGCCCGGGAACATGCAACCTGATGGGATCGTGGATGGCGGTGGGGCGCGTTGGTCCGCCATGTGCGGGGCGGGCGAACCGGCCGCGGCGTTTGGCGGCAATCCCGTCGCGGACGTTGACTTACCCGTGGCCCATCGGCTGAATCCAACCCCGACAGAGAGGACGCGGGCGATGCCCGATGACACCAAGACCATCGGCCAATACGACGAGGACTATTACGTCTGGGCGTTGACTCAGGCCCATGCGCTGCGTTCGGCCGGGGCCGCACTGGCCGATGCGCGGGCGAATGCCTGGCCCAGCACGCTGTCCGGCCTGGACTGGGAGAACCTGGCCGAGGAGATCGAGTCATTGGGGCGACGGGATCGGCGGGAGCTTGGCAGCCGGATTGAGACGATTATCGAGCATCTGGCAAAGCTGGAGTCCAGCCCGCCGCCGGAGCCTCGTCTCGGATGGCAGGAGACGATTGATCGCTCCCGTGACGCAATTGAGACGATCCTGCATGACAGCCCATCTCTTCGGGGCATGGTTCCATCGCTGATCGCCGAGGTGAGCGACCGAGGCGTGCGATTGGAGTCCCGGTCTCTGAAGCGGCATGGCGAAGAGCTCGTCGCGGTGCATCTGCACTCGCGTTACACGCCGGACCAGATCCTGACCGATTGGTGGCCCGATAATCCAGCCATCGATGACCGTCCGGACAACACAAAGCAAACGGAAGCCAATTCATGATCAAGATGATGTCGCTGCTGACGCGCAGGCCCGAATTCACGCACGAACAGTTCGTGAAGCATTGGCTGGAAATCCACGGTCCGCTCGCGCATGCGGTGCCGGGGGTTCGCCGCTACGTCCAGTCCCACATCGTGGGCACACGGACCCGTCCCGACATTCCCGAAACGAATGTGGACGTCGATGGTATCGCCGAACTCTGGTACGACACCATGGAAGACGCCCAGCGCGCCGCCGCCTCACCGGAAATGAAGCGGCTGACCGACGACGGCGCGCTGTTTATCGGTCGGATCAAAAGCTACGTGATCGACGAAAAGCAGATCATTCCGCCGCCTGGCTGACCTCGACCGCTTCGTAGGGGAGCCGCTTGATCTTCGCCATGTTCAACCCCTCGATGCGCAGCAGCCGCGTGGCCGCCTTGCGCTCGGGGGAATGGAGCACGCCGATATCGTACAGATAGGCGTCGCCCACCTTCATGACATAGTTGTGGTTGAACCTGGCCTTGCCCGGGGTTTGCTCGGTCGGGCGAGAGACCAGATCCCACGCGGTCATGATCGTCTCTCCAGCAGCCTGGCCATAGACCGCCCAGGAAGGCCCGTGGTCATGCGGCTTGCTGCCCTTCGCGCCGGTATGGCAGTGGGCGAGGATGGTGAAGCCGAATTCCGGATCCTCATACAGCACGTGCCGTTCCGGCGTGCCTTCGGGGATATAGGTCTCGACGAATTCGGGGTCCGCCAGGACTTGCTTGACCAGATCGCGGACCTTCTCTCGGCCCGGCGTGCCGGGGTTATTTTTGATCGCATCGTGGCAATCGGCGGCAAATTTTTCCAGGGTAATGGCCATTTGGGGCTACCTCCAGCTATCGACGATAGGGGAAACATTGCGCCCGGTCCAGCGTCAGGCCGAAATGGTCGCCCAGGGCGCTGATCGCGTCGGCATGATCCGGATAGGGGTCGGCATTGGTCGGTCCGACCACGATACATTGCCCGCCACCACGCCCTTTCGGCGGCAGCATCGCGGTGACCAACGCCTTGCCGTCCTGGTTCCGCAAGGTCAGAAACAGCGGCATGGCGCGTTGGATGTGGGATTCCTTGCCGATGTCCTGCTCGATGAAGACGCTGGTGATCGGCTGATAGCTCTCAGCCGCCCGCTCCCTCTCCCGCCGGTAGTGTTTTTCCACCGCGTGCCCCATTTCATGGGACTCCGCCACCGCCTCACCCTCGGTCATCAGGCGAAACCAGGTTCGATCTTTGGGCGCGTCGCAGACATACTCCATACACGAGGTCTCCACGTCGCTTGGACTGCCGTTCGCATCAGCATAGGATGGAAGCCGACCATGGGCAAATATCCATGGGCAAATCATGTGTTCGGCGTGCAGGCCGAGCGGATTGGGGGATAGTGTGGCGGATACGGATGGGGACCAGTTCGATTATCTGATCGTGGGCAGCGGGGCGGCGGGCTCGGTGCTCAGTAACCGGCTGACGGAAGACCCTGGCAACACGGTCTGCGTCCTGGAATGCGGCCCGCCGGATCGGCACCCGTTCATCCACATTCCGGCCGGCTTCATCAAGATGCTGTTCAACCCGACCTACACCTGGCAGTTCCAGACGGAACCTGGAGAGGGCACCAACGGTCGCCGCATCCCCACCACGCAGGGGCGGACCCTGGGCGGATCAAGCTCCATCAACGGCATGATCTACAACCGCGGCCAGCGGGAGGATTTCGACCACTGGGCGCAGCGCGGCAACCGCGGCTGGGGCTATGTGGACATCCTGCCCTATTTCAAGCGCGGGGAGCGGAGGATCGGCGTCGGCGACGACCGCATCCACGGCCGCACCGGCAGCCTGCCCGTCACCGACAACGACTGGACCCACCCGATCACCGAGGCGTTCATCGACGGTGCCGGGGAACTCGGCATTCCCCGGTGCGAGGACTACAACAGCGGCGATAACCAGGCCGGCGTCGGCTACTTCCAGCGCCTGATCAATCGCGGCTATCGCCACTCCGCCGCCCGCGTCTTTCTGCACCCCGCCCGCGCCACCGGCCGGTTGGACGTTCGCACGGACGCGCGGGCGGCGCGGATCCTGTTCGACGGCACCCGCGCCATCGGCGTCGAATATGTCGACGACCGGGACCGCCAGACCCGCACCCGCGTCTATGCCCGCAAGGAAGTCATCATCTCCGCCGGAACCGCCAACACCGCTCGGCTGCTGCAAATCTCCGGCATCGGTCCGGCGTGGCTGCTGAACGACCTGGGCGTGCCCGTGGTTGCCGATCTGCCCGTGGGGGAGAATTTCCGCGACCACTACAATGCGCGCATCGTGGCCCGGGTGAAGAACATCCGCACGATGAACGAGATGTCGCACGGGATGGGCCTGGTCGGGCAGATCGCACGCTGGGTGATGGGCAAGCCGTCCATCCTGGCAACCAGCCCATCCATCGTGCACTGGTTCTGGAAGACCGAGGACACGATGCGCCAGCCGGACATTCAGGGCGTTTTCAGTCCCGCCAGCTAAAAGCAGGGTTTCGTCGGGCTGCTGGACGATTATCCCGGCATGACGTGCGGCGTCTGGCAGCACCGGCCGGAAAGCATCGGCTATGTCCGCGCCCGGTCCACCGACGTGTTCACCGATCCGATCATCCAGCCGAACTACCTGAAGGACCCGATGGACCAGCGCGTTATGGCGCGCGGCATGCGTCTTGCGCGCGAGCTGTTGCACACGCAGGCCCTGGCGCCCTTCTTCGACAAGGACGAACTGCCCGGCCCGAACGTGCATACCGATGACGAGTGGTTGGACTACGCCCGTCAATACGGCTCCACGTCATACCACCTGATCGGCACGGCGCGGATGGGGCCGGTGAAAGACGTCCGTGGTGAGCGACGAACTTCGCGTGCATGGGGTCCAGGGGCTGCGGGTGGTGGACGCCTCGATCATGCCGAACATGCCGTCGGCGAATACCTATAGTTCGACGATGATGATCGCGGAGAAGGCGTCGGACATGATCCGCGGCCGCACGCCGCTGGCGCCGGTGGAGGGGATCGCGGCGTAGCCGAACCTTCCGCGCCCCACCTATTGCTCGGAACGGCCTGACGGCATTGACATGTCCGATATCGGACATCATGTTCGATAGCGCACAAGGACCGTGGCCATGACCCTATTGATCGCCGATCGTCCGCTGGCGCGCGATATACCTCCGACGCGCTTCCAGCTCGGTGCGGCGCGCTTTTCGCCTACGAACCGACGGCATTTGAGCGTGCCGGGATTGCGCGCCTTCCTCGCCATCGCGGATTTTTGGCGCCTGACGGAGGTGGAGCGCTTGCTGGTCCTGGGCGGCCCGTCCCGATCGACCTTCTACGGATGGGTCAAGGCGGCGCGGGAGCATCAGGACCTGACCCTGTCGACCGATACGCTGATCCGGATTTCCGCCATACTTGGCATCCACAAATCGCTCCGCATCCTGTTTCAGACCGAACAGGACGGGGTCGAATGGTTGCGTGGCCCGCATCGGAGCCAGCCTTTCGCCGGGCAGCCACCCCTGGCCTTGGTCACCGGCGGCATGCAGGACGGGCTGATGGCGGTGCGCCGTTTCCTGGATGCCGCGCGCGGGGGTCTGTTCATGCCGCCCAATGACGCCGACGCCGACTCTGTTCCCCTCTCGGACGACGATATCGTCTTCACGTGACGACGCTGCCACCGGTCCAGGCGCCCGATCCCAGCTTTCGGCTTGTCGCGTCTCGCTTCCCGCCCATCGATGCGTTCGCGACCGTGGCAAGCGCGGGTGATCTGGAGGCTGTGATGGCGCTTGAAGGCTGGACCAATGACCGCCTGGTCGCCGAACGAGCCGCTCGTTTGCCCCGCGCGGAATGGGTTTTCGGCGTACCGAACGCCAGCGTTGTCATGGCTGCGTTCCTGCACGCGGCCTCCGAAGGCGGCCGGTTCAGCGGCCCGCATCTTGGCGCCTGGTATGCCGGAGCGTCCATTGCGGCAGCCGTGGCAGAGGTCGCACATCATCTGCGGCGGGAGTCCATCGCCCGAGGGGCGCCCGAGATGCGGCGGGTGTTCCGCTGCTATGCGGCACGCCTGCTGGGTGATGACTTCCTCGACTTGCGTGGCCAGCAGCCGACCCGCCCGGACCTGTATTCCGGCACCAGCCACGTCGGGTCCCAGGAGTTCGGGGAAAGCGTCCGGGAAGCCGCCGGGTCCGGGATCGTTTACGACAGCCTGCGCTACCGTAACGGCACCAATATCGTCGCCTATCACCCGCGACAGATCACTGATGTGCGCCAAACCGACCATTACGATCTGCTGGTGCCCGTGCACGGTCGGATTGTCGCCCGTCGCTTGCAAGGGGCTGGTTAGGCGACGCGCAACAGGTACCGTTCTATTGGGTCTGGCCCCCGTTGCGCCTGACCATAGCCGGCCTGGTGGCGGACGATGCCACGGCGGAACGCATAACGACGATGTTCCGGACGATCCGTTTTCTGGTTTCGCCCTGACGATGGGGCGGTTTCAGGGCGTCGACTGACGACGGGGGTTGACCTGACTCTAGTCGTCGCGGTGAACGCGTTCCATCTTCTCATGGCGTTCCTGGGCCTCGATCGACAGGGTCGCGATCGGGCGGGCTTCCAGGCGACGCAGGCCGATGGGTTCGTCGGTTTCCTCGCAATAGCCATAGGTGCCGGCTTCCAGGCGACCCAGCGCCTGGTCGATCTTGGAGATCAGCTTGCGGGCCCGGTCACGGGTGCGCAGTTCAAGCGCCCGGTCGGTTTCCACGCTGGCCCGGTCGGTGATGTCGGATTCGTGGATGCCGCCCTCGGACAGGCTGGCCAGGGTCCCGGTCGCATCGCGCAGCAGGTCGGAACGCCATCGGAACAATTTCTGGCGAAAATACTCGACCTGAATGGGGCTCATGAACGCCTCATCCTCCGAAGGGCGATAGTCAGGGGGCAGTGTCATCATCATGCGCGCCGGTCCTGCTATTAACGTTCCCGCGAACCGCGGTCCGGCGGTTCCCCTCCGGGTCGTAACCAGACCCGAACGGGCGGGCTTATAGCGGTGCCCCGCTCCCCCGCCAAGAGCGGATGGAGCCATTCAAGCGGCTGTAACGAAACCATTACCCAGCGGTTTGCCGGCGCGCCAGTTGCAGCCGGCCCCGCAGCGCGATGGCCCCGATCAGGGCTTGCAACCTGGGGTCGGTCGCGGCCGGGATCGCATCCGCCATCGCCTCCAGTTTCCGCAGCGCCTCGGTCGGATCGCCGCCCCCCAGCATGGCGCGCTGCAAGGTTCCCAGTTCGACAAGCATCGCCTCGCCATGCCGGGTCGCACGCCGGTCCTGCTCACGCGGATCAGGCTCCTGCTGCAGTGCCAGCAAGCCGCTATAGCTCAGGCTGGCAATGCCGTCCGCCGCCTGGGTCCGGGACGGCGCCCCGCCATCCGTTGGCACCGAGAACCGTCCCCCGTTGGTAGAGCGGCTTCGTGTCGTTGCCAGCCGGGTCGCGGCCTTTCCCACACCGTCGATCATGCCCACCACCATTCGTCGTTCCGACCAGGTCGTTTCCGCCGGTCGGCAATTTTCGCCGGGTTGGGGAATAGGCCGAGCGGCCGAATTCCCGGGGATTGCGTTTGGCACGGCGCTTGCGCTGCCGAGGGCAAGATGACCGAAAAACCTTTCCAACCCGTTATCGCCTTGCGTGCGTCCGGCGTATTGTCGCGGATGCTGCTGGCATTGTGTCTGCTAGAACTGTGTCTGCTGTTGGGGCCGGTCTGGTCGGCCCAGGCACAGGTCCGCATCAAGGATATCGCCGATATCGAGGGCGTTCGGGAAAACCAGTTGATCGGCTACGGCCTGATCGTTGGCCTGAACGGCACCGGCGACAAGCTGGACAGCGCGGTGTTCACCCGGGAATCGCTGATCGGCATGTTGGAGCGACTGGGCGTCAACACGCGCGACCAGGCCGCCAAACTGGCGACCAAGAACGTCGCCGCGGTCATGGTGACGGCGCAATTGCCGGCCTTCGCGCGCAGCGGCGGGCGGATCGACGTGTCGGTCTCGGCGCTGGGCGATGCCAGCAATCTGACCGGCGGGACATTGCTGGTGACCCCGTTGCTGGCGGCGGATGGAGAGGTTTACGCGGTCGCCCAGGGCGCGGTTTCCACCGGTGCCATCGCCGCAAAGGGCGCGGCCAGTTCGGTCACACGGGGCGTGCCGACCGCCGGACGCATCGCCAACGGCGCCACGATCGAGCGGGAAGTCCCATTCCGCCTGAGCAAGGGCGATGCCCTGCGCCTGGGCCTGCGCAACCCCGATCTGACTACCGCGCGCCGGATCGCCGCGGCGATCAACGCGGCTCTGGGACCGATCAGCCGAGCCACCGATCCTCGGACGGTGGCGTTGAACCTGACGGGGCGGGATCCCATCGATGCCCTGGCGGTGATCGAGAACCTGCGGGTGCAGCCGGACCAGGCCGCCATCGTAGTGATCGAGGAATCCAGCGGCACCATCGTCATGGGCGCCAATGTGCGGATCAGCACGGTGGCGATCGCGCAGGGCAACCTGACCATCCGCGTGACGGAGGCGCCGGTGGTCAGCCAGCCCGGACCGCTATCGGATGGAGAGACCGTGGTGGTCCCGCGCACGACGATCCAGATCGACGATCAGGCCGACCGCAAGCTGGGCATTCTGAATGCCGGCGTGACCTTGCGGGAACTGGTCGCCAGTCTGAACGCGCTGGGGGTTGGGCCTCGGGACCTGATCAGCATCCTGCAGATGATCAAGGCGGCGGGCGCGTTGCAGGCCGATCTGGTGGTGCGATGATCGGTCCTTCGATCACCCCGGCGGCGGCCGCCCAGGTGTCGGCTTCGATGCCGAAGCCGGCGTCGGTGTTTTTGCAGGGGCCGGGCCAGGCGTCCGCGGCGATGTCTCGCGCGGCGCATCCGGCCGCCAAGGCGTCGCAATCTCCGGACGCCTTGTGGAAGGCGGCGCGCGATTTTGAGGCCATGGTGATCGGCCAGTTGCTGCAACCGATGTTCGAAACGGTGGACAACAGCAAATCCCCGTTCTCCGGCGGCCATGGGGAGAAGGCGTTCAAGCCGATGATCGTGGAGGAGATGGCGAAGAAGATCGCGGCCGGGGGCGGGTTTGGCCTCGCCCAGCCGATCTACGCCCAGATGCTACGCATGCAGGAAGGCGCTCGGCCGTGACCCAGGCACTGACCGAGGCCGCCAATCGGTTGGCCGGCATTCTGGAGCGTGAGAACGAGGCCCTTCGTCGCGGGGAAACGGGTGGCGTCGGGGCCGCCACGCGCGAAAAGCAGGAAGCGGCGGAGGCCGTGGCGGCTCTGTTGGGTGAGCCGCGTCATGTGGCGGAGGAACAGGCCGACGCGCGGGCGGCGGTGGCTCGGGTCCGGGCGGTTGCGGCCGAGAACCAGACATTGCTGGCGCGTGCGTTGGCGGTGCAGGAACGTCTGATGAGCATTGTCGCCAGTGCCGGCGTGCGCGCCCGGGCCGCGCCGCGCTACGGCGCGAACGGCAACCTGGCCATGAACCGGGCAGTGTCACCGTTTGCGTTGTCCGCCCAGGCGTAATGCGCCGCACACAAATGATCGCCGCGATCGAGACGCCCCGTCACGGTCATTGCCGGACTTATACCAACTGGCCGACCCCGTGATCCACGGCAACAACGGAAGCTGTCATTGCGAGCGCAGCGAAGCAATCCAGGGCAACCAACACGGTCGATCGTGCCAGGTCCCTGGATTGCTTCGCTGCGCTCGCAATGACAGCGGCCACCCAGCGGTCAGTGGTTGCGCCGATTGGCATTAAACCCCCAACCCCTCGCCGTTGCAGCGCGGGTTACCGGGTCGCGCCGGGCGGTGACGGTGCGTCCATTTGCAGCAATTATACCAACCGGCCGAAACAATAAGCCACCGGACAGCAACTCCGTCATGGCGACCCCACGGATCAAGCCCCAGGTCAGGCGCGGCTTTGATCCGGTGGATCGGGCAAGCCAGGCCGGCCACCACGGGCCGATCATCGATCACGTTCGGGATATCCAGGGCGACGGGCATTATGTTACCCATCCGGGATGGACAATTTGACCCCGGAAACCTGGAACCGCTTATTGCGGCGCCTGCCAGAAGATCAGCCGATGCCGCTATTCGGCCCGCTTCTGGCCGGGGGCTCTCGCGCGGACGGGACCTTCGTGCTGGGGCGGCTCGCGCAGTCGCTGGACGGGTTTATCGCCATGCCCAACGGCGAATCCCATTGGATCAGCGGCCAGGCTGATATCGTCCACACCCACCGGCTTCGCGCCCTGTTCGATGCCATCGTGGTCGGTGCCGGCACCGTTCTGGCCGACGATCCGCAACTGACCACCCGCCTGGTTCCCGGTCCCAACCCGGTCCGGGTCGTGATCGACCCCGCGCGACGGCTGGAGCCGCGTCACCGGGTCTTTGCGGAAGGGCCCGAGACCCTGCTGATCTGCGCCGCCGGCGCGCCGGGGGATACGCGGGTCGGCCGAGCGGAGGTGGTGCCGCTGGCGTCGGGGCGGGATGGTATCGATGTGTTTGCCATTGTGGCGGAACTCGTGCGGCGAGGGTTGCGACGGATTTTCGTGGAGGGCGGCGGCGTCACCGTGTCCCGCTTTCTGGCGGCGGGCGCACTGGATCGGCTGCATGTGACGGTGGCGCCCTTGATCATGGGGCAGGGGATTCCGGCTTTTGCCTTGCCGCCGGTGCGGACATTGGCGGATGGGCGCCGGTTCGGCTGGACGGTGCACCCGATCGGGGCCGATATCCTGCTGGATATCCCGCTGGTCCGAACCGCGTGAGGCTGGCCGGATGACCCAGGCTCGGGCCTTCTGGACGGTCGCGCCAAATGTCGGGGAAATCCGGACGGAACGGCTGGAGCCACCGGCGGGCGACCGGATGCTGCTGCGCACCCTGGCCAGCGGCGTGTCACGTGGCACCGAATCCCTGGTATTTGCCGGAAGGGTGCCGGAAAGCCAGTTCGCGACGATGCGCGCGCCGATGATGGCAGGCGTGTTTCCGTTCCCGGTCAAGTATGGCTACAGCACCGTCGCGCGCACCCCGGATGGGCGGCGCGTGTTCGTGCTGCATCCTCATCAGGATGTCTTTCTGGCCGATGCCACCGCCTGCGTGCCCATTCCGGACCGGGTCCCGACCCGACGCGCGGTGCTCGCCGCCAATCTGGAAACCGCCGTCAATATCCTGTGGGACGCCGCTCCGCTGGTCGGGGAGCGGGTCATGGTGATCGGCGCCGGGGTGGTCGGCCTGCTGACGGCGTCCTTGCTGGCGCGCATTCCCGCGGCCCAGGTGACGGTCGTGGATATCGACCGGTCGCGCCGGACCCTGGCCGAATGGTTCGGCTGTGCCTTCGCGGTGCCCGAGGACGCGCCGGCGGAGCAGGAGTTGGTGGTGCATGCCTCGGCCACCGAGGCGGGGCTGTCGCTGGCGCTTTCCCTCGCCGCGTTCGAGGGACGGATCGTCGAGGCAAGCTGGTTCGGCGACCGCGCGCCCGCCATCCCGCTGGGGGAGGCCTTCCACGCTCGGCGGCTGCGCATCGTCGCGTCCCAGGTGGGCGCCATCGCGCCCGCCATGCGGGGGCGACGCGGTTACGGGGAGCGCCTGGCAATCGCCCTTCAACTGCTGGCCGATCCCGCCTATGACGCACTGCTGGAAGGCCCAACCCGCTTCGAGGACCTGCCGCGGGCGATGCCCGGCATACTGGCTCCCGGCGGCCTGTGCCATGTGATCACGTATGGGGATGAGTGAATGTTCAGCCTGACCGTCTGCGACCACATCATGATCGCGCATAGTTTCCAAGGTGCGGAATTCGGCCCCGCCCAGCGACTGCACGGTGCCACCTTCGCGGTGGAGGCGGAGTTCCGCGCGCCGAAGCTGGATCATCTGCAACTGCTGGTCGATATCGGCCTGGCCAAGGTGGAGTTGCGCAAGGCGCTGGACACGGTGGATTATTCCAATCTGGACGACAATCCGCTGTTCAAGGGGATCAACACCACCACGGAATATGTTGCCTTCCACCTGCACGGCCTGCTCGCCAGCGCCGCCAAGGACGGACGGTTGGGGGACGGCGGGCGTCTGGTGACCGGCCTGAAGATCGTCATCCGCGAAAGCCCGAACGCCTGGGCCGCCTATGAGGCCGATGTTTAAGCCGCCGATGTCTGATCCAGGGAGAACCCATCCATGAGCGCAGTGACCGTCGAAGACCGTGGCGCGGTTTCCATCATCCGTATCAACCGGCCGGAACGCCTGAACGCCATCAACCAGGACGTCGCGGTCGAAATGCAGCGCGCGTTCAAGGAATTCGACCTTGATGACACCAAGCGGGTCGCGATCCTGAGCGCGGTTGGGGATCGGTCGTTTTCCGCCGGCGCCGATGTCAACGACCTGCCGGAATTGTGGCGGTCCATTCCGACCATCGGGTTCAACACCGACAAGCCGATCATCGCCGCGACATCGGGTTGGGTGATCGGCGGGGCGATCGTGATGGTGATGATGTGCGACCTGATGGTCTGCACCGAAAGCACCACCTTCTACTATCCCGAGGCCAAGCTCGGCACCACCGCCGGCGGCATCAGCAGCCTGGTGGCGCGCATGCCGCACAAACTGGCCATGGAAATCATGCTGTTGGGATCCAAAGTGCCGGCGCAGCGGGCCTATGACGTGGGATTCGTCAACAAGGTCGTGCCGAACGGCCAGCATGAGGCCGCCGCGTTGGAAATGGCCGATCAGTTGCTGGAATCCGCCCCGTTGGTGATCGGGGCGCTGAAGCAGTTGGTCGCCCAGGTCATGCCGGTCGGCCCGATCGAGCGGATGGTCGGCGTCAGCCAGATCATCGCTCGGGTGCGGCAGTCGGAAGACATGCAGGAAGGCATCCAGGCCTACAAGGAGAAGCGGAAGCCGAAGTTCCGGGCGCGGTAGGGGGCGTATGCGGGGTGGGGCAGAGGCCGGTCTCCGGCCTTAACGCCCGGTGTGTTCAAAGTGGCACGCGAAGGGGGAGATGGGAACTGGCTGGAAATTCCGCCTTCTTTGGGGTGTCCCAATAGACTGCGCCGATGGCGCTGGCGGTCGAGGCTCGGTGGAGGAAAGTTCTTGCCTCTGTACCTATAGCCGTACATAATCCCCACCAGTTTTCCAAGGCTCCCGAAATGGCCCATGTTTCCTTCACCGAACTGCGTCAAAACATGGCGAGCCACTTCGACCGAGTGAGCGACGATCGGGAACCGCTGTTCGTCACCCGTCAGGGCGGCAAGGGCAATTTGGTGGTCCTGTCCGAGGAAGAGTTCGCCGGCTGGCAGGAAACCGTGCACCTGCTCAGCAGCCCGAAGAACGCCAGCCGCCTCATGTCCTCCCTCCGGCAAATACAGGCCGATGGCGCCCGAGAACGGGAACTGTTGGCTCCGGCAAACACCGACGCAACGGCTTGAGGGTCCATTTTACGGACCACGGCTGGGAAGACTATCTCTACTGGTCTACCTGCGATCCTGACCTTCACGCGCGAATCAACGATCTGATCGAGAACACACGCCGGACTCCCTTTAAGGGGATCGGCAAGCCGGAACCGCTGAAAGGCCAGCTTAAAGGCTGCTGGTCGCGCCGGATTTCGGGTGAGCATCGTCTTGTGTACGTGGTCGACGGTAAAGGTGACGGCCAAAACGTCACGATCATCCAATGCCGATACCATTACTGACCGGCGCACCGTCCCTGGCTTGGGCTCCCTCAGCGGCAGGCTTTGCCGCAGCGTGAGCCTCGGGGGCTATGAGCATACCAACAAACCCCGGCTCGGGGCCGCTGGCCACGACGGCCGGAACAGGGGATCGGATCGACAGTGCATCGGGCGACCGGTGCGACGGGCGGAAAGATGGACCGCGATCACGGTCGACTGTCGGGACGCGCGACCGACTCAACATCTCGTCGGCGCATGGGACTCCAGATCAAGTGGTTAAGCTGGACCCGTCTGTCACACAGGGACATTAGCATCTTGCGATGTCGGCCCGCCCGCCAGGCAAAGCCTTGAGGCGCGAACATCGTGCAAGCCCAGCCGAAGTTTCGGTTCGATATAACCTAGATTCATATTTAGGTTTCCAATACGATTGTTCGCGCCCACGGTTCTGACCATCCGCAACATCCGCGTCCTGATCTATCCCAACGATCACCCGCCACCCCATGTTCACGCCGTCAGACGCGACGGCGCACGTGCCAGATTCGTGTTGAACTGCCCGGATGGCCCGGTCACCCTGGCCGAGCAGATCGGGTTTCGGGGCACGGAGATTGCCGAGATAGGCGTGGCCGTAGCGGTCCGACTTCCCGAAACTTGCATGAAATGGAGCGCGCTTCATGGCTGAGTTCCAAATCCCCTCCTCACAAGAATTCGACGCGCTCACGCGGCGGACGGCGGAGCGGATAAAACGCCAGCTCCTCGCCGTGTCCGCTCGCTACGACAGCCGAACGGGGCGTGTGGTCATTGATCTGAACAATGGAGCCGTGGTTGGGTTCCCACTGTCCGTGCTCCCCGGTCTGGAACGGGCCACAACTCGGGATCTCCGCAAGATCGTGATCGAGGGCGGCGGATATGGGCTGCATGTCCCCGCTCTTGACGCCGACCTATCCATTCCCGCCCTGCTGGAGGATCAACTCGGCTCCACGATCATGAAGCGCGCCGTCGTCCGGGCGGGCGCGTCTCGGGCCAATGGTCGCCTGGGCGGCAGACCACGGAAGCCCAAAGCGGCATAGCAGTCCTGTCGGCGGCCGCATCGGCCCCGCCGGGTCGCGAGAATGCCCAGGCCGGCGATCATTTCTCTCGGGTCGGACCCCCAGTCCCCGGCCCCCTCACAAAAAAGACACCGGGTCCACATCCACATCCACCCGCCCGCCCCGCGGCACCTTCACCTTCTCCAACCACGCCCGCAGCAACGGCTGCACCGGCGTATCCCGCCGCGTTTTCAGCAGCAACCGCCGCCGATGCCGCCCCCTCAGAATCATCAGCGGCGCCGGCGCCGGCCCCAGCACCTGCACCCCCTCCACCTGAGGCGCCGCCCGCCCCAGATCACGGGCCAGCTCGTCCGCCACCTGGGCTGAATCCGCACTGACGATCAGCGCCGCCAGCCGCCCATAAGGCGGCCAATTCCCCGGGCGCCGTTGGGCGGCCTCGCACGCCATGAAGGTTTCCAGATCGCCGGCCACCAGAGCCTGCATGACCGGATGTTCCGGACTGAACGTCTGCAAAATCACCCGCCCCGGCGCTTCCGCCCTCCCCGCTCGGCCTGCCACCTGATGCAGCAACTGCACCGTCCGTTCGCCCGCGCGCAGATCGCCCCCGGCCAGGCCGAGATCGGCATCCACCACCCCAACCAGCGTCAAATGCGGAAAATGCCAGCCCTTGGCGACGATCTGGGTGCCGATGATCAGGTCGATCTCCCGGTTCTGGATCGCCCGTTCCGCCTCCGCTGCCGCCTGAGGCCCCGGTAGCGTGTCGCTCGCCATCACCAGGCGGCGGGCGTCGGGGAAAAGCACCGCGACTTCCTCGGTGATCCGTTCCACCCCAGGGCCGATTGGAACCAGCGCGTTGGCCTTGCCGCAACTTGGGCAATCCGGCGGGATCGGTGTCGTGTGGCCACAATGATGGCACTGCAATTCGGACCGGGTGCGATGCTCCACCAGCCAGGCCGTGCAGTTCGGGCATTGCATCCGATGGCCGCAATGGCGGCAAAGGGTCAGCGGCGCATAACCGCGGCGATTGAGGAACAGCATCGCTTGCTCCCCCCGCGCCAAGGTTTCCCGCATCGCCGCGATTAAGGGAGGCGCCAGGAACCGGCCCCGATCCGGTGGGGTTTCGCGCAGGTCCAACGCCTCGATATGCGGTAGCGACGCGCCGCCATGCCGGTTCGGCAGATGCAGCCGGCTGTAGCGGCCGGCCTCCACATTCGCCACCGTCTCCAGGCTGGGTGTGGCCGAGACCAGCACCGCTGGCGCCGCGGACAGGCGTGCCCGCACCACCGCCATGTCGCGTGCGTGGTAGACGACGCCGTCTTCTTGCTTGAACGCGGTTTCGTGCTCCTCATCCACCACGATCAGGCCCAGATCGGGGAATGGCAGGAACAGCGCCGAACGTGCCCCAACGACCACCGGGGCCTGGCCGTCCTCCACCGCGCGCCAGGTGATCCGCCGCACCCGGGATGTCAGGTGGGAATGCCAGACGGCCGGCGCCACCCCGAAGCGCCGTTCAAACCGCGCCAGGAATTGTGCCGAGAGAGCGATTTCCGGCAGTAAGATCAACGCCTGGCGGTTCTGGCGCAGGCATTCGGCGACGGCTTCCAGATAGACCTCGGTCTTGCCGGACCCGGTGACGCCTTCCAGCAGTTGGACCTGAAACGCCTTGGCCGCGACCGCCTGGCGCAGGGCAAGCGCGGCGGTGTCCTGGTCCGCCGACAGGGTTGGGCCGGGATAATCCGGGTCGGGCGGCACAAAGGGCAGGTCGGCCGGGATCGCCTCCATCACCAACATCCCGAGTTCGGCCATGCCGCGCACCACGGCGCCGCTGACCTCCGCCATCCGCGCCAGTTCCGCCGAACCGCGCGGTTCGGCGCGGGCCAGCACGTCCAGAACGGCCTGGCGCGCCGGGGTCATGCGGACCCCATCGGGCATTGGGACCATGCGCCGCCAACCGTTGGTCGGGCCAACGGGCTGGCGCGCGACCCGCAAGGCCATGGCCATCACTTCGCCCGGAGGCGACAGGGTGTACGCGGCGATCCAGTCGACGAACCGCCGCAAATTCTCCCGCATCGGCGGGGTATCGACGATGGCAAGCACCGATTTCAGCTTGCGGGCGGGCAGATTGGGGTCGGGTTGAGTGTCCCAGACCACGCCCATCTGCTCCCGCCCGTTCAGCGGGACCAGCACCACGTCCCCCGGCGCGGGATCCAGGTCGGACGGTACCCCGTAATCGAAGGGGCCGGGGAACGGATAGGGCAGCATTACCGATACGCGACGTGGCCCCCGGGCGGTGGTCGGTTCCAATACGGCGCCAGAGGGAGCGCCAGAGGGTTCCCCGGACGGATCGGCGGGTGGATGGAGGTCGAACAGTGACGCCACGTCCTAGCCCTCTCTCTCTTGGTCCGCGCCCAACATCCTGTATAACCCGCCCAATCCCGATTGGGTCCATGACGTATCCTGAAACCGGAGCGATCGCATGAAGTTCTTCGTCGACACCGCCGATACCGCGGAAATTAAGGCGCTGGCCGCCAGTGGGCTGTTGGACGGCGTGACGACCAACCCCTCCCTTGTCGCCAAGAGCGGCAAGAAGTTCCTTGATGTCATTGCGGAAATTTGCGCGACCGTGCCGGGCCCGGTCAGCGCCGAAGTCACCGCCACCGCGTTCGAAGGCATGATGGCGGAGGCCAAGGTGCTGCGCGCGATCGCCACCAATGTGGCGGTAAAAGTGCCGCTGACCCCGGATGGCCTGCGCGCATGCCGGCACCTGACCGACGATGGGGCGATGGTGAATGTCACCCTGTGCTTCTCGGCGGCACAGGCCCTGTTGGCCGCCAAGGCAGGCGCGACGTTCGTCAGCCCGTTCGTCGGCCGGTTGGACGATATCGGAGAGGACGGAATGGGTCTGATCGCCGATATCATGACCATCTATCGCCAATATGCCTTCAAAACCGAGGTTCTGGTCGCGTCCGTTCGCAACCCGGAGCATGTGGTGGCGGCGGCCAAGCTGGGTGCGCATGTCGCGACCCTGCCGCCCGCCGTGCTGCGGTCCCTGTTCCCGCATCCATTGACCGACAAGGGCCTGGCCGCGTTCCTGGCCGATTGGGCGAAAACGGGTCAGTCCATCCTCTGACCCGAGCCGCTTTGGGGCGGCGTTCCCGGCCGCCTTGTTTACGGGTTCGGCCCACGAGTTCTTAATTCGTTCTATAGACTCGTGCCGGCGGGTGCAAATGGGTTTTCTGCTTGATCACGCCTGTGATGAGGCAACCGTTGATATCGTGTCGTTTGCTGAATCTTTCGGCATTTATTAACCGCGGCTTGCGATCTCCGCGTGACGGTCGAACCACCGTCCGAGGCGATCGGAGCAGTCATACCGATCCCCGCTCCGCTCGAATCGCCAAACAACCCACCCAAGCGCTCGGCTTTTTTTTTGAGATCGCGCGGCACCCCCTCTGGTATTCCGCGCCGGCATAAGGCACGGTTGGGTGTTGCCGCGTAAACGAGAGCGATACCGGCAGCCAAGAGGCGACAGGGGACCACAAAAGCGTGTTGGATCGTCGGGGATTTTTGCAAGGTTCGGCCGGACTGGCCGGTGCCGGGGCCGTCGCTGGTGCCGCTTCCGTGGGGCTGGCAACGCCGAGCCTGGCGCAGGGGGGGACGAAGGGGGCGGATAGCAAGGTGCTGCGGTTTGTGCCGCAGGCAAACCTCGCCAACCTGGACCCGATCTGGGGCACGCAATATGTCGTGCGCAACGGCTCCCTGATGATCTGGGACATGCTGTACGGGGTGAACGACAGGCTCGAACCCCAGCCGCAGATGGTCGAAGCGCATGAGGTCAGTCCCGACTTCAAGACCTGGACCTTTCGGCTTCGCCCCGGCCTGAAATTCCACGACAACGAACCTGTCCTCGCCAAGGATGCGGTTGCCAGCATCAACCGCTGGATGTCGCGCGATGCCACTATGGGCGTGCCGATCAAGCGCCGCCTCGATGCGCTGGAAGTCGTGGACGACCGCACCTTCCGCTTCCGCCTCAACCAGCCTTATCCCAAGATGCTGTTCGCGCTGGGCAAGAGCAGCACCCCCTGCCTGTTCATCATGCCGGAGCGGATCGCCGCGACCGACCCGTTCAAGCAGATCACGGAAATCGTCGGCTCCGGCCCAATGCGGTTCCGCAAGGACGAATGGGTCCCCGGTTCGCGGGCCGCGTTCGAACGCTTTGCCGGCTACGTGCCACGCGCCGAGAAATCGTCCTGGCTGGCTGGTGGCAAACGGATGCTGCTGGACCGGGTCGAATGGCACATCCTGCCGGACGCGGCCACCGCCTCCGCCGCGCTGCAATCGGGGGAGGTCGACTGGTGGGAAACCCCGGTCGCCGACCTGGTGCCGCTGCTGCGCAAGTCGCCCAACATCGCCGTCGATATCGCCGATCCGCTGGGCAATATCGGCTCGCTCCGCCTGAACCATCTGCACCCGCCGTTCAACGACGTGCGGGCCAGGCGTGCCGTGCAGTTGGCGGTGAGCCAGTCCGATTACATGCAGGCGGTGGTGGGTGACGATCCCAGCCTGTGGAAGCAATTGCCGGGCTATTTCACGCCGGACACGCCACTTTACACCGAAGCCGGCGGAGGGCCGCTGAAGGGGCCGCGCAACTACGAACTGGCCAAGAAGCTGCTGGCCGAGGCCGGCTACAAGGGCGAGCCGATCGTTTTGCTGGTCGCCACCGACCTCGCGGTGCTGAAGGCGCAGGGCGATGTCACCGCGGATGCCCTGAAGCGTATCGGCATGAACGTGGAATACGCCGCGCTGGATTGGGGCACGGTCGGGCAGCGGCGCGCCAAGAAGGACCCGCCGGCGCAGGGCGGCTGGAACATTTTCCACACTTGGCATGCCGGCGCCGATTGCGTGAATCCCGCGCCCTATATCGCGCTGGATGCCAGCGGCGACACCGCCTGGTTCGGCTGGCCGAAATCCGATCTGGTGCAGGAACGCATCGGGGCCTGGTACGCCGCGCCCGATCTGGCGGCGGAGAAAGCGGCCGTCGCGTCCCTGAACCAGGCCGCGATGGAACACGTCGTCTACGTGCCGACCGGCTTCTTCAAGGGCTACCAGGCTTGGCGCAAGACCTTGTCGGGGGTGGTCGCCGCGCCGTTCCCGCTCTTCTGGGATGTGAGCAAGTCCTGACATGACCCACTGTCGTCCCCTGACGGCCTGAACGGAGCAACGCGCGCATGCTTGCCTACGCGACCCGTCGCATCCTCGCCACGATCCCGGTCATCCTGATCGTGGCGCTCTTTGTGTTCAGCCTGCTGTATATCGCGCCCGGGGACCCGGCGGCGATCATCGCGGGCGATCAGGCCACGCCGGACGATGTGGAGCGCATTCGCGAATCCCTCGGCCTGGACCGGCCCTTCGTCATCCGCTTCTTCGACTGGCTGTTCGCGGTGTTGCAGGGCGATCTGGGGAACTCGATCTTCACCAACCTGCCCGTGTCGCACATGATCTCTCAGCGGATCGAGCCGACGTTGTCGCTGATGGTGCTGACATTGACCCTGTCGCTGTCCTTCGCGATCCCGATGGGCGTGATCGCGGCCTGGAAGCACGGCACCCTGATCGACCGGGCCGTGATGATGACGGCGGTGCTTGGGTTTTCCACGCCGGTGTTCGTGATCGGCTATCTGCTGGCCTTCGTGTTCGCTCTCCAGTTGGACTGGCTGCCGGTGCAGGGGTTCACCTCGATATCCAAGGGGCTTGGGCCGTTCCTGCGCAACTTGATCCTGCCCTCGGTGGCATTGGGTCTGGTCTACATGGCGCTGATCGCGCGCATCACCCGCGCCACCATGCTGGACGTGCTGTCGCAGGACTATGTGCGCACGGCGAAGGCCAAGGGCGTCGGCCAGCGCGGCATTCTGTTCCTGCACGCGCTGAAGAACGCGGCGGTGCCGATCGTCACCATCGTCGGCATCGGCTTCGCCGCCCTGATCGGCGGCGCGGTGGTAACCGAGAGCGTCTTCGCCATCCCCGGCCTCGGCCGTCTGACCGTCGATGCCATCCTGCGGCGCGACTATCCGGTCATCCAGGGCGTCGTGCTGCTGTTCAGCTTCATCTACGTGGTGGTCAACCTGATCGTTGACCTTCTCTACACTGTCTTTGACCCGAGGATCCGGTATTGAGCGCCACCTCCCCGTCCCCCGCGCTTGGGAGCTTCACCGAAGCCCCTCGGCTGCCCGATGTCCTGCCGCCCGCCAAGGAGCGCGGCAAGGTCATGGGTTTCATCTATCGCCATCCGACAATCGTGATCGGCGGTGGCCTGGTCGCCATCATGGTGTTCATCGCCATCTTTGCCCCCCTTCTCGGCACCAAGGACCCCACCGCGCTCGCCCCCTCTCGGCGGACCCGTGAACCATCGGCGACGTATTGGTTCGGCACCGACATGCTGGGGCGCGATGTCTATTCCCGCGTGTTGTATGGATCCCAGGTGTCGCTGCTGGTCGGCTTTTCGGTTGCCACATTGGCCGCGATCATCGGCACCACGCTGGGTCTGATGGCAGGCTTCATGCGCGGCGTGGACGCGGTGGTGATGCGGTTCATGGACGGGCTGATGTCCATCCCGCCGATTCTGCTCGCGATCGCGCTGATGGCGCTGACACGGGCGTCGGTGAAGAACGTCATCATCGCCATCACCATCGCCGAATTCCCCCGCGTCTGCCGCCTGGTCCGTGGCGTCGTGCTGTCGCTGCGCGAGCAACCCTATGTCGAAGCGGCGATCGCGTCCGGCACCCGGACCCACGTGATCATCTGGAAGCATATCCTGCCGAACACGCTGGCACCGCTGATGGTGCAGGCGACCTTCATCTGCGCGTCCGCCATGATCGCGGAAGCGACCTTGTCCTTCATCGGGGCCGGCACGCCGCCGATCATTCCAAGCTGGGGTAACATCATGGCCGAAGGCCGAGCACTTTGGCAGGTGAAGCCGTATATCGTGTTCTTCCCGGCGATCTTCCTGTCGATCACCGTGCTGGCCGTTAACCTGCTGGGTGACGGGCTGCGCGATGCGCTCGACCCCCGCCTCGCGAAGCGGCTGTAGACCGATGGCCCTGCTCGAAGTCGAGAACCTGCAGACGCATTTCGCCACGCTCGATGGCGTGGTGCGAGCGGTCGAAGGTGTGTCGTTTCAGGTCGATTCTGGCCAGACCATCGCCATCGTGGGCGAATCCGGCTGCGGCAAGTCCGTGACCTCCATGTCCATCCTGCGGCTGATCCAGGAACCGCCGGGCAAGATCGCCGGCAAGATCCTTTTCCAGGGTACGAACCTCCTGGACTTGTCAGAGGCGGAGATGCGCAAGATTCGCGGCAACTCCATTTCCATGATCTTCCAGGAACCGATGACCAGCCTGAACCCGGTGTTGACCGTCGGGCACCAGATCGGGGAGACGGTGCAGTTGCATCAGGGCCTGGGCGCCAGCGCGGCCGAAGAAAAGGCCGTCGAGATGCTGACCCTGGTCGGCATTCCCGCTCCTGGCCGGCGCGTGCGGGAATACCCGCATCAGCTCTCGGGCGGCATGCGCCAGCGCGTGATGATCGCGATGGCGCTGGCCTGCAATCCCAAGCTGCTGATCGCAGACGAGCCCACCACGGCGCTGGACGTGACTATCCAGGCCCAGATTCTGGACCTGATGCGCGACCTCAAGACCCGTCTCGGTTCGGCCATCATGCTGATTACCCACGATCTGGGCGTGGTCGCGGAAATGGCCGAACGGGTCGTCGTGATGTATGCCGGCCGCAAGGTCGAGGAAGCGCCGGTCAACGAAATCTTCGGCCGCCCGCTGCATCCCTACACGCGCGGTCTGATCGGCGCGGTGCCGAAACTCGGCTCCTCGCTTAGCGACGGCGGACGCGGCAAGCTGGCGGAAATTCCTGGCCTGGTCCCGAACATGCGCCGCCCCATCATCGGCTGCGCCTTTGCCAGCCGGTGCCCGATCGCCACGGACGTCTGCACCAAGATCGCGCCCGCGATCGAAACCAAGGGGCCAGACCACCTTGTGGCCTGCCACTACGCCGAACGCCGGATGGCCGCATAATGACCGATGCACCGTTGCTGGAGGTCAAGGACCTCAAGAAGCACTTCCCGATCCATGGTGGTCTGCTGGGGCTGGTAACCGGCCATGTCTTTGCCGTCGACGGTGTGTCGTTCGACATCCGCCGCGGGGAGACGCTGTCGCTGGTGGGCGAATCCGGCTGCGGCAAGTCGACCGTCGGCAAGGCGATCCTGCGGCTGTATCCGATCACGTCGGGTGAGGTGCGGTTGGACGGCGAACGGATCGACAACATGTCCACGGGCAGGCTGCGTCCGATGCGCCGGCGCATGCAGGTGGTCTTCCAGGACCCATTCAGCAGCCTGAACCCGCGCATGAAGGTGCGCGATATCCTGGCCGAACCGCTGATCAATTTCGGCCTCGCCAGCGGCAAGAGGGATATCGACGACAAGGTCGAGGCGCTGATGGATAAGGTGCGCCTGCCGCGCGATTCCATCCGCCGCTACCCACATGAATTCTCCGGTGGCCAGCGCCAGCGGATCGGCATCGCACGCGCCCTGGCACCCGGGTCGGACCTGATCATCTGCGATGAGGCGGTCTCGGCGCTGGACGTGTCCGTGAAGGCGCAGATCATCAACCTGCTGGTGGATTTGCAGGATGAACTCGGCTTGGCGCTGCTGTTCATCAGTCACGATTTGGCAACGGTGGAGCATCTGACCCATCGCGTGGCCGTGATGTATCTGGGCAAGATCGTCGAACTGGCCGATCGGCGGACGTTGTTTTCCTCGTCGCACCATCCCTATACGCGCGCGCTGTTGTCGGCGGTGCCGGTGCCGGATCCTCTGGCCAAACGCGACCGCATCGTCCTGACCGGCGACGTGCCGAGCCCGATCAATCCGCCGTCGGGGTGTCGGTTTCATACGCGGTGTCCGTTCGCCTTCGATCGGTGCAAGACGGAGGAGCCGCAGTTGCGCTCGATCGGGGATGGGCATGTGTCGGCGTGCCATCTGGATCACGTGCCGGGTGGGCAGGTGGTGCCGATGGCGGCCTAAGGGGGTTAACCCCTAGGGATCAGGCCGCCGGGGTTGGTGCGCCGTGGCGGGTGGGAAGGCGCTCGATGTCCTGGCCGACTTGCTCTCGGGCGAGGCGCAAACCGTATGCGGCTTGCAGATTGATCCAGAATTGGGCGCTGGTCTGAAACCAGTGCCCAAGCCGCAACGCGGTGTCGCCCGTGATGCCCCGCCGGCCATGGATGATCTGCGTTATGCGGTTGGCCGGCATGTTGATCTGACGCGACAATTCGGTCGGGGTGATGCCAAGTTCCGTCAGTTCATCGGCGAGGATTTCGCCGGGATGGATGGCAGGCCGAACCATGGTCTGGGGTCCTTGCTCTCAGTCATAGTCTACGATCTCTACGTTGCTCGGCCCGGATGCGCCGGGGAGCCACTCGAAACATATCCGCCACTGCATGTTGATGCGAATGCTGTATTGGCCCTGTCGGTCGCCCCTCAAAGCCTCCAATCGGTTGCTCGGTAGCGCCGCGAGGTCGGCAAACGAGTCGGCGGCGTCAAAAATTTCGAGGCGCTTCCATCCCTACCGCGCAAACGCCTGAAACGCTCGGTGGGTCTTTCCCGCGGCGAACTCTTCTGTCCTCCGGTCCCGATCGTTCGAGATCATCCCGAAACCCTTCGGCCATTTATGATTTACGCCAACTGTATTTCGATCACAGTTCCTGGCCGGTGGCCTCGCCCAACACGCTCAGTTCAGCTCGGATCTGCCTAGGTTGGCACCAATCCGCCGCGTCTCCCCGGCATGCGTCACAATTTCCACCGCCGTTTCCCCACCCATGTCCGCCTTGAGAAAATCCAACAACCCATTGCAGTAGTAGCTGTTGCACAACTCCGCCCGCAGGGGCCGTTCCAGCGTGCAGCCCGCGGCCCCATGGAACAGGCATGAACCGCGATAGGCCAGCGGCGCGACCGAGCCGACATAGGCGCTGATGACCTGCCGAACCGTCATCTCCGGCCGTTCCTTGTGCACCCGGGCCATGGTGCGGTCGTCCAGGAAGGCATGCGTGCCACCCGCCATGCAGCACGACCCCTGGCAGAGGCCACAGCTTTCACCCACGACGTTTGCTGTCAGTCCAGTGGGTTCCGCGCTACGGCGCTGGATCAGCCGCTCGGGCCTCCGAGCCGCGACCATGTCCCGGATCGCCTCGATCAGATGGCGCCGCAGGGCGCGCACGCGATCCGGCGCGGGCGGCACGAGCGCCTCTCGCTGGCCGGGGACGGTGATACGGAAAAGGCCGCCGGTGCTGGACATGGACGGGCAAACTGCCAGCCTGGTTGCCCGCCGGCAAGGAAGCCGAGCAGACGGGGCAGATGGCGCGATGGGACACCTCAATGGGACAATGGTGGCCAGCACCCGCGGATCCGGCTACTGACCTGATCCAGTCACCGCCCGTCAATGCTCCCCCTGGGGAACAGGGAGACCCCGCATGCCCACACCCATCATCCTGGACTGCGACCCCGGCACCGACGATGCCTTCGCGCTGCTGCTGGCCATCGCCTCGCCGGCGGAGATCGACCTGCTGGCGGTCACCGTCGCCGGCGGCAATGTCGGTCTCGACAGCACCTTGCCCAACGCACTGGCTCTGGTTGCGTTGGCGGATTCCGCCGTCCCGGTTTACGCGGGCGCCGATCGCCCGCTTCTCGGGGCGTTCCAAAGCGAGGTCAAAGTCCATGGAGAGGACGGTCTCGGCGGCGTGATCCTGCCCCAAGGCAGCCCGCCCGCCCCCGGCATCGCCGCCGACGCGATCCGCCGCATCGTCCGCGAGGCGCCAAAGCCGGTCACCCTGGTAGGCATCGGCCCGGCCACCAACCTCGCGCTGGCGATCATGACCGAGCCGGCCATTCTGTCCAACGTAAACCAGATCGTCCTGATGACCGGCGCCTGGGCCGAGGGCAACCGCACCCCCGCCGCCGAGTTCAACGCCTGGAGCGACCCGGAGGGCCTGGCCGTCCTGCTATCCTGCGGCCGCCCGGTCGTGCTGGCGACCCTGGAACTGACCGCCCAGGCCCTGTGCACCCCGGCGCGTCTCGCCACGCTGCGAACAGCGAGCCCGGGGCGATGCATGCAAGCGGTCTGCGACATCCAGGCCACCGTGCCGCTGTCCCGCCGGCTCGATCGGGCAGGGGCGCCCTTGCATGACCCCTGCGCCATCGCCTACCTCATTCGCCCCCACCTTTTCACGACCCGCACCTGCTCGGCCGAAATGGACCTGGGCCCGGGCCCCGGCCGAGGGCGCACGCTAGTGGACCGCTGGGATCGCACCGGCCGACCCCAAAATGTCATCCTGTTGGAGACCTTGGATGCGGACGGGTTCTTCGACCTGCTGGCCGAACGGTTCGCTCGGCTTCCCTGACGGAGAGACCAGCCGATGGTGGACCAAACCGGCCCGGATTCACTGGCCCCCCCGACCTTGCGACGGGTTCTGACCCTGTGGCCGCTGATCTTCTACGGACTGGGGATCATCGTCGGCGCCGGCATCTATGTCGCGATCGGCGCGGTGATGGCGCGAGCCGGGGACAGCGCGCCGGTGTCGTTCCTGCTGGCGGGGGTGGCGGCGGCTCTGACGGGACTGTGTTACGCGGAACTTGGCAGCCGGTTTCCGGAAGCCTCGGGCGGCGTGTCCTATGTCCGGCACGGTTTCGGATCGGATCGCCTGGCCAACGCGACCGGTATCGCGATCACCGTGGCGGTCGCGGTCGCGGCGGCGTCCATCGCGCGCGGCACCGCTCATTATCTGGGCGTGCTGGTGCCGCTGCCGGAACCCGTGCTGATCGCCGGGGTGATCGTTCTGTTCACCGGCGTGGCGCTGGCCGGCGTTCAGAGCAGTGTCTGCATCGCCGCGACCATGGGGTGCATCGAAATCGCCGGCCTGATCGTGGCCACCGCGATGGGTCTGATCTCGGCTTCGGATTTCCACATGCCGGACCTGTTGCCGGTGACGATCGATGGCTGGAAACTGACGCTGTCAGGCGCCTTCATCGCGTTCTTTGCCTTCATCGGCTTCGAAACCCTCGCCAATCTCGCGGAGGAGGTCAAAGAGCCGCGTCGCACCCTGCCGCTGGGTATTTTGAGCGCCGTTGCCGCCAGCGTGCTGCTGTATTTCGCCGTCGCTCTTGCCGTGGTGGTCAGCGGTGCCAGCGGAGAACAGCCGTTGCTGGCGCTGTTCAGTGGCACCGGTGCCGCCATGTTCGCGGTGGTCGGGACGATCGCGGTGGCGAACGGGGTGCTGGTGCAGATCGTCATGCTCGCCCGCCTCTTCTACGGCATGGCCCGCACGGGTAACCTCCCCGCTGTGCTTGCCCGGGTGCATCCTCGGACCCAGACGCCGGCGCCCGCTACCCTGCTGGCCGGCGGGATCGTGCTGGTCACGGCATTGGCCGTACCGTTCGAGAAGCTGCTGGTGCTGACCAACGCCATGACCCTGGGCATCTTCACCTTGGTGGCGCTGGCCCTGTGGCGTGTGAAGCGACGGCGAGAGAAGGTGGCGGACACCATCTTCACCGTGCCGATCTGGGTGCCGCCCTGTGCCGCGGTGGTCTGCGTGCTGCTGATCCTGTCTGAATATTGGGGGTAGAGCGGTCGCACCGCGACCCGCGATCGGCGCCGTTGTCGAACCCGCTTCCCGTGGCACAAGCGGGGCCAGACCGCCTACATCAACCAGGACATGCCAAAAGCCCCCGGCAGCAGGATGCCGGTCGCCCAGACGATGGCCGAGGTGACGTTCGCGACCTGAAACGGCAGTTGGGGCATCTCACAGATTCCGGCGACGAGGGGCATCACGCAGCGCAGCGGGCCGAAAAATCGGCCGAAAAACACACTGGCGGTGCCCCAACGCCGGAAGAACGCTTCTCCCCGTTCCAGCATCTGGGGGTTGCGGGATAGCGGCCACATATGGGCGATCTCGCGGTGGTAGCGGAAGCCGACCCAGTACGAAACCCAGTCGCCCAGGATCGCCCCGACCGCGGCGGCGGTCCAGATCGGCCAGAACGGGATCCCCGCCGCGCCGATCAACCCGCCGGTGGCAAACAGGATCGCCGTAGCCGGCAGCAGCAGCGACACGAAGGCGAGCGACTCGCCGAATGCCAGCAAGAATACGATGGGCGCGGCCCAGGCCTGGTGGTTCCTGACGAACTCCAGGACGATATCGACGAGCGAACCGATGGTAGCCTCCCGCTTGGTCCACCTTCATCGGTGGCCTGAGTGTCTGTTGGTCGTCCCATTGGTAGTCCCCTGAGCCGGTTGAACCGGAACCAAAGGGGTCTACCATCCCCCATCATAAGCCACATCTGTCGAGAATGTGACGACCGGAGCACGTGAGGCGCGATAAGGCGCCCGGATCGCCTGGTATCGATTGCACACATCGCGACGCGCCATATCCGCAAGCGCAGCGTCGTCGCCAAGGTGCTGGAACAGCGCGGGGTCCGCCCGGGCCTGGTACCCGTCATCTCGGTCAGGGAAGCCGTCCGAACATGATTTTAGAGGAATTTTGACGCGGATTGTGTCAAGAGTCAGGCCGTAATACCAACCGATCGAACCAGTGACCGATGGCGACAGTGGGCGCTGTCTTTGCGAGCGCAGCGAAGCAATCCAGGGCAACCAACAGGATCGCTAGAGCATGATCGTGCTGAGCGGAACGCAACAGTGCGTGAATCATGCGATTAAACAAAGAGCTAGAGCGGTTTGCCGTTTCCAGTCAGCGTGAAACCGCTCTAGTGCGAGGCCCCCCGGATTGCTTCGCCGCGGTCGCAATGACAGTGGCCACCCACGGGTCAGTGGTTGGTGCGGGCGGTATAAGAGACCAAAATGCCCCAAGATGTGGCCGCGCCGGCCGGCGGCTCGCCCGTTCCACGTCCTGACGGCCATCGTCAGCAGCATCAACCCAGGAGGCCACGATGCGTTCCTCACTTATCGTCTGCGCCGGTCTTGCCGTTCTGGTCAGTGGCTGTGAGCAAACCCCGGACCACAATGCCCAGGCGCTGACCGCCCTGCGTCCCGCGGCGGATTGCCAGACCGCTCTCCCGTTCTTTGGGCATGTGCGATATCCAGGCGACGCCTTGAGAGGCTGGCAATTCATCCCCGCCGAGGGCAGCATCCTGATGCGCAATGATGGCGGCTGGTGCTCGATCGGCCACCAGTTCAACTTCAACGGTGCGCTCCTGACCCCCGAGATGACCATGCTCGACCCGCCTGCCCATGGTCAGGTCGTGTTCGGCGCGACCGACGGGCGGCTGCGGCTGGCCTACCAGCCCGCGCCCGGCTTCAGCGGCACGGACCAATTCCGGGTGCGCCTGGCCTCGCCGATCCCAGAGGACATTCCCGTCAGCGTGGTCGTCCGACCCTGATCGAGTAGCCCCTGATACGCCAGCGCGCCGTCCGCGTCGTTTGGTGGCGCGATCTAGGAGTCGTAGGTGACCAGCGCGTCGCAGGGCACGTCCAACCGGCTGCGCCCGTTCAGGAAACTCAGCTCTATCAGCGCCGCGGCGGCCGGAACGACCGCCCCCACCTGACGGAGCAAAGCGATCCCCGCGGCCATGGTGCCGCCGGTTGCCAACAGGTCATCGACCACGACGACACGTTGCCCCGGCGTGACCGCATCTTCCTGCACTTCGACCCGGTCTTCACCATATTCCAGGGCGTAGTTCAGCCCGATCGTCCGGCCGGGCAATTTGCCGCGCTTGCGGATCATCACGAAGCCGCATCCGAGTTTGACGGCCAAGGGGGCGGCGATCAGGAAGCCGCGGCTTTCGATCCCGGCCAGCAGGTCGGGCTGATGCACCCGCACCGCGCGCGCCATGCGACCCATCGCCACCTGCCAGGCATCGGCGTCGCGCAACAGGGTCGAAATGTCATAGAACAGGATCCCAGGCTTCGGAAAATCCGGAATGCCGCGGATATGATCTTTCAGGTCCATGCGCGCTCTGGCCTCTATCGTCTGGGATGGGAGCTGTGTGTAGGGCCGCCCCGATCATCGGGCAATGTCGGCCATCACGAATGCTGGCGCCGCAATTCCCGCTTCAGCAGTTTCCCGGCGGTGTTTTTCGGCAGACTGTCGACGAATATCACCTTTTTCGGCAGCTTGAACGGGGCCAGATGCGCGCGAGCCAGAGCAATCAGCGTACCCTCGTCTACCGTCTGGCCGTCCCGCGGCACGACGAAGGCGGTCACCGCCTCGATCCATTTGTCGTCGGGCAGGCCGACCACCGCGACCTCGGAAACCGCGGGATGGGTGAACAGCACTTCCTCGACCTCCCGGCTCGCCACCAGGACGCCGCCGGTGTTGATCACATCGCGGATACGGTCGACGATGAACAGGTAGCCTTCGTCGTCGAAATATCCGACATCGCCGGAATGAAACCAGCCGCCGGCAAATGCCTCGGCGGTTTCCTCCGGCTTGTTCCAGTAACCGGTCAACAACTGGGGCGAGCGGTGCACGATCTCCCCATGCGTGCCAGGTGGGCAATCGTGCATGTCGGGATCGACGACGCGGGTTTCCACGTTCAGCACCGGGCGGCCGCAGGAGGCCGGGCGGGCGTCATGCTCCTCCGGGCGCAGAACGGTGGCGACGGGGGCGATTTCGGTCTGTCCATAGGCGTTGAAGGGGCGGGCACGGGGCAGGCGAGCACGCAGTTCCCGTTGGATCGGGACGGGCATGATGGAGGCGCCGTAATACACTTTCTCCAAGGTGGTCAGATCTCGGGTGGCGAAATCCGGGTGCCGCAGCAGGCTGATCCACACCGTGGGCGGGGCGAAAAAGGAGGTGATGCGTTCCTGCTCGATCAGGCGCAACACAACGTCCGGTGCCGGCGCTTCGATCAGGATGGTGGTGGCGCCGACCAGGAGCTGCGGCATGGTAAAGGCATGGGTCTGTGCCGTGTGATACAGCGGCAGCGCGGCCAGTGCTCGGTCGGACCCGGCGTATTCCATGTTGTGGATACAGGAGTAATACTGCGCCAGCATCGCGCTGTGCGTCATCATCGCACCTTTCGGTGCCGCCGTGGTGCCGGACGTATAGACAATCTGCGCCAGGGAATCGTTGTCCAGATCCGGGTCCAGCCCCACGGGCGCGGTATCGTCGCGCCCAGTCCGGACCATATCGTCGAACAATCCGAGAAATTCGACCGCTATCCCATCCAGATGCGGCCGCAGCGCCGGTGTGGTCAGCACCATGCGCGCACCGGATTGTGTAACGATGTAGTCCAGTTCCTCCCCGGTCAGGGCATAGTTGACCGGCACATGCACGAAGCCGCCGCGCACGCAGGCAAGCCAGGCGACAAAATAGCCGTCGGAGTTCCGCCCATAGGCGGCGATTCGCTCGCCCTGTCGCAGTCCCATATCCGCGAACCGGCGGGCGATCCGATCCGCCGCCTGGTCCAGATCGGAGAAACTCCACCGCCGGTCACCGAATATCAGCGCGTCCCGGTTACGGAACAGGCGGCCCGCACGCCTGATTGCGTCGCCGACCGTGTTGCGGCGCAGCGGATCCATGTCAGGCCGCGGCCTCACCTTCGATTTCAAACACAAACCGCGGATCGGCCAACCCGGACACGAACAGCAGGGTGGACGCGGGGACCAGTTCCCCCATCACTCTGGTGCGTTCGGCGCGAAACGCGGCGAGCAAGGCGCGATCCGTCAGGAACACCGTGGTCTTGACCAAATTGGCCGTGGTCAACCCTGTCGCGGCCAGAATGGCGGTCAGGTTGGCGAAGGCCTGGGCGATCTGCTCCTCTCCACTATCCGGGATCGATCCGTCGGGGCGCATGCCGACCTGACCGGCGATGATGACCCGCCGCTCGGGATTTTTGATCTCGATCGCATGGTTGAAGCCGGTGGGCGCGCGGACGGTGGACGGG
Organism: Asaia bogorensis; assembly: GCA_945861095.1. GTDB lineage: Bacteria > Pseudomonadota > Alphaproteobacteria > Acetobacterales > Acetobacteraceae > Rhodopila. Next base: position 5,158 of record CAMATI010000011.1, on the reverse strand, counting down.
TTGATGCGGTTGACTGTGACGGGCATGGCTGTCTCTCTGGGGTGCGTGTGTTGGTGGCATGTCGGGGGATGGGTGGCGCGGTGTCAATCCGCCGATCGGGGGGATGCAGCGGCGACGTGGGCCAATGCCGGCACCATCTGGTGTAAAGCATGGGTCTCTCTGCGTTTATGGTCCGCGCGGGCGGGCCATGACGGTGTGGGCTGGCCAGGCGCCAAACGGTCCAATCGTTAAACATTTATTGACGATACATGGTGGGATTCCAGCTTGTGCCGGCGGCCCGATAGCGTTCATCGGCGCACGGTCGCAACCTCGCCCCTTCGTGCCCTTCTTGTCTTCGTGGTGGTGAAGCGCGGAGGTTGATGCCGGACGCATGATTATCCGCTTGGAGGGCCAGGTGTTTGCGCCGAGGCTCGCGGCTGGGCTGGAAATTTTCCACCGCGAAGGCACGAAGAACACGACGGGTCGCTGAACACCGGTGCCCCCAGTCCCGCGCTGATTGGTTCTTCACGCGGACCAATTCGAGATATGGATAAGCCTTGTAAACGTCTTCCCGCCCCCGGAACCGAGGCCTTGATGCACCGCCCTGACTGACGCGACCGCCCGCCACGAATCCTAATCCAAGGTCGGGAGAGCGGCGCTGGAGGTTTTGGTCTCCAGGCGATCGAAAGCCTTCTACTGTCACGGATCAGTCGACAAGTGCCATTGTTACCCCGTCGCGCCTAACCGGCCAGCCACGCGCGCACCGCATCCCTGATGAACCGCGCATCCGCCGCATTGGCGACCGGGTTTCCGGCCCGATGCCCCCAGATGCTCGGGATCGGGTGCAGTTCGGCATGCGACAGATGCGGCAATTCCAACTCGTTGTCGGCGGTGCGGAAATAGAGGTCGGTCGCCCCGGGCATCAGCAGCACCCGGGCGCGGATTGCACGCAGGGCGTGGTGCAGGTCGCCGTCGTACAGAGCATTGGCACTGATATCGGCCGCGTCCCAGGTCATCAGCTGAGCATAGAGATTTGCCGCCGGATTGGCGCCAAACCGGTCTTCCCACCCCGTCCGCAGGAATGTCTCCAAATCCGGGGCGCCGAGATTCGGCTGTGGCCCGTCCGCCAGGTGCAGGCGTTCCCGATAGAATTCCTGGCTGAGCGCCCATCCGGCATAGATGCGACCGAACGCACGCTTCGCGGCCAGCGGCTCGGTGGAAAACCGGCCGTTGCCGATATGCTGGGGCGCGGCCTCCAACGTCGCCATCAATCCCCGCAGAAAGACCTGGTTATGAATGGCGGTGCGGGCGACGCCACAGTTGACCACGATGCGCTCGACCGCATCCGGAAACAGAGCCGCCCAGTGATAGGCCTGGAGCGCCCCCATGGACCAGCCGTAGACACAGGCCACCTTATCGATCCCGTACAGTTTCCCCAGAGCGCGACGCTGCGTCTGGACATTGTCATGCACCGTCACCAGGGTCGGGTAGTCGGCGTCGTTGGACGGGGACGATGACAGACCGTTCCCGAACATGTCGCAGATCACGATGAACCAGCGCGTTGGGTCCAGGATGCCGTCCGGGCCGATCAACCACTCCAGGTCCGGATGACGCGCGCTGTAGCTGGTCGGATAGACGATGACGTTGTCGCGCGCGGCGGACAATATCCCGTGCGCTTTCCAGGACAGACGCGCATCCCGCAGGATCGCGCCGGATTGCAAGGTGATATCGCCCGCCTGAAAGATGCCTTGCTGGGTCGGCCAGGTCATGCGTCGGACTCCCAATTGATCGCCCTATCGTTGGGGACGCAGCCACCAGGCGCAAGAGGTTCCCTGCCGCGGGCCGATCAGCCGAACCGCGCCAGACCGAACGGGCGCAAATCCAACCGTGGCGCGCCATGCACGAACCACTCCGCCGCCTGTTCGCCAATCGCCGCGGAGTGCTTGAACCCGTGTCCCGAACAGGCGGAGACGACCAGCACGCGCTCCATCGCCGGATGCGTATCGATCAGGAAATCCGCGTCCGGTGTGTTCGTATAGAGGCATGCCATCGACCGCGATACGCGCGCGGTCACCCCGGCCAGGCGGCCCGCGATATGGTCCTGGTGCATCGCGGCTGCTTCATCGGCCCGGACCTGGCGATCCAGCGCGTCCGCCTGGATCGCATGATCGTAGTGTTCGGTCGCCAGTTTGACGCAAGGTCCGCCATCCGAGGCCGGGAACCCATAGAAATAGTCGCTGTCGCCGGCGCCATGCATGCGGATGAACACGGGAAAGCGGCCGGGTCGGTATCTGGCGGGTTCCTCGGCCTCGAACCAATGCAGGACCTGGCGGGATACCGTCAGCCACCGGTCGAACGGCGCGCCAAGCAGCGGGGCGATCCAAGGCCCGGCCGTCACGATGGTTCGGCCGGCTTCGACGGTCCCCTTGTCGGTGGCGATGCGGATCAGGCCGGTGTCCTGGGACAATCCGCCGACCGTGGTGCCGGTCAGGGTTTGGGCGCCATGACGGCGCGCCTCGGATAGTTGGGCCGCCACGCAGCGTTCCGCGTAGACAAAGCCGGCCCCGGGTTCATAGCAGGCCATGTCGCCATCCTGCAGGCCGACGAACTGCGGGAAGTGGTGCCTCAGATCGGCCCGGTCCATGACCTCATGCGCGATCCCGAACCGTTCGGCGACCGCCACCGTGCGTTTGAGGAAGTCCGGCTTGCCGTGATGCGAGGAGTCGCGCTCGACCGGACCGATGATCGCGCCCCCGCAGGCGTTGAGAAGGTGTTGGCCGGTCGCCGTTTCCAGCTCCCGCCAGATCGCGTGGGACCGGAGCACCAGCGGCGCATACAACGCGCCTTCGCCGACCGCCTGGCGCGTGATTCGGGTTTCGCCATGGCTGGACCCTCGATCATGCGGTGGGTCGAAGCGGTCGATCCCGATGGCTCGCACGCCCCGCCGAGCAAGCTGATACAGTGCGGCGGCGCCCATTGCGCCCAGGCCAATGACCGCGACATCGGCGGTGATCGTGGCGTTGCCCATGCTACCTCTCGGATTGTCCAAAGACCGGTGTATCTTCGGGCGTGCGAGAGGGCCAGACAGGGTGATGCGGATTATCGCGGTGGGCAGATTGCGGAACGGGCCGGAGGCGGAGCTGTTCGCACGCTACGCCGCCCGCATGAAGCCGCGCCTGGAACTGACCGAGTTGCCGGAGGCCAAGGGTGCTCCGATGGAGGTCAAGCGCCGGGAAGGGGCGGCGCTGCTGGCCGCTTTGCCGGCGCAGGCCGTCGCGGTTGCGCTGGATCTGGGCGGGATTCACCCCGACACCGCGGGCCTCGCGGACCTGGTCGAGCGATGGGCCGGCACGTCACGCCCGGTGTGCTTTCTGATCGGAGGCGCGGAGGGGCTTGACGGCGCGGTGATCCAGCGCGCCGACCATGTGCTGTCGCTGGGCGCCTTGACGTGGCCGCATTTTCTGGTGCGCGCGATGTTGGCCGAACAATTGTATCGGTGTTGGTCGATCTCGGTCGGGCATCCGTATCATCGGGTCGGCCGGCCGTAGTCGTCTGGCCGGCCGCGGTGGTCCGTCGATCAGTTGGTCCCGAGCAATTCCAGCAACAGCCGTGTCACCTGCTCCGGTTGTTCCTGCTGCACCCAGTGGCCGGCACCGTCCAGCAGATGGCAGCCGATCATCCGCGTGCACACGCTTTCTCGCATCTTCTCGACATTGCCGGGCGACTGATAGACGCCCCAATCGCTGGATCCGGCGACGAACAGCGATGGGACGTCGATCGTGCGGCCGGCGAAGATCTGCAATTCGGCCTGACCGACATTTTCCGTCCGGCAGCGATACCATTGCAGCCCGCCCTGGAAGCCGATCCGTTGGTATTCGTTGCTGTAGACCCGCAATTCCGCCTCGGTGAGCCACGGGCAGATCGCGGCCTGCGCGGCGGACGGCATTTCCGCCGCCACCGTCGCGGCCATGTCCCAATCGCGGTCCATGATGTAGTAGGTGGGCATCTTCGCCAGCTCCGCGGCCGTCCACGATGCCAGCCGGTGCGGCTTGTTGCCGCGCCAGTCGGCGCTTTTGTGGTGATAATAGGCCCGCAGGAAGTCATGCACACCCTGCTTGCAGTGCTGCATGTCGCTATTGGCCGCGCGGGTCGAGTAATACCATTGGTAGTGCTTGCGCGGCCGATCCAACACTGCCAGCGCCGCATGGATATCGTCGGCTTTCGCGGCGGCTGGCTTGCCATCGGTGTCGAACGGCAGGGCGGGCGGCCCCGCGAACGGCGCGCTCATGATCGCCATGCGCTTGAACACATCCGGGCGGACCACGGCACACCACGCCGCGACCGAGGCGCCGAAATCATGTCCGACCACCGCCTCGACCGACCGATATCCCAGCGCGGAGACCAGCCCCATCGCATCCCGCACCAGGTTCAGCATCCGGAACGAGGCCAGGTCCCCATCGTAGTCCGGGTCCCAACCCGTGGTGCGGCCGTAGCCTCTCTGGTCCGGTGCCACGACGTGGAACCCGGCGGCGGCCAGGGGTACCATCACCTTGCGCCAGGACCACGCCAGTTCCGGAAACCCGTGCAGCAGCAACAGGCAAGGGCGACCGGGGGTTTCATACCCGGCTTCCAACATATGCACGGTCAGGCCGTTGATGCCTTGCACGAACCGGGCGCGGATACCCGATGGCAGAACATCTGGGCCTAGCGGGGCCGGTTGGGTCATGGCGTGTGTCCTCGGAGTGTCAGGTGACGCAGTCGGGGAGAATAGACAGCCTTGGGGCTCTGCCCCAAACCCCGCGAGGGCTTTGCCCTTCGAACCTACCAAGGCTGGGCCTTGGATGCCGCTTATTGGGTCAGGGGGGAAAGGGGGCCGACCATGGCGTCGCAACGTCCGTGTCGGCCCCCTTTCCCCCCTGACCCAATGGATCGCGGTCCAGGGGCCGTAGCCCCTGGTGGGTTCGAAGGGCGAAGCCCTCGCGGGGTCCGGGGCAGAGCCCCGAGCCTTTCACCCTTGCCCTTACGTCCGGGCCACGCCATCTAGCGCTGTCATGCACAACAATTCTCTCGCCGCCGCCGATCCGATCGGATGGCACGGCACCACCATCCTGTGCGTCAGGCGGGATGGACACGTAACCATGGCCGGGGACGGCCAGGTCAGCCTTGGCCCCACCATCGT
>CAMATI010000010.1 GCA_945861095.1 Asaia bogorensis | reverse complement strand
GAACGCCCGAACGTCGTGCAGACGCGTGCCAAGCCAACGATCCACTTTCCCCACGAAATCCCTCGCATCCGACAGCAATCAACATATTGTAGGATAACATGCCGTTCTCACACCGTATCTGGGACAATGAAAATGAGGGGATTCGTGAGCTCTGGCGGAGCAACTGCAGGCCAACCTGATCCTGCCGTTGGACGTCGAGCAACCCGGTCAGTTGGAAGCGGTGTTCGACCGCATTCGCACCGAATGGGGCGGGTTGGACTTCGTCATTCACTCCATCGCGTTCGCCCCGCGCGACGACCTGCACGGTCGCGTTGTCGATTGTTCGCTGGAAGGCTTCCAGCAGGCGATGCGGGTCTCCTGTTATTCTTTCATCGAGATGGCGCGACTGGCCGAACCCCTGATGGCATCCGGCGGCACCCTGTTGACCATGAGCTATTACGGTGCCGACAAGGTCGTGAACAACTACAACATCATGGGTCCGGTGAAGGCCGCGTTGGAAGCGTCGATGCGGTATCTTGCGGCGGAACTGGGGGACAAAGGCATCCGCGTGTTCGCCGTGTCCCCCGGGCCACTGAAAACCCGGGCCGCCAGCGGCATCGCGCAGTTCGACGAATTGGTGGAGGCCGCGGTCAGCCGAGCGCCAGCGCACCGGTTGGTGGATATCGCGGAGGTCGGACGGGTGGTGTCGTTCCTGGTCGGTGGCGCGGCCTCCGGCATGACCGGCGATACCATCTATGTCGATGCCGGCCTGCACATCGTCGCGTAAAGGGGAAACACACCATGCGACGAGCCATCTCAGCCAGCGCCGTGGCCGAACTTATTCCCGATGGCGCCAGCGTGATGTTCGGCGGCTTCATGGCCGTCGGCACGCCGGAGCGGATCTTCGATGCCTTGGTCGCCCGCGGCGCCAAGAACCTGACGATCATCGGCAACGATACCGCTCGGCCTGGCGTCGGTGTCGGCAAGCTGATCGATGCCGGCTGCGTGTCCCGCGCGATCGTGTCGCATATCGGGACCAACCCGGTCACGCAACGGAAGATGATCGCGGGTGAAATCATCGTCGATCTGATCCCACAGGGCACGCTCGCCGAACGGATCCGCGCCGGCGGTGCCGGACTGGGCGGCATTCTGACGGCCACCGGCGTGGGCACGGTGGTCGAAGCCGGCAAGCAGATGATCGAACTCGATGGCACGACGTATCTGCTGGAGCGGCCGCTGCGTGCCGACTTCGCACTGATCCACTGCCATGAGGCCGACTACAACCGCAACCTGACCTATCGTCTCACGGCGGCCAATTTCAATCCGGTCGTTGCCTTTGCCGCCGACTGCGTGATCGCCGAACCGGCCGAGATCGTTCCGGTTGGCGTCATCCCGCCGGATGCGGTCCGGACCCCGGGCATCCTGGTGCATCATCTGGTGGAGAGGCCACGTTAATGGACGCCAAGGAAATCATCGCCCGCCGCGTGGCGCTGGAACTGCGCGACGGCACATTGGTCAATCTGGGGATCGGCCTGCCGACCCTGGTGTCGCGCTTCGTACCCGACGGCATCGCCGTCGCGTTTCAAAGCGAGAACGGTATCATCGGCTTCGGCGCGCCACCGCCCGACGGAATGGAAGACGCCAGCGTGACAGACGCGGGCGGCGGGTTCATCTCGGCGCTGCCGGGCGCGGTTGCCTTCGACAGTGCCACCAGCTTTGCGCTGATCAGGGGCGGCCATCTTGCGATGACGGTCCTGGGCGGATTGCAGGTGGACGAGACCGGACGGCTGGCGAACTGGATGGTGCCAGGCAAGCTGGTCCCCGGCATGGGCGGGGCCATGGACCTGGTGGCGGGCGCCAAGCGTGTGATCGTCGCGATGCAGCACGCCGCACGTGGTGAATCCAAGATCGTGCCGGAGCTTACTCTGCCACCCACCAGCGCGCGCCGGGTCAGCCTGGTGGTCACCGATCTGGCCGTGATCGAACCGACCGACCAGGGCCTGCTGCTGCGCGAGCGTGCACCCGGGGTGAGCGTGGAGCAGGTCCTGGCCGCGACGACCGCGCGGCTGCTGATCGTGGGGGATGTCCCGGAAATGCCGCTTCCCCTTGCGACCGTGTTGGACTGACAGCCGCGGACGGGGCGAGGCGCGACGGCCCATACGGGGCGCGCCTCTGGTTTTCAAAGTAAGGAATTCATCATGTCACAGACTTCATCCCAGCCATTCAGCACCGGAGCGGCGTTGTTGAAGCAGTTTGGCCTCACGGGACGTGGCGCCGGCCTGAACCAGCTTGCCGCCGATCTTTCGGCGCAGCGGCAGTCGCTGGCCGATCTGTCGACGAAACATTATCAACAACTGAACGCCACGCATGGGGGCACGGGCAAGGCAATGGCGGACGCCCTGCGCCAGACGTGGTCAATGCCACTCTCGCCGATGGCCACCTGGCAGGCGCTGACGGATTATACGACCGATGCGACCCAGCGAGGCGTCCTGTTCCTGGACATCATGCGCCAGGCCGGCAACGTCGCCGTGGAGCAGATGGACAGTACGGGCACCCCGGTCCTGGTCTACGACTGGCGCATGGTGGTCGATGGCCGTAGCCTGGAGCGTCCGGTCAACTATGCCCTGGCGGAGATCCTGCCGCCGGACGGCCACCCGATGGACCCGACACGCCGTCCCTACATCATCATCGATCCGCGCGCCGGCCACGGTGCCGGCATTGGCGGCTTCAAGTCCGACAGCCAGGTCGGCGTGGCGCTGGCGCATAACCATCCCGTTTACTTCGTCATCTTCTTTCAGCAGCCGGAGCCGAACCAGACCCTGGCGGATGTGACCGCCGCGGAAGGCTGCTTCGTGCGCGAGGTCGGGCTGCGCCATCCCAATGCTCCCAAGCCCGTGATCATCGGCAATTGCCAGGGTGGCTGGGCTAGCATGCTGCTCGCCGCGTCCAATCCGCATATCACCGGGCCGATCGTGGTGAACGGGGCGCCCATGAGCTACTGGGCCGGCGTGCGGGGGCGCAAGCAGATGCGCTATCTCGGCGGTCTGTCCGGCGGGGCAATGCCAGCGCTGCTGATGTCCGACCTGGGCGGCGGGCGCTTCGACGGCGCGCATCTGGTGCAGAACTTCGAGAAGATGAACCCCGGCGCCACGAAATGGATGAAATACTACGAGGTCTTCGCCAACGCCGACACCGAAGGCCCGCGCTTCCTGGGCTTCGAACGCTGGTGGTCCAGCTTCTACTTCCTGAACGAGTCCGAGATTCGCTGGATCGTCGAGAACCTGTTTGTCGGCAACCGGCTGCAATATGGCGACGCGCATCTGGGCGGGCGGGCGCCGGTGGACCTGAAGCGGATCAAGGCGCCGATCATCGTGTTTGCCAGCCATGGCGATGACATCACGCCGCCGCCCCAGGCCCTTAACTGGATTCCAACGGTTTACGGAGACGAGCGGGAAATCCGCTCGCGCGGTCAGCGCATCATCTACATGGTGCATGACCAGGTCGGCCATCTCGGCATCTTCGTGTCGGCCAAGGTCGCGCAGGAGGAGCACGACCGGATCGTCTCCGCACTGGAAATGATCGAATCGCTGGCCCCCGACCTTTATGAAATGCGGATCGAAAAGCAGATCGGCGAAGGCGTGGACGCGCAATACGTGGTCGCGATCGAGGAACGCTCGATCGCCGATCTGCGCGGGCTGGACGATGGCGCCGACGATGAGCTTCCGTTCGCCGTCGTCGATCGGATGTCCCGCCTGGGGGTCGATGCTTACGAGATGTTCGTCCGCCCGGCGGTGAAGGCGATGGTGACCCCCGCGTTCTCCGAGGCGATGGTGAAGTCCCATCCGCTGCGCATGCGGCGCACGGTGCTTTCCGACCGGAACCCGCTGGTGCGTCCCGTGGCCGCGTTGGCCGATACGGTCCGCGCGTCCCGCAAGCCCGCCGCGCCCGAAAACCCGTTCCTGCAAACGGAACGGCTGTTCGCGTCGATGGTGGAAAAGACCCTCACGTTCTGGACCGACATGGCCGATGCCCGCAAGGAACTGATGTTCTTCGCGCTTTACGCCAATCCGTTCCTGGCCCGACTGGCCCCGCCCAAGGTCACCGATCCCAATGCCGGGTTCGGCGATCCGCTGCGTGAATTGCCGCAGGTGCGGGAAGCGTTGGCCGGAATGTCGCGCGGCGGGTTAGCCGAAGCGGTGATCCGCATGCTGGTCCTGATGGCGCGATCCCGCGGCGCGGTGCGTCAATCGCGCCTGGAGCGGTCGAACATGATCCTGAACACGACCTCGCCGTTCCGGGAACTGGGCGACACCGTGCGTTCGGAAATGATCCACGGCCAGACCCTGATCATCGACTTCGAGCCGGAACTGGCGGTCAGCACCCTGCCCACCCTGTTGCCCGATCGGGCCGACCGCAAGCGGGCCATCGACCTGGTCGAGTTGATCGCCGGCGATCCGGCCGAAATGGCCGAAGCCACAATCCGCATGCTGGCCCACCTGCGCCACACGCTGGAAATCCCGAATTCCATCGAGTCAGCGGACCCGGTCGCGGACGAACCCGTTACCACGGCACCGGCCGCCCCCGCGCGGACGGCCGAACGGCCCGCTGCCGCATCGCGCCGCGCCCGGACCGAAGCAGAGGCAACCAGCGAATGACCCGCACCAACAAGCTTTTCGATGAACTGGAGATCGGCGAGACCGCATCCATCGTCCGGGTCGTTACGCCGGACGATCTGTATGTCTTCGCGCATGTCAGCGGCAATCTGAACCCCGTCAACCTGCCTGGGTCCGCCGGCGCCGAGGCCGCCGGCACCGGAAACCCCGCGCCCTCCATGTGGCTCGGCTCACTCTTCTCGGCCGTGCTGGGCAATCTGCTCCCCGGGCCCGGGACGTTGTATGAATCGCAGACCTTGCGCTTCCACAACCGCGCGCACGCCGGCGATCATCTGCTGGTTTCGGTGCGGGTCACCGCCAAGCGTCCGCCGGGAACGATCGTGCTGGAAACGCGCGTCGAGCATAAGGATACGCTGATCGTCGACGGCACCGCCGAGGTGCGGGCGCCGCAGACGCGCCAGGTGGTCGATGACCAGGTGCTGCCCGGGCTGCTCCTGCAAAGCCATCGGAACTCGGCACGCCTGTTCGCCGCCTGTCGTGATCTGCCGCCCATGCCGACCGCCGTCGTCGCCCCGGAGGAAGAAAGCGCTCTGCTCGGGCCGATGAGTGCCGCGCGAGAAGGTCTGATCACGCCCATCCTGCTGGGCAACGCAACGCGGATCCGCGCGCTCGCCGCCGCCCATAATGTCGATCTGGACGGGGTTATGATCGAGGACCTGCCAAGCCACGACGCCGCGGCCGCGAGGGCGGTCGAGATGGTGCATCAGGGGATGGCCCAAGCGGTGATGAAGGGCCATCTGCACACGGACGAGCTGCTGCGCCATGTCGTGAAATCCAATGGCGGGCTTCGCATGAATCGGCGCATCAGCCACGTTTTCGTCATGGACGCCCCGTCGCTGCCGAACCTTCTGCTGGTGACCGACGCCGCCATCAATATCGCGCCGACCCTGGAAGACAAGGTCGACATCACGCAGAACGCCATCGACCTGGCACGATCCCTCGGGATCGTTACGCCCAAGGTTGGAGTTCTGTCGGCGGTCGAAACCGTCAATCCGAAGATTCAATCCTCGCTGGATGCCGCCGTGCTGTCGAAGATGGCCGAGCGGGGACAGATCACCGGGGGCGTTGTGGACGGTCCGCTGGCGATGGACAACGCGATCAGCCTCTCAGCCGCGCGGACCAAGGGGCTGGGGTCGGTCGTCGCGGGGCAGGCCGATGTGCTGGTTGTGCCGAACCTGGAATCCGGAAACATGACGGCCAAGCAACTGACCTATGCCGCGCAAGCCGAAGGCGCGGGCATCGTGATTGGCGCCCGGGTGCCGATCCTGCTGACCAGCCGAGCGGATGATGAACGGTCGCGGATGTTCTCGTGCGCGGTGGCGGTGCTGTATGCGCATTGGTTGGCGACCGGGGTCAGCGCGGTCAAGGCTGAGGTCCCACAAGAGGTGACGCGATGAGCCGCCATATCCTGACGCTCAACGCGGGTTCGTCGTCGATCAAGTTCGCGCTGTTCGAGGTTGGCGGCGCTGAACCGACGGTGCTCTCGGTGGGCCTGGCCGAGATGCTGGGCGGCGAGCGGCGCATCAGGGTGCGCGGCGCGGATGGTGCGGAAACACACCAGGACGTCTGGGCGAACGATGCCGGCGCCCCATTCCACGCTCAGTCATTGGAGCGCGTCCTGGGTTGGCGGCAGGCGGCGTTTGGCGATGCCAACGTAATCGGGGTGGGTCATCGCGTGGTGCATGGCGGCACGCGCTACGATGCCCCGGTGGCGATCGACGACGGCGTGTTGAACCATCTGCAGACCCTGGTGCCGCTGGCGCCGTTGCACCAGCCGCACAACCTCGCCGGGATCATGGCGGCGCGAGCGGCATGGCCGGACGTGCCGCAGGTCGCCTGCTTTGACACGGCGTTCCACCGCACGCATCCGTTCGTCAACGACGTCTTCGCCCTGCCGCTGGAATTCTACGAAATGGGCGTGCGGCGCTATGGGTTTCACGGCCTGTCCTATGAATACATCACCAAACGGCTGCAACGGATCGCTCCGCTGCACGCGGCCGGGCGGGTGATCGTGGCGCATCTCGGCAACGGGGCGTCCATGTGTGCGATCCGCGACGGCCAATCGATTGCCAGCTCGATGGGTTTCACGGCGCTGGACGGACTGCCGATGGGGACACGGTGCGGCCAGCTAGATCCCGGCGTCGTGCTGTTCCTGATGCAGGAAAAGGGCATGAGCGCGGAGGCGATCTCCGATCTGCTGTACCGCGACTCCGGGTTGAAGGGCCTGTCGGGCGTGTCCCACGATATGCGGGACCTGGAAGCGTCGGACCGGGAAGAAGCACGCCAGGCCATCGAGTATTTCGTGTTCCGCATTCGCAGGGAACTGGGCGGCTTGGCCGCATCCCTGGAAGGTCTGGATGCGATGGTGTTCTGCGGCGGCATCGGCGAACACGCCTGGCGGGTGCGGGAGCGGGTTCTGGAAGGCATGGGATGGATCGGCATCGATCTTGACCGCGGCGCCAACCGCCAGGGGGCCGAGGTAATTTCCTCGTCCCGGTCGCGGGTGAAGGTCTTCGTCATCCCGACCGACGAAGAAGCGATGATCGCGTCCCACACGCAGGCGGTCCTGGGTCAGACGGCGACGATCCTCGCCTGAGCCGGATCGATCGCCATGGCGAGGGCGAAGAGTTGGGTTTGCCCGGCCCGTTGGTCACAGCGTAGCCTGCCGGCATCGCTGCAAATCCCCGTACCGCCGCCATCCCCCCTGCGCGCATCGCACCGTGGGAGTAGAGGTCGCGAGCCGAGCGAGGTGCTGGGGTCAGCGGGTCAGTAATGTGTAACCCAGGGGCTGTCCAAGGCCTCCTCAATCCGCCGATGGCGGGCCTTGATGACGTCGGCGGGAACCGCACTGACGAACGCGTAGAACGTCTTGGTGCGGATCGCATCCACCACCCGCTCTCCGACCTTCATCGGATCGAGGCCAGATGCCGCCAGACGTTCCGCCAGGATCGCCTCGTCATTGGCCTTGATCAGCGGCCCGCCCATATGGTCCGGCCGGTTGCGGGCGCCGCGCGCGATGTTCGTCGCGATCGGGCCGGGGCAGAGGACGGAGACGCCGATATTGGTGCCCTCCAGTTCGATCTCCAGCGCCTCCGACAGCGACAGGGCGGCGTATTTGGTCATCGAATACGGCCCCTGATCGGTATTGCGGCGGTTCTGGAAACCGGCGACCGAGGCGGTGTTGACGATGTGTCCTTCCTCCCCATGCTTCAGGATCGCGGGCACGAAGTGGCGGATGCCGTGGATGATGCCCCAGACATTCACCCCGATCACGAACTGCCAATCGCTGGGCGGCACATCGACCATGCGGGTGCCGTGCATCGGCACGCCGGCATTGTTGCAGGCGATATGAAGTTTTCCGAAGTTGCGTTCGGCCTCGGCCAGCGCGTCGAGGACGGATTGTTCCTGCGTGACATCGATCTGAACCGCCATGACACGCTTGTTGGTGCCGGACAGGCCATGCGCCGCCTGCTCCACCGCGGCCTTTTGGATGTCGGCCATGACGACGTTGGCGCCCGCTTCCGCAAGCGCGGTGGCGATGCCCAGACCGATGCCCGAAGCGGCACCGGTGACGATGGCGGTCTTGCCGGAGATGTCCATGATTGGGATGCCTTTCAGATGACCGGATCAAACCGGGGGAACTGGGGCTAGGGTGTTTAAGAGCTTCGGCACTGGAGAAAATCCTCCCCCTCCCCTTGCGGGAGGGGGTTGGGGGGAGGGGTAAACCCGCACGGACCTGGGGGAAAGACCCCTCCTCCCGACCCCCTCCCTCAAGGGGAGGGGGAGAGTTTTCTCCGGCCGGTGCGTTATTCAGAATGACGCGAATGCCGCCGGAAAGAAGGCCGGGGAAGGAAAGCTCGCCCCTGAAAGACCTACTTCCCCGCCGCCAACCCCACCGCCGCTTCCCGGGCTCGCACCACGCCTTCCCGCGCCATATCGGCACACAGCCCGGTATAGGCGGTCGGGTCCAGCAGCGCCGTCACGGCTTTCGCATCCATATGTGCGGTCAGCCGAGGATCCGCCGCCAGCAGGTCGGAGAACGACTTTCCTTCCACGAAGGCCGCCTGCGCCGCGTCATACACCACGTCGTGTGCGTGCTGCCGGCCGATGGCGGCGCCGAGATCCAACATCACCGCCTCCGCCATGATCAGCCCGCCGCCGAGGTCGAGATTGGCGCGCATGCGCTTCGGATCGACGCTGAGTCCGCGCATGATTTCGCCCAGCCGGCTCAGGATATCGCCTATGGCGACGCAGGCGCGGCCCTCGGCGGCATCCATCATCAAACTGGTGGTGCGGTCGGCTTCGTGCTCGGTCGTCATGGCTTCCAGGGCCAGGGGCACCAGACCCCTCACCTCGGCCGCGGCGGCGATGATGTCCTGGCACAATTTGGGGTTGCGCTTCTGCGGCATGGTGGAACTGCCGACCGTGCCCGGGGGAACCGGTTCCTCGACCTCCCCGAATTCGGTCTTCATCAGGGTGTAGATTTCCCGCCCGATCTTGCCGCAGGTGGCGGCGAGCAGGCCCAGGATGCAGATATTCTCCGCCAAATGGTCGCCGATGGCGCGGGACGGCACGGTCATCGACCCGAACCCGAGGATCCGCCCGATCCCCTGCTGCACCGGCGGCCCCTGCTTGCCCAGCGAGGCGTAGGTCCCCGCTCCACCGCCGAGCATGGCGATGAACATGCGGGGTGCGGCCTGACGAAGGCGCTCGACATGGCGCAGCAACTCGTCGATCCAGACCGCGACCTTGTAGCCGAAGGTGGCGGGCACCGCGTGCTGGCCATGCGTCCGCCCCGCCATCGGCATATCGGCCGTGCGTTCGGCAAGGTCCGCCATCGCGGACAGCACGTCCCCGATCTGGCGGAAGAAGATCGTGTGCGCCTGGCGCAGCACCAGCAGGTCGCCGGTCTGGGTGATGTTCTGCGTGGTGGCACCCCAATGCACCCAGCCGCCATGCGGCTCCCCCACGATCCGCCCGAGTTCCCAGACCAGCGGCACCAGGGTGTGGCCGGTGCGGGCAAATCCCTCGTCGATGCGGGCGCGGTCCATCAGGTCCAGGCGCGCCTTGGCGGTGATGGCGGGTGCGGCCTCCTTGGGGATGATGCCGAGTTCGGCCTGGGCTTGCGCCAACGCGGCCTCGACATCCAGCCAAGCCTGCCAGCGGTTTTCCAGCCGATATAAGGCACGGATGCCGGGGTCCGCCACACGGGTCGCGGTCGGGAGTGAATCGCTCATGGTCGCTCCTGGTTCCAGGTGACGTCGGTCAAATGGAGTCCCGCAGGGGCATCCAAATCGCCGTCCCGTCACGGCAGCCCCGTCACGGGCGCCCCATCACGGGCGTCACCGTGCGTTTTTTTTGTCTCGGCCGGCTTTCGCGCCGGTCGATGGCGGGACGGTAAAGCCGTGGCCAGGCAGAGACAAGAGTGTGGCGCACGGGAGGCACCGAAACCGGGCTGCGTCAAATAGTAGTTAATTATCGTGAACCACAACACATACGGGTGCTAGCCCGATTGACAAGCCGATTATTCCCGCTTGAATTGTGCAACTATAACGAGTTAGGAGCGGCCTCATGGCATCCACGTATCGTTGGATCGGCGGTACCGGCGCGGCGGACAGCGCGGCGAATTGGACGCTTGAAGGCGGCCCTGGCAATCCAGACGGACGGCCGAACGCGGGCGATAGCGCCATCATCGCAACCGGGACTGTGCAACTTTCGGATGATTCAGATTTTACTGGGAATACCATTGCGCTTGGTGACATCGCCGGCGTGGCGGCTCTGACTTTGATCGGCGGGCCGGCGATCGACCTGGCCAACCCGACGGTCGACGCGACCACGATTATCACCAACGCGTTCTCCCCCGCGCAAGTTGCGCCGGAGGCATCCCTGATCGCGATTGCCGGGCGCTTCGTGAACGCGGGCACCATCGCCGCGACCGGTCCCGCCGGGAGCGTCTTCACGATCGATGTGCAACAGGACGGCACCGTCGCCGGGTTGTTCGCCAACGAAGGCTCGATGACCACGTCAGCCGGCAACACGATGCTGGTCGCCACAGGGACGAATTCCGAGTTCGTCGTCGGTCAGTTTGGCACCGGCGTCGTTTCGGTCGCCGGCACGGATGCGACCTTCATCGCCGTGGGCGGCATGGCCATCGGCCGAGCGGGGACGGGCCGGCTGGTCGTGGGGAATGATGGGACGGTGTCGGTCGTGCAGGATGCGGCCGGCACCTTGAACGCGGGCACGCTGACCCTGGGTGTCGGCAGCGCCACCGACAAGTCTCAGACCGGCGGAACCGGTTCGGCCACCATCGCGAGCGGCGGGTCGTTGAACGTCCAGTCCCTGCTGCTGATCGGCGGCAATGGCGATCAGGGCACGCTGGCGGTCAATGGCGGGACGGTGTCCGTCACCGGGTCGGTGGTGGCCGGGGTGAGCACGGTCATCGGCGGCACGACGCTCTCCGGTACCGGCACCGTGACCGTCGGATCGGGCGGCCTGTTGCGGACCACCGGCACCGTCACGGCCAGTGATCGGATGGTACTGGGCCGCGATACCGGTGGACAGGGTCGGGTAACGGTGGCCGGCGGCACCATTGCGTCCAACGGACGACTGGTGATCGGCGACAAGGGCACGGGCGATCTGGCCCTGAACGCCGGCGGCACCGGGTCGGCCAACGGCCTGGCGCTGGGCCTGTCGAGCGGCGGATCCGGAACATTGACCGTGTCCGCCAGCAATTTCAGCAGCACCGGAAGCCTTGATGTCGGTGTCGACGGTCTGGGCGTGTTGCGGGTGTTCTCGGGCGGCACTCTGACGACCGGCAGCGGCGGCCCTACCGGTGCCAGATTGGGCGTGTCCAATGTCGGACTCGGGCTGATCGACGGCGTGAACGCCCTGTGGAGCGTCGGTGGCGACCTGATCGTGGGCGAGCAGGGCATCGGCACCCTGAACGTCACCAGCGGCGCCGTCGTCAACACCGGCACCTTTGCCATCGCGCTGGGCAACGGCAGCGGCGGATCGGGCGATATCACGGTCGGCGGCGGCGGCGCGCGTCTGGTCGGCGGGGCACTGAAAATCGCCAATGCCAGCGGAGACGACTCCTTCGGCACCCTGACCATAGAGACCGGCGGCACCGTCCAGGTGCTGTCCGCCACGATCGGCGCGGGTGGCGTACTGAACATGCAGGGCGGGCTGCTCGATCCGCCGACGGTGACCATCGGCGTGGGCGGCCTGATCACCGGCTTCGGCACGGTGGACGCGACCAATGTGGTCAACGACGGCGGGATCGTGGCGTCCGGCGGCCTGCTGGAGTTCTTCGGCAATATCATCGGTGGCGGCACCTTGGCCGTGGACAACGACGGCTCCCTGGAGGTGGATGGGTTCCTGTCCGCCAGTGCCATCAACTTCGGCAACGGTTTCGGCCAGTCCCTGATCGTGCGGACGCCAGGGAGCAATTTCGAGACCGCGCTGAACAGCCTGTTCACCGGCGACCGGATCGGGTTCAACTTCGGGGCCGGGGTTAGCATCGTGGCCGCCGAACTCGCCGGTTCGATCCTGACGTTGCTGCGGTCCGACTCGCAATCCTACCAGTTGAGCGACGTCGGCTTCGACACCGGCACCGCGGACGGTTTCATTTTCAGCGAGAGCGACGGCCTTGCCACCGTCGAAATCGGCTGCTTCGTCCAGGGCACGCGGATCGAAACCGCACAGGGCATGGTCGCGGTGGAAGACCTGGCCGAGGGTGACCTGATCCCGACGGTACTGGGAGAACGCCTGGCCCCGGTCGTCTGGTTGGGACGCCGGCGCATCGATTGCGCCCGTCATCCTCATCCGGAGAAAGTGTGGCCGGTGGTGGTGGAGGCGCATGCCTTCGGTCGAGGGCTGCCACGGCGCGACCTGTGGCTGTCCCCCGATCACGCGATCTACGTGAATGAGGTGCTGGTGCCGGTGCATCGGTTGATCGACGGGGCGTCCATCCGTCAGGTGCCGGTGCCGGAGGTGACGTATTTTCACGTGCAATTGCCCTGGCACGACGTGGTGCGATCGGAAGGCTTGCCGACCGAGAGCTTCCTGGATACCGGCGATCGCGCCAACTTCGAAAATGGCGGCGGGCCGATCCGGCTGCATCCAGACTTCAATGCGCGGATGTGGGAATCCGAGGGATGCGCGCGGTTGATCCTGACCGGGCCGGAACTGGCGGCCGCGCGGGCGATGGTGCGGGCCAAACCGATGGCGAAGCCTCGGCGGACGGCGAAGGCCAGGGCGTGACGGGCGAGGTTGCCGCCCCGGTGGCTCTTGTGACGGAAATGCGCGCGGCGTGGCTGTCGACAACACCGTCTCGGCCATGGCCCTGCCTGCTTTGTCGAGGCGGTCCAGGACGATACCGACCCCGTCATAGGTCAGGCTCCCACGCGCGATGGATGCATCAAGTTTGGTGGCTGCCCGCTTTGAATGCGGCTATATCGCGCCCATGGATCAGGTATTCGACGTTGTCGTGGTGGGTGGCGGGCACGCCGGATGCGAAGCCGCGGCCGCATCGGCGCGGATGGGCGCACGCACCGTCCTGCTGACGCACCGTCTGGAAACGATCGGGGAAATGTCGTGCAACCCGTCGATCGGCGGCATCGGCAAGGGCCATCTGGTGCGGGAGATCGATGCCCTGGACGGGCTGATGGGACGCGTGGCGGATGCCGCCGGGATCCATTTCAAGCTGCTGAACCGAGGCAAGGGACCGGCGGTGCGCGGCCCTCGGGCGCAGGCGGATCGCTCGCTTTACCGGCGCGCGATGCGGCGCCTGTTGGACGACACACCGAACCTGACGTTGCGCGCCGGCGCGGTCGAGGACCTGGAAATCGGCCCTGATGGCCGTCTGGCCGCGGTCCTCTGTGGGGACGGCAGCCGTATCGCCTGCGCCGCCGCGGTATTGACCACCGGCACGTTTCTGCGCGGCGTTATCCATATCGGCGACCAGCAGACGGCCTCCGGGCGGGTTGGAGAAGCCCCGTCCATCGCCCTCGCCGACACCCTCGCCCGCCTTGCCTTGCCGCTTGGCCGCCTGAAAACCGGCACGCCGGCGCGCCTGGATCGGCGCACGATCGACTGGACGGGATTGCGCGCCGATCCCGGCGACGTGGATCCCGAGCCGTTCAGCACGCTGACGCACCGCCTGCTGAACCGGCAGGTCGAATGCCGGATGACTGCCACCACGCCGGCGACCCACGCCATTATCCGGGCGAATCTCCACCGTTCCGCCATCCACGCCGGCAACATCACCGGCGTCGGACCGCGCTATTGCCCGTCGATCGAGGACAAGGTCGAGCGGTTCAGCGCGCGAGACAGCCACAACATCTTCCTGGAACCCGAGGGGCTGGACGACGAGACGATCTACCCGAACGGCATTTCCACCAGCCTGCCGGTGGAGGTCCAACAGGCCCTTCTGGCGACGATCCCGGGCCTGGAGCGCGCCAGAATGGTCCGGCCCGGCTACGCGGTGGAATACGACTACGTCGATCCGCGCGCGTTGGACACCGGGCTGGAACTGCACGCGCTGCCGGGATTGTTTCTGGCCGGGCAGATCAACGGCACCACCGGGTATGAGGAAGCCGCCGCGCAAGGTCTGCTGGCCGGGGTGAATGCCGCCCGGAAGGCCGGCGGTGGGGTGTCGGTGGGATTGGGACGCTCCGAAGCCTATCTGGGTGTGCTGGTGGACGACCTGACCACCCAGGGCGTCAGCGAGCCGTACCGGATGTTCACCTCTCGCGCGGAATTCCGGCTGTCCTTGCGCGCCGATAACGCCGATCTGCGATTGACCGCGAAGGGTATGGATTGGGGGTGCGTCGGGTCCAGCCGAACGGTGGCTTTCGAAGCGCATCGGGCGCAGGTGGGGATGGCGCTTGCTCGGGCGCGTCAGGATGGGGCCGGCGCCACGGAACTGGCGGCCCATGGCATCCATATCCGCGCCGATGGACGCCGGCGGTCAGTCCTGGATCTGCTGGGGCATGACGGGGTGGAATGGGACGCTCTGGCCGGCCTGTTCCCATGGTTGCGCGACATTCCGACCACCGCCGCGACACAGATGCGGACCGAAGCGCGCTACGCCGGATACCTGCAGCGTCAGGAGGCCGATATCCGCATCACACGGCGAGAAGACGCGGTGTCCCTGGACGACGTGGCGTTCGATCGGATCGGCGGATTGTCCAACGAGTTGCGCGACAAGCTGCAACGGGTTCGGCCGGAGTCGCTGGGTGCGGCGGCACGGATCCAGGGCATGACCCCGGCGGCGCTGGCGTCGATCGCGGCGCATCTGCGCAAGCGGGCAGGAGACGGGCCGGCGGCTTGACCGGGCGGTTCGCCATTCTTTGGCCGACCCCAAATGCAGCCGATGCCGATGGTGGCGCCGGCGCACAACAACACGGTTGCGCCGCTGGCCAAACCGCCCCACCTTTCGCATGACCGCCATTACCGGGAGCAGCAGGCATGAAATTCGGCGCATCGATGTTCTTCACCGACTATTCCATGGGGCCGGCTGAACTCGCGGTCGCGGCGGAGGAGCGGGGTTTCGACATCGTCTGGGCGCCCGAACACTCCCACATCCCGGCCTCCCGCAAGACCCCGTTCGTGCTGGGTGGCGATCTGCCCAAGCGCTATTACGACGTCATGGACCCGTTCGTGACCCTGACCGCGGCGGCGATGGCGACCAAAACCATCAAGATCGGCACCGGCGTGTGCCTGATCGCCCAGCGCGACCCGATCCAGACCGCCAAGCTGGTGGCCTCGATCGACCAGATTTCCGGCGGCCGCTTCGTATTCGGCGTTGGCAATGGCTGGAACCAGGACGAAATGGAAAATCACGGCACCGCGTTCGCCACCCGCCACAAGCGCGCGCGGGAGAATATTGAGGCCATGAAGGCGATCTGGACGCAGACCAAGGCCGAATATCATGGGGAATTCGTCAATTTCGACCCGATGATGACCTGGCCGAAGCCGGTGCAAAAGCCGCATCCCCCGATCCTGATCGGCGGCGCCTTCCCCTACTCGGCCCGTCGCGCGATCCGCTACGGCGATGGCTGGGTGCCGCAGGTCACCGAAGGCAATCCGACGCCGTTGACCGAACTGATCCCCCGCTTCCGTCAGATGACCGCCGAGGCCGGACGCGATCCTGACGCCATGGACATTTCCATCGGAGGGCAGGCGCCGGATGTCGATCTGATCAAGCGGTATAACGACCTGAACGTGACCCGCGTGTCCACCAGCCTGCCGTCGGAAAAGGCGGACAAGATCCTGCCGATCCTGGACCAATGGGTCGCGATCATGCGTCAGGTCAACGGCTGAGATGGACAAGGCCCCCTGGGATAAGGCCCTCCACGCCACCTTGACCGGCTGGCGCCGCCACCTGCACGCCCATCCCGAACTCACCCTGCACGAAAAGGAGACCTCCGCTTTCGTGCAGGCACGCCTCACGGAACTGGGCGTGCCCTTCGTGGCGGGAGTCGGTGGGCATGGCGTGGTGGCGACGATCACGCGGGGCCAGTCCAACCGCTCGGTCGGGCTGCGGGCCGATATGGACGCGCTGCCGATCCTGGAAACCAGCGGCGTGACGCATGCCTCCACCAATCCCGGTGTGATGCATGCGTGCGGGCATGACGGGCATACGGCGTCCCTGCTGGGCGCGGCGGCGCTGCTGGCGCGCGACCCGTCCTGGAGCGGCACGGTGCAACTGGTCTTCCAACCGGCCGAGGAAGGTGGCGGTGGCGCCAAAAGCATGATCGCCGACGGATTGTTCGAGCGATTTCCGATGGAGCGCATCTTCGGCTACCACAACTGGCCCGGCCTCGATGCCGGCACGGTCGCGGTGCATGACAGCGCGGTGATGGCGTCGGGCAACCGGCTGTATTTCACCGTCAAGGGCCATTCCGGGCACGCCGCCCTGCCGCATATGACTCGCGATCCGATGGTGGCATCGGCGCATCTGCTGCTGGCGCTGCAATCCATCGTGTCGCGGAACGTCGATCCGCTGGACAGCGCCGTGATCACCGTCGCCACCATGCAAGCCGGTTCCGCCGCCAACCAGATCCCCGGCGAAGCGGTGATGCGCGGCACCATGCGAACCTTACGCAACGCGGTCCGGGATCAGGTGGAGGAAGCGGTGCATCGCATCGCCGCCGGTGTGGCCCATACCTTCGCGGTGGAGATCGACGTGCAGATCCCTCGCGGCAATCCGGTCACCACCAACACGGCGGCCGAACGGGATCTGGCGGGTCTGGCGGTAACCGAAGCCGGGTTGCCGCTGCGTCGCGACATGGCCCCGGCGATGACGGGCGAGGACTTCGCCTGGTACCTCGACCACCGGCCTGGCGCGTTCGTGTGGATCGGCAACGGCCCGGCCGAGGGCGGGTGCGAATTGCACAATTCCAACTATGATTTCAACGACGCCATCCTGCCGGCCGCCGCCGGGTTCCTGGCCAGTGTGGCAAGGAAAGCGCTCGGCGATTAGCGGGTGCCCGCAAATGGCGGATCGCCGTCGGGTGTGACCTGGACCCTCGGCATCTTTGACGGTCCGTGGGACGTTGGGAGCCAATCGCGGCGCTTTTTTCCGGCACAAGCTCTTGCCCTTTTTGCCCGGAAGGCGTTCCAACTCCCGGCATGATGATTTGCAGACATGACTGACCGGCTGGCGGCGCGCTATCGGCGCTTTGCCGAACAGGAAGCCCACGGTCGCTCGCCGCTGTACGAGGCGTTGGCGCTGGGTGTTGCCGAAGACGCCAGGCTGTTGCGCGTGCTCGCCGAATTGCCGGTGGGAAAGCAGCAACCGAACCTGCTGTTCGCCGCGGTGCGCGTGGTGTGCGGCACGCCCCGGAACTGGGCCGATTTCCGCAAGAAGTTCATGGCGCAAACCGATGACGTTGTCGCGCTGATGGCCACCCGGGTGACCCAGACCAACGAGCCGGGGCGCTGCGCCGTTCTGCTGCCCGTGCTGCGTCGCCTGCATCAGCCCCTGGCATTGATCGAGGTCGGCTCCTCGGCTGGATTGTGCCTGCAACTCGACCGCTACGGTTACAACTACGACGGTCTTCATGTCGGACGTGAGGCGCCTGCGCCGATCTTTCCCTGCCATGCCGGGGCTGGCACGCCGATACCGGACCGGGTGCCGGAAATCGCCTGGCGGGCCGGAATGGACCTGAGCCCGATCGACCTTCAGGATGCGAGGGATGTCGCGTGGCTGGAAGCATTGGTCTGGCCCGACCAGACCGAGCGCCTTGCCCGACTGCGTGCGGCCATGGATGTGGCGCGCGCCACGCCGGCCCGGGTGCGGGCAGGAGATTTGACAACCGATCTACCGGCCCTGGTGGCGGACGCTCCGGTCGGGCCGACGATCGTTGTGTTTCATTCGGCGGTGCTGGGCTACGTGACCGAACCGGCCAAGCGGGCGGCGTTTGCCCGTGCGGTCTGCGATCACGCCGCCGTCTGGATCAGTCACGAGGTTCCGGCCACGTTCCCCGCGATCGCCGAGCGTGCCGGGCGCAAGGGGCCAGCGGGGAGCTTCCTGCTGGCGGTCAACGGCCATCCCGTGGCCTGGACCGACCCGCACGGCGCCTGGATCGATTGGCTCCAACCGCACTAAGTCGGTCGAACAACCGCTCGGCCGACCGACACATCGGCACGACCACACTCCGGCTGGTATCGGCCAACCGAGGCATGGCCTGGCGCTAGGGTCTGCTTCAGGCGCTGCTCTATTTCGCTCGGCGTGGGGATGCCCTAATCCAGGACGGCTCGCGTCACTTCGTTTTTGCGATCCCAGAACAACGTCACCTTGCCGATCCGGCAAAGGTTCAGATTGGTCCAGGTTGCCTTGTCGCCGTCTGTATAGACAACCATCATATCCCAACGGCAGGCGGTCTCGCTGCGTTTGAAGGCGATATTGACGGAACTGCCGTCTTCCAGCGTGTCCTTGCCGAGGATGTCCTCTTCCCACGACTTCGCGTTGACAGCGCTGACATAGACTTTCTCTATCTCGTAGCCGGTCTTGTTCAGCAGGGTGAAGTCCTGGTCCCCGGCGAAGGCCGCGGTCGCGGGCAGGATATTGGCCAAAGCGATGGCGGCAAGGAGTGTTGCACGCATGATGGTTCCCATGATTGTAGCGCATCGCCTAACTACACCAATGAGGCGAAAAATGCCAGAGTTTCGTTACATCCTACCGTATGATTACGGCTGCTCGCGCCGACCATCAGCAACCCGCCATGTTGTCCAATAGCCGCACCGATCCCAGACGAGCGGCGACGATCAGGCGGGCGCCTGGGATCGCTGCATCGATCGGTGCCAGCGTTGGGCCGTCCACCAGTGCCAGATAGTCGACGGCGAAGCCGGCTGTGGTCAGCGCATCTGTCGCGGCGGCGAGCAAGGGTGCGGCCGCGGCCCTACCGGCCAGATCCCGCGCGAGGCCGCTCAGCGTGCGTGCCACGATCGGTGCCAGAGCACGATCCGTTGGCGTCAGGAAGCGGTTGCGGGACGACATGGCCAGGCCGTCGGGCTCTCGGACGGTTTCCACGCCGACGATATCGAGCGGCAGCAACAGATCCGCCACCATGCGGCGGATGACCTGCAATTGCTGCCAGTCCTTTTCGCCGAAATAGGCGCGGTCCGGGCGGACCTGGCCGAACAGCTTGGCACAAACCGTCGCGACGCCACGGAAATGGCCCGGCCGGGCGTCGCCCTCCCAACGCTCCGCCGGTCCGGTCAGGCTGATCGTCGTCGCTTCCTCCGGCGGGTACATCGTGGTGACGTCGGGCAACCAGGCCAGAGCGCACCCGGATGCCTCCAGTGCCGCCAGATCGCCCGGTTCGTCCCGCGGATAGCGCGACAGGTCCTCGGTGGGGCTGAACTGCAGCGGATTGACGAAAATCGATGCCACCGTCGCCGCGCCGGATTCGACCGCGCGCCGGACCAGGGTTTTATGCCCCTCATGCAATGCCCCCATGGTCGGAACCAGGGCGAGAGGCCGGTTCGCCGAACGCATGGCAGCGCAGGCGGAGCGAAGGTCGGAGAGCGTGCGGGCAACTTGCATAGAGCAAACTTGGTGCAAGCGGCGCGAACGGGCAACATGCCATCCTGTCGGTGCAGCATCGCAAACAGGAGAGTGGTCATGAAATTGACGGGACAGATCGCATTGGTGACGGGCGGATCACGCGGGATCGGACGGGCGACGGCGCTCGCCTTCGCGACGGAGGGCGCGGATATCGCGTTCTGCCACCTGAACGACGATGCCAAGGCGGATGAAACCGCGGCGGAGATCGTGGCATTGGGACGCCGGGCGATGCACCGGTCCGTCGATGTGCGCGACATTGCGGCGAGCAAGGCGTTCGCGGCCGATGTGGCCAGTGGTTTCGGCGCGATCGATATTCTGTTCAACAACGCCGGCATGAATATCCGCAAGCCGTTCGAGGCCTATACCGAAGCCGAGTTCGACCTGATCCTGGGCGTGCACCTGAAAGGCATGTTCTTCATGGCGCAGGCGATCTATCCGGCGATGGTGGCGCGCGGGCGGGGCTGCATCATCAACGTGGCGTCCCAGCGTGGGCTGAAGGGCGCGGTGAACTCGGCACCTTATTCGGCGGCGAAGGCGGCGATCATGGGGTTCACTCGGGCGCTGTCGTGGGAGGCGGCGCCCAAGGGCGTGCGGGTGAATGCCATCGCGCCGGGGCCAGTCGTGACGGACCTGACCGCGACGATGGACGACGCGGATCGGCAGGCGTTCATCGATGCCTTGCCGGTGGGCCGCTTCGGCCGGCCGGAGGAGATCGCCGCGACCGCCGTGTTGCTGGCGGGACCGGATGGTGGCTTTTATGTCGGTGCGACTTTGTCGCCGAATGGTGGGGATGTGATGTACTGATTGGGCGGGGGAGAGAATGCGACCCCGTAACATTCTATCAGTGTAGCGCCGTTTCCCCGGCTGGCGAAGCGGCGCTCGACCTGAGGTAGTCAGCCCCAAATTGAGCCGGCCCGTTGCGGGTCGGCGGCGGCCACGACGCCGTCGGTGCGACGCAGCACCGTTCTCGTGCCAACGCATCATGCATTATGTTTTGGGTGCGGCTAATATTTTCGACAGGGCATTTGACAGGCGGTTCATATCAGGAACAGCCTCGGGGGCATTGACAAAAGGGGATAATCATCAGCGACAGCAAGTCTTCAATGGTAAGGCGACGCGCAAAAATTACCGCATCGGGGGTCGATGGCACATGCCTCTCCGCGTCATGGCGGGCGCAGGCCCACCATGACGGGGTCTTGGCGTTCGTATCCCTGTTGGAGCGGTCATTCTTGCGCGTCGCCTAACTGCTCAACCCCGGTGATCCAGCGCCCGATCGGGTAACCGGTTGTCTACAGGACCGGCGCAGAATTTCCTTAACACGGTCATGGGCGAGTCGAGTTTCACCCTGGGCGTGACCCAGTTTCCGAAGCTCAACCACTTGAGCCACGCCGGCCATTGCCGCGGATGCGGCGGCGTCACCCTGGTCCCGGTGCCGGAAGGCATGAATGTCGCCTCCCCGTTCAGCAGCAACATCCTGACCCTGGCGATCTATCTGCGCGTCACCCACGCCATCAGCTACAAGCGCCGGAGCCAGATGTTCCTGCATCTCTACGCGCTGCAAATCAGCAAGGGCGCGCTGGACGCCATGTTCCAAACCGCCAGACCCTGCTTCGACAACGTGGTCGCGGCGATCCTCGCGCGTCTGAGTCGTTCGCGGATCGTTTGCTCCGACCAAACATCTGTGCGTATAGACGGCAAGGCCGACTGGACCTGGGTGTTCCAGAACGATCAGGTGGCGATCCATGTGATGCGCAACAGCCGTGCCGCCAGCGTGGTCACCGAGGTGATGGCGGGGCATCGGCCCAGCATCTGGGTGTCCGATCTCTACGGCGCGCAGCAGGGCCATGCCGATCTTTGGCAGGTTTGTTTGGCGCACCAGTTGCGCGACTGTCAGTATGCCATCGAGGCGGGAGACACGATTGTCGCCCCCCGCATGAAGCTGTTGTTACTGTTTGCTGTCGTTCTGGTGCGGCGACGCAAGGCCCTGGCCGAGAGCACACGCCGGACCTATCAGCGCAGGTTGGATCGGGAACTGACCGCGATCATCGCGCTGGCGCCGACCAAACCCTCATGGCAGGCGATTGCGAAAACGATACGCCAAGGTGCGTAATAACCTGTTCACCTTTCTCGAACATCCCGACGCCCCGTTGGACAATAATGGCAGCGAGATCGTCCCAGGTCACTCCACCCGGTTCGAGACGATCATTCAACATCTACACCGCGTTCTTCCACGGGAACTTGTCGCCGAGCCCCAAGCGCTTGGCCACCTCGTGCCAGAAGGTCACGATGTTGCGGTACTCGCCGGGTGGCTCCATCGCCTGCTCGCTGATGCCGGCCTGCATCGTCGGCCGCTCCAGCCAGGCATCACCCGGCAGGACATAGTCAGAGAGTGCGGCCGTCGGCGACATCATGTGTTCGTAGGTGACAAGCAGGTCCTGCTTCATCATCGCATCGTAGACACCCCTCTATGGGCTCCCGGCACAAGCCTTCTCCGGGATCGGCGCATATCGGACGCCAAATGGCAGGCCGTCGCGCCGCGATGGGGACATTCTAACTTTGCGTTGACAACCGCGCCCCCGCGGTTGCGCCACCCCGACCCGGCCGGTAACGTCGGCCTCCGCGCGACAGGGCCCGCGGAACAAAGGTAGGCAGCATATGGACATGACGGGTGAGCGGCGCATCCCGGCGCCACGCCAGATCGTTTGGGACGCGTTGAACGATCCAGCGGTGCTGAAAGCCAGCATCCCCGGCTGTGAGACCCTCGACAAACTCTCCGACACCCAAATGAAAGCCACCGCCGCCATCAAGCTCGGCCCCATCTCCGCCCGCTTCACCGGCAACGTGCAATTGTCCGATATGGATCCGCCCAACAGCTACACGATCGGCGGCGAGGGCCAGGGCGGCGTGGCCGGCTTCGCCAAGGGGGGCGCCAAGGTGTCGCTGACCGATGACGGGACCGGCACGTTGTTGTCCTACACGGTCAACGCCCAGGTTGGCGGCAAGATCGCCCAGTTGGGTGCGCGCCTGATCGACGCGACCGCCAAGCAGATGGCGGAAGCGTTCTTCGACCGGTTCTCCAAACAGGTGCAGGAACTCGTCCCTCCATCGCCGGTCCAGGTTGCGATCGCGCCACCACCAGCGGCGCCTGTTCACCATGCGCCGCCTGCCGTCATGCCGCCATCGGCGATCAGCATCTGGGCGTTGATCCCGCGGGAACCGTTCGGCCTGCCGCTGGCATTCTGGATGGGTGGCGCGGTCTTCGCGCTGATGGTGCTGAGCGCTCTGGGAAGCATGCTCTAGTGACGCCGCTGCCCAAGACCGTCTCCGATACCGCGCGACTGCTGGCCGAGCAGGGGTATATCGCGGACCGCGAACTGGCGACGACAGTGCATCTGTCGCTTGTCATGCATCGTCCGTTGTTTCTGGAAGGCGAACCCGGGACCGGCAAGACCGAGATCGCCAAGGTCCTCGCCGCCGGGCTGAACCGGCGCCTGGTGCGGCTGCAATGCTACGATGGCATGGACCTGTCGGCGGCGGCCTATGAATGGGACCACGCGCGCCAGTTGATGGCGATCCGCCTCGCCGAGGCCGGGGGCCAAACCGATCGAGGCGAATTGTCCAACGATATCTATACGCGTCAGTTCCTTCAGGCGCGCCCCCTGCTGTCGGCGATCGATCCCGACCTGCCCCCCGCCGTGTTGCTGATCGACGAACTCGACCGCGCCGACGAACCGTTCGAGGCGTTCCTGCTGGAACTGCTGGCCGATTTCCAAATCACGATCCCGGAACTCGGCACGGTGCGCGCGAAAACGCAGCCGGTCGTGGTGTTGACGTCCAACCGCACGCGGGAGGTGCATGACGCGATCCGCCGGCGCTGCCTGTATCACTGGGTCGATTACCCCGATGCGGCGCGGGAGCGCGCGATCCTGGCGGCCAAGGCACCGGATGTGCCAGACCACCTGGCGTCCCAGGTGGTCGGATTCGTCCAGCGGTTGCGCGGGGAGGAGTTGTTCAAGCTACCCGGTGTCGCCGAGACGATCGACTGGGCACAGGCGCTGACCTATCTGAACAAGACCGAACTGACGGCCGGCGACGTCGATGAAACCTTGGGCGTGCTGCTGAAGTACCAGGACGACATCGCCAAGGTACGCGGAGCCGAAGCCGCCAGACTGGTGACCGAGACGCAAATCACGACCTGACGCTGGCAGATGCCCACTGGCAGATGCCCACTGGCAGATACCCCACTGGCAGATACCCACTGGCGGATGCCGTCCAGCACCGATACCAGGGAGACCGCCAATGCGACCCGAAGACCACATCGCCGACAAGCGCCGCCCCTATACCGGCGCCGAATACATGCAAAGCCTGCGCGACGGGCGAGAAGTCTATATCGACGGAGAGCGGGTGGCGGACGTCACGACGCATCCCGCGTTTCGCAATTCCGTCCGGTCCATGGCACGCCTCTACGATGCCCTGCATGATCCGGCGAAGCGGGACGTGCTGACCTGCCCAACGGATACCGGGTCCGGCGGCTATACGCACAAATATTTCCGCGTGCCTCGCTCGCGGGAGGACCTGATCGGTGCCCAGGGCGCGATCGCGGAATGGTCCCGCCTGACCTATGGCTGGATGGGCCGCACGCCGGATTACAAAGCGGCCTATACCAATACGTTGGGCGGCAATGCCGAGTATTATGGCCCCTTCGCCGACAACGCGAGGACCTGGTACAAACGCGCCCAGGAAACCGTGCCGTTCATGAACCACGCGATCGTCAACCCGCCGGTCGATCGTCACAAGCCGGCGGAACAATCCAAGGACGTCTTCGTCAGCGTCGAAAAGGAAGTCGACGGCGGCATCATCGTCTCCGGCGCCAAGGTAGTCGCCACGTCGGCCGCGATCACGCACTACAACTACATGGGGCAGAGCTCCAAAACCGCGACCGAGGACCTGGACATGTCGCTGATGTTCATCGTCCCGATCGACACGCCCGGCCTAAAGTTGATCTGCCGTACCTCCTATGAACGGGCGGCGGAACGCTACGGCTCCCCGTTCGACTATCCGCTGTCGTCGCGCTTCGACGAAAACGACGCGATCTTCATATTGGACAAGGTGTTCATCCCCTGGGAGGACGTGTTCATCTATCGCGATCCCGCCCGCGTGTTGAGTTTCTACCCGCGGTCGGGCTTCACCAACGGCTTCCTCCTCCAGGGCTGTACGCGGTTCGCGGTGAAACTGGATTTCATCACTGGATTGCTGGCCAAGGCGCTGCGCTGCACCGGGGGCGACGATGCCCGCGGCAACCAGACCTTGCTGGGGGAGGTCGTGGCGTGGCGCAATCTGTTCTGGTCGCTGTCCAACGCCATGGTGCACAATCCCGATAAATGGATCGGCGACGCGGTGCTGCCGCAACTGCAAGCCGGCCTGTCCTATCGCGTGTTCGCGCCGGACGCCTATCCGCGCATCAAGGACATCATCGAGCGCACGGTGACCTCGGCGCTGATCTATCTACCGTCCTCGGTCAAGGATTTCGCCAATCCGGCGATCGAGCCCTATCTGCGCCAGTACGTCCGCGGGTCCTACGGCATCGGCTATGAGGAGCGGATCAAGATCATGAAGCTGCTCTGGGACGCGATTGGCACCGAATTCGGCGGCCGGCATGAGTTGTATGAGCGGAATTACGCTGGCGGGTGGGAGGACATCCGCCTGCAATCGCTCACCAACGCCCAGCGCGGCGGCGACATGGCAAAGATGGAAGCCCTGGTCGACCAATGCATGGCAGATTACGATACGCAGGGCTGGTCAGGCGACACCTGGGTCAATCCGAATGGGTCTTCTGGCCTGACCGGTTGATGGGGCCGCCCGCGCGCCCCGCGCTTTGGTTATCCACCCCCAACGGGTGGCGGTGCTGATCCCGAGCCGGGTCTGTTACCCACCCAACGTTACCCACCCAACTTGGCTGCGCATTTTCAGAACACTACGCGGCTTCCGCAAGTCCCGACGTCCGGCGGGGGCGTCCGGCGGGGTTCGGACCACTCGTGGCGACGCATCGATCTTCGGCACAAGCGCCCGCGTCGAGCAGTTCGGTGAGTATTTGGTCCGCGTGAGAGGTGGCGGCTCGCTGCTGGCGCACCCCTTTTCTCGCCAACCGCGACCTGTATGATGAATAATCGAAAACATCATACCGAGCGCGGGATATGCCAGGACTGTCGATACGCGGACCATCCCGCCCTATTCCGCGATCCAAAGGCAATGCCCAACGGACCCGCGCATGACAGCCAACCCTACTCTGAACGATGCGGTCGCGGACAATCGGATCGCTCGTTCGACCCATTGCGGCGGTTCGCCTGGTCGGGGCAGTGGCCCGACCGCTGTCTCGGCTCTATCACGGCGGGGCTTCGTCTCGGCCGCGGGTGCGATGGCACTGGCCAGCGCGCCGGCCCTTGCCCAGACTGGAATATCGGAGTCCGGCACCGTGGGGGCCGGCACAGTGGGGGCCGGCACCGTGGAGTCCGGCACATCGGGGTCCGGCACAGTGGCCCGGACCTTGCGGGTCGTGGCGCCGTGGGACCTGCGGGGCCTGGACCCGGCGCGCGGCGGCTTTGTCTTTCAACGCCTGTCGGTGGCCGACACACTGGTCGCAACAGATCGCGAAGGGCGCTTCCTTCCGTCCGTGGCCGATATGTGGTCGGTCGCGCCGGATGGCCTGACATGGCGCTTCCGGATCGGCACCAGCCGCCGCTTCCACGACGGATCACCGGTCACGCCCGGCTCGGTCGTGAACGCGCTGACCATCGCCCGCGCGGCGACCGGGAACGCGCTGCGCCGGGTGCCCATCACCGCGATCGCCAGCGACGACGCCGAGGTTGTGATCCACCTCTCCGGACCGTTTTCGATCCTGCCCGCCTATCTCGCCTCGGCCTCTGCCCTGATCCTGGCACCCGATGCGTATGGCCCCGACGGGCGCGTCCGCACCATGATCGGCTCCGGGCCTTATCGCGTCACGAAAATCGACGGAGCTTTCGTCGTTGAAACCACGGCCACGGACGCTGGTCCCGCGATCCGCCGGGTTCAGTATCGCGCCGTACCCGACGGCGAAACCCGCGCCCGGTTGGCCGAGGCCGGTGACGCGGAACTCGCGTTCAACCTGCCGCCCGCCGCGGCGGATCGGCTGCGGCGTGGCCGGCATGTCGAGGTGGCGGCGGTGCCTATTCCTCGGGCGCGCTATGTGGCGCTGAATGTGGGCTTGCCGCTGTTCGCCGACCTGAGGGTCCGGCAGGCCTTGTCGTTGGCCATCGATCGCGTCGGCGCTGCCCGGGTCATCCTGCGCAATCCCGCCGCCGCCGCGGATCAGCTCTTGCCCCCATTCCTGGCGGATTGGCGTGATCCCGCCACACTGCCACTGCGCACCGATCGCGCCGCCGCCGAGGCATTGCTTGATGCGGCCGGCTGGAAACCCGCTTCCGGTGGCGTGCGTACCAAGGACGGCACCCGCCTCTCCTTCGAACTGTTCACCTACGCCGCTCGGCCTGAACTTCCGGTCCTGGCGGAGGCCATGCAGGCGAATTGGCGGGACCTGGGGATCGAAGCCCGCATCAGGTTGGGTGACAGTGAGGAGATCCCGCAACTGCGCGCGTCCGGGAAGCTGGAATCAGCCCTGGTAGCCCGCGGCTACGCGCAGGTGCCCGACCCGGTCGGCACGCTGACGGACGATTTTGTGACGCCGGTGGCGGCCGGGTGGGCGTCGGCTGGCTGGCGGTCGGCGTCGCTTGAAGTCGCGATCCAGACCTATCGAAGCAGCCGCGACCCGGTCGAACAGGCCGCCGCCAGATACCGGATCACCGATATCCTGCAACGCGAACTGCCAGTGATTCCCCATAGCTGGTACGACCAGGTGGTCGCCTTCTCGCGCGCCCTTGATGGTCGGTTCATCGATCCGTACGAACGGACCTACGCCATCGCCGACCTGCGCTGGGCCGCCGCTTGATCGCGCGCCATGACAGCCATCATCCTTCGCTGGGCCATCGGTGCCGCCGTGGCGGTGCTGATGGTGGCCACCATCACCTTCATCATGACCGAGATGCTGCCCGGCGACACTGCCTTTCAGGTCGCGGCGGCTCGCTATGACGCGGAGCGCGTCACCCCCGAAACCGTGCGGGACGTTCGTCACGAACTCCGCTTGGATGACGATGCGGTACGGCGGCTCGCGCGCTGGCTCGCCGCCATCGCCACCGGAGAGCTTGGCCGCTCGACCGTAACCGACCAACCGGTCTGGGCGACGATGGCGGCGCCACTCATGCGTACGCTGCTGATGGCGGCGGTCGCCTGGCCGTCCTCGCTGGTGCTGGGCGTAACCCTGGGCGCCTGGCTCGGGCTTTCCCGCCGCGGTCTCGCTGCCGCGAACGCCCTTGGGGCGCTGGCCGCTGGAACGCCGTCCTACGTCGTCGGGTTCATGCTGGGGGCGGTGTTCGCGATTGAACTGGGCTGGTTGCCGGTCGCGGGCCACGGTGATGTGGCGCATCTGGTCCTGCCAGCGGCCACGCTCGCCCTGTTGGGAGGGTTGCGGCTGTCGCTGGTCACCGCGCGCGCCGTCGCGGCGGCCCGGTCCGATCCCAGCATCGCGTTTGCCCGCATGAAGGCGGTGGATCGTTTTCGGATCCTGGTCCTGCACAACCTGCCGCTCGCCGCCCCGGTCATTGTCGCCTATTCGTTTCTCGGGTTGGCGTTCATGCTGGAGGGGGCGACGGTCGTCGAAACGGTCTTCGCCTATCCGGGCCTGGGACGGCTGCTGATCGATGCGGTGCGCGCGCGAGATGTGCCGGTGATCCAAGGGGCGGCGGTCGTGATCGCCATTGGTGTCGTGACGGCGAACACCTTGGCCGACGCACTGGCTGCGAGGCTGAACCAAATGATTGGCCGGTCGTGACGGTTCCGCGCAAAACCGCTCTCGGATTGTTGCTCGCGATCGGAGCGGTCGCGCTGCTTGCACCGACCATGCTCTCCGCCGACCCGCTCCGGCAGACGCTCGCCGATGCCTTGTCGTCGCCGAACGCCGACTACCTTCTGGGGACCGACCATCTGGGGCGTAGCGTCCTGGTTCGGCTGCTGCACGGCGCCGGATATTCCCTGGGCATCGCCACGGTTTCGGTCGCGGCATCCGTCGCGATCGGCGGGTCGCTGGGTGTCACCGCCGCCATGATCGGGGGCTTCGCGGGCCGGGTGATCGGTGCCGTCGTGAACACCGCGCTGGCCTTGCCGACATTCCTCGTGGCCTTGCTGGTCGCCGGCAGCTTCGCCCCAGGGCCGCTCGGCCTTGGGATCGTCATCGTCGCCACCACCTGGGTCGAGCCATGTCGGGTCGGCCTGTTGACCACTGCCCGCGGCCTGCGCGCCGCCCATGTCGAGGCAGCCCGTCTCGCCGGCATGTCGTGGCCGGCCGTCACGCACCGACTGATCCTGCCGACATTGTGGGGGCCGCTCGCCAGTTTGGCCGGGCTGATGCTCGGGCAGGGTGTTCTCACCATCGCCGGCCTGGGGTTCCTGGGTCTGGGCCTGCGACCGCCTACCCCGGAATGGGGCGCCATGATCGCGGACGCGTTGCCGCACGCCGCCGACCAGCCGCTTCTGGTCGCCATCCCGGCGCTGGCGATCATGCTTACCGTCGGATTGCTGTTCGTCGCGACGGACCCCGCGAAGCACGGACCGTCCCCATGACCGGGCTGCTGGTTCAGGGTCTGACCATCCACGACCGAACCGGCGCGATGCTGGTGCGGCCGTTCGATCTGACCGTGCCCAGCGGCGGTATTGTCAGCCTGGTCGGCGAGTCGGGGGCCGGCAAGAGCCTGGTCTGTGCCGCGATCGCCGGAACCCTGCCCGATGGGTTGGTGATGTCCGGGCGGATCCGGATTGGCGGCCGCGACGCCAGTGACGATGATCGCCGCGCGTTGTGGGCCCGCTCGCTGTTCCTGCTGCCGCAGGAGCCGTGGCATGCCTTGGCCCCTGCGCGGCGTGTCCTGTCGCAAACCGCCGATACACCGCGGGTTGCCGGATTGACGCGACAAGCCTCGATTGCGACGGCACGCGACCTGCTGGCGCGTTTGGGCCTGCATGCCGATCGAGACGGGCGCAAGCGTCCCTGGGCGCTTTCGGGCGGCATGGCGCAACGGGTCGCGGTGGCCGCGGCGATGGGCGCGCCCGCCGGGGTCGTGCTGGTGGATGAGCCGACAAAGGGCCTCGACACTGCGCTGCGGGATCGGGTGCGGGACAGCCTGCGCGTGCTGATGGATGCCGGCCGAACCGTGGTCCTGGTCACACATGATCTGGAACTGGCGGCCGGCCTCGGCGGGGAACTGCTGGTCCTGCGGGATGGTGTGGTGTTGGAACGGGGTGCCGCGGACGACGTCCTCACGCGACCCCGCCACGCGTTCACGCGCGCGCTGATCGAGGCCATTCCCGGGCGATGGCGGTCCGATGCGCCGACAGGGGGAGCGCCTTTGGTTCAGGTCAGCGGTGCGACCCTGACCGCGGGTCCGGGCGGGCGGGTATTGGCCGAGCGGCTGGACCTGTCCGTGGCACGCGGGCAGATCGTCGGGCTGTGGGGGGCTTCCGGCAGCGGCAAGACCACACTCGGCGATGTCATGCTCGGCCTGCGCCCGCTGGCCGCGGGCACTCTGGGCTGGTCGGTGCCGATACGCCCCGGCTCCCGACAGAAGCTCTACCAGGACCCTGGCGCCATGTTTGCCCCGTGGCGGCCGATCCGCGCGACGATGGCGGATGTTCTGGCGACGCTGGGCCAGGCGCGGGGGGACTTGGACCGGCTGCTGGAGCCGCTGCTGGTTCGGTTGCGGTTGTCGCCCGCGTTGCTGGATCGCCTGCCCCAAGCGGTTTCGGGTGGAGAACTGCAACGATTGGCCCTGGCGCGGACGATGCTGGCTCGCCCGGCGTTTCTGTTCGCCGATGAACCGACCTCGCGCCTTGATCCGCTGACGCAACGTGATGTCGCGTCCCTGATCGCCGGGTGTGCGGCGGACGGCATGGCGGTGCTGCTGGCCAGCCACAATCGTGACCTGATCAACGCGCTGTCGAGCCATACGGTGACGATCGGCGAACATTCCGCGGTGTCCGGTTCGGCGTAGTGCCGGCCGATCCGCGATGCCGGCGCCGCCGGCGGCAAGACGGACGCCAATGCCGCGAAAGCGCGGGTTGCCGGGTCGAGCCCGGTAATGATGGTGAGGGGGGGCAGCCGGTTGCGGCGATTGTTTGTGCACGCCCTCATTTACCAACCGCCCCAATCACCGACCCATGGGTGGCCGCTGTCATTGCGAGCGCGGCGAAGCAATCCAGGGGCCTGCCACTATCGATCCTGTTGGTTGCCCTGGATTGCTTCGCTATGCTCGCAATGACAGCTTCTTTTGTCGCCATGGGTCGACCGGTTCGGTCGGTGGCATAAGCCACGGTTCCAGGTCACGGTCCGGCGCGGTGGGTATCGTGATCCGTGGATCCGACCCGCTGACGCCTCGGGGGAGGGCAGGGGCCGCGGCTCTTTCGCAAGCCGTTCAACCGCCCCAACCGTCTGCCCCGGCGGTCTAATCCCCCTTCGCCAAAAACTGCTCGGCCAGCGCCGCCCAATAGGACGCGCCAATCGGCAGGACCTCATCGTTGAAGTCGTACAAAGGGTGATGCAGCAACGGCGCGTCCGGTCCGCTGCCGCCGCCGAGCATGATGTAGCTGCCCTGCTTGGCGTTCAGCATATAGGCGAAGTCCTCGCCGCCCATCGTGGGGGCGCGCATTTCCCGCACGTTGCCATCGCCCGCCACGGTGTTCGCGGCGCGCACGGTCAGCGCGGTCGCATCCGGATCGTTGATCGTTGCCGGAGCGTGGTGGTTGAAGCGCAACTCCGCCGTGGCGCCGAAGCTTTCGGCGATGCCGTGGACCAGGCGGTGCATGCTGGTCTCGATCGCTCGCCCCACTTCGGGTTTGAACCAGCGCGCGGTGCCTTTCATCTGCACGCGTTCCGGCAGGATGTTGTAGGCGTCGCCGCCGGAAATATGGCCAACCGAGACGACCCCGCCCTCGATCGGTTCGATCGTGCGCGCGACAATCGTTTGAAGTGCCGTAATGATATGCGCGGACACCACCACCGGGTCGATGCCCTGATGCGGGAAGGCGCCGTGGCTGCCCTTACCGGTGATCGTGATGTCGAAGAAGGCAACGGCGGCCATGATCGGGCCGTCCCGCCACAGAAAGCGTCCCAGCGGGGCTTGCGGCCAGTTGTGCAGGCCGAACACCATCTCCATCGGGCAACGATCGAACAGCCCGTCTTTCACCATGCGATCGCCGCCCGCCTCGAACTCCTCGGCCGGTTGGAAGATCACATAGACGGTGCCGTCGAAGTTGCGGGTCTCGGCCAGGTATTTGGCGGCACCGAGCAGCATGGCGGTGTGGCCGTCATGGCCGCAGGCGTGCATGACACCCGGCGTGCGGCTGGCATGCGGCAGGCCGGTTTCCTCGTGCAAGGGCAGCGCGTCCATATCGGCGCGCAGACCGACGGCGCGTCCCGATTTGCCGTTGCCGCGGATGACGCCGACGACGCCGGTGGTGGCCATGCCGGTGATGATTTCGTCCACACCGAAGGAGCGCAGTTTCTCCTGCACCACCGCGGAGGTGCGGGTTTCCCGCATCGACAGTTCTGGGTGGGCGTGCAGATCCTGGCGCCATTCCGTCATCTCGGGGTGGAATTCGGCGATGCGGTTGATGATCGGCATTGGGGCCTCCCTCTGGCGCGGTCAGGATTGTTGCGGTGTGCCGAAGGTCCGCGCAAGGCCTTCGTCCAACGTGATGGGGTCTATGCCCAGGGTTTGGCGCATCGGTCCGGTATCGAACGCCTTGTCTTCCAGCAGGCGGCGGATTTCGGCCGGCTCCACGGTGGGAAGCAGCGGCAGGAATCGCGTCAACCCGGCGGCGGCGATCAGGGGCGCGGCGGGGAAGGGCATGATCCGAGGCGGCGCCAAGCCCGCCGCCCTGGCGATGGCACGCACGAAATCGACGTATGGGTGGGCAGAGCCGCCGGCGACGATCAGGGTGGTCGGGCCATCCCAATCGCGGTCCAGGGCCGCGACGATGCACCTGGTGACGTCGTCCTGGTGGATCGGCTGCACCAGAGCCTTGCCGCCGCCGGGCAGCGGCAGAAACGGCAGCCGGCGCAACAGGGCGGCGAGTCGCTGCACGTTGTTCTCGCCGGTGGCGCCATAGATCATGGTGGGGTGCAGCATGACGCCTCGGCGGCCGGAGGCGAGCAGCGCGGCTTCTCCGTCCAACACGCCGTTGCCATGATCGTCCGGCCAGCGGGTGAACTTGCGGGTGCTGCCCAGCAGGACGAGTTGCGCGTCGGGCGGGGCGCTGGCGACGATCGCCTTGGTGTGGCGCCCATGGGCGCAGGAGACGATTCGCGCCGCGTCGCGCAGGGCGATCCGCAACAGGGCCAGATCCATCAGGTCGGCCTGGCGCGCGTCACCGGGCAGGCCGAGGCGGTGCCATTTGTCGAGGTCCCGGACGATGGGAACGATCGGGCGGCCGGCGGCGATCAGGGTCCGGGCGAGGGTGATGCCGGTGCGCCCGGTGGCGGCCAGGATGTGGATTGGGGGCTGCATGGTAGGTGTGACGCATATCCAGGGATGGGCGGCAAGGCCAGGGTGGGGCTTTCGCCCTAGCCCCGCGCGATTTCCCCGATAAACGCCCGTGTCCGTTCATGCTTCGGTGCCCCGAGCACCTGCGTCGGCGGGCCTTCCTCGACGATCCGTCCGTCATCCATGAACACCACCCGGTCTGCCGCCGCGCGGGCGAAGTTCATTTCGTGCGAAACCACCACCATTGTCATCCCGGCGTCGCGGAGCGAACGCATGACAGCGAGCACGCTGCCAACAAGCTCCGGGTCCAGCGCGCTGGTTGGTTCATCGAACAGCATCACCCGCGGTTCCAGCGCGATCGCGCGGGCAATGGCCACGCGTTGTTGCTGCCCGCCCGACAACTGGCCGGGATGGTGGTCGGCGCGGTCCGCCAGCCCGACCCGGGCCAGAGCGGCCTGACCGGCGGCGTCCGCATCCCGCCGCGACAGCCCGGCTACCTTGCGCAATGCCAGGGTGACATTCCCGAGCGCCGTCATGTGGGGGTAAAGGTTGAAGGACTGGAACACCATTCCGATCCGCCGGCGGGCGTGGTTGATGTCGGTTCGCCGGCT
Organism: Asaia bogorensis; assembly: GCA_945861095.1. GTDB lineage: Bacteria > Pseudomonadota > Alphaproteobacteria > Acetobacterales > Acetobacteraceae > Rhodopila. The sequence goes on along the minus strand of CAMATI010000010.1, from coordinate 8,825 downwards.
CAACATGTCTACTCCATCCACGACGATGGTGCCCGCGGACGGTTCCTCCAGGCGGTTCAGGCAGCGCAGCAGGGTGGATTTGCCCGATCCCGACGGGCCGATGATGAACACGAGTTCGCGTTCCGCGACCAGCAGGTCAACCCCTTTCAGTACGTGGAGTGCACCGAAGTGTTTATGGACGCCGCGGGCTTCGATGATCATGGCCGGCTTCGGTTTCCCGAACCCGCCGGGTGGCGGCGCGACAGGCTGCGCGACATGGATGGTGCGTCCTTCGAGAAATGGGAGAATGCGGGGAATGATTGCCCACGACGTTGTCGTTCGGGATATTCACCCGCAATGGGTCAAGGGGGTCAAGCCGGGGCGCGGTCCTCGAAAACGACCGCATACGCGCCATCCAGTGGCCGAACCCGCCAGGCCACGACCACCGCCAGCATGCGGTGACTGACCCTGCCGATCCTGAGGCGGGCGCGCGCAACTGTCTCCTTCGGTTGGACCGATATCGCCAGTCACGGCAGCACCAAGGCGCGGCGCTTCGCGTCAGGAGCGCCACGCACGATCATGCCGCTACAGGGAACAGCCGGATCCCGTCGCTTCTCGGACCGCGGTTTCAGTATTCGTTGCGGGACATTGAGACAAACAGACCAAGGCAGGTCAAACCGGAAGCGTCACGGTAGCCCGGACGCCGCCACCCTGTTGGGTCTTTAGCACGACATCGCCGCCATGCGCCCGCAAGATGTTCCGCGCGATCGGCAACCCCAGTCCGACCCCACCGGTTTCCTTGTTGCGGCTCTGGTCGCCCCGATGAAACGGTTCGAACACCCGGTCGATTTCCTCGGGCGGGATACCGGGACCGGTGTCCATCACGTCGATCTTGACCAACCCGGAAGCAGGTTCATGCAGTCGGATTTGCGCGGACCCGCCATAATTGACCGCATTGGTAACCAGGTTGGTCAGCGCCCGTTTCAGGTTCAACGCCTGCCCCCGCAGGGTCAGGTGTTGGGGCCCCACATAGCCCAGCCGGTCCGCGACGTCTGGCTTGATATCGCCGGCCTCGTCCAGGATTGTGCGCAGCAATTCGGCCAGATCGAGCTGCACCACCGGCTCGGTCGATCGCGCGTCACGACCGAAGGCCAGGGTCGCCGAGACCATGGTCTCCAGTTCCCCCAGATCGACCAGCATCTTGGCGCGCTGCTAGTCGTCTTCCATGAATTCCGCGCGCAGTTTCAGGCGCGTGATCGGCGTGCGCAGATCATGGCCGATCGCGGTCAGCAGCTCGGTGCGGTCCGCGACGAAACGACGAATCCGGGTCGCCATCTGGTTGAAGGCCGCCGCTGCCCGGGCGACCTCCGTGGGGCCGCTTTCGGCCAGTGGCGGTGCGTTCACGTCCCGGCCCAGGGCTTCCGCGGCAGCGGCCAGGGCGCGAACTGGTGCGACGAAACGACTGATCGTCCAAAGAGTTATACCCCCCGCGATCGTGGTCATCACCAGAAAGGTGCCAATAAAGAACATTCCATGGTCGGATTTGCGATGGGTCGGCAATGCGGAGACATGGAGCCAATGACCGTCCGGCAAATGGAAGGCGAACATCAGTGGGTGGGCTTCCTGGCTGCCGTACAGCAGCAATGCTCGCCAACGGGTGTGCGATGGTCCGATCGGGATGCCGTTGGCATGGGTATGATAAATTTGTTGAAGTTGGGCCGGCATCGAGCCGGCCTGGTCGGTGGGCGGCGCCTGACTAATCACCGCGGACAGGTAATCGGAATGGCTGATTTCGGCCAACAGCCCGGCCCGCTGGGTCGCGGGGGTCAGGACAACGGTGCGATAGATGCCTACCACGCGCTCGGTCAGATCCTTGGCCCCGCTGGCGCGCTGCACTTCCCTTCTATCCAGGATGTGAATTACCAGTCCGGCGGTTTGAACCACCGCAAGACCGATCAGCAACGCCAGGGCGGCCCGGGCCGCCAGACTGTGGGGCCAGAACTTTCGCCTCACACCCGCTCCACTTGTGTTGCCAACACATATCCCCCGCCACGCACGGTCTTGATCAGCTGCGAGTTGCGGCCGTCATCTTCCAGCTTGCGTCGCAGGCGTGACACCGCGACGTCTATGGCGCGGTCATAAGGGCCAGCCTGCCGGCCCCGCAAGAGGTCCAGCAACATGTCGCGGGTGAGCACCCGGTTGGCCCGCTCCAACAAGGCCACCAACAGGTCGAACTCCCCGCCGGTCAGAATGACCTCCACGCCGTCTTCGTTCAGCAGGCGCCGCCGAGCCACTTCGACTTTCCAACCGGCGAAGCTATACCCATCCGGCGGGTCCTCCCTCCTGTGATCAGATTGCTCGCCCGCTCGGCGCAGGACAGCACGAATGCGGGCCAACAATTCCCGCGGATTGAACGGCTTCGGCAGGTAGTCGTCGGCGCCGAGCTCCAGGCCGATAATGCGGTCTGTCTCGTCCCCCATGGCGGTGAGCATGACGATGGGCACATCGGAGTGACCGCGCAGCCAGCGGGCGATATCCAGTCCGGATTCGCCCGGCAGCATCAGGTCCAATACCACAAGCTGGTAGTGGCCATTGCCCCAGGCTCGCCGTGTTTCCTTCGCATCCCGGGCGGTTGTAACGCGCAGGCCGTGGTGCTCAAGGAACCGAGCAAGAAGGTCGCGGATCTCGCGGTCGTCGTCGACAACGAGGATATGTGGCAATTGATCCATGCCGGGCAACATAAGCGGATCGCGACCGCCGGGGAACGACTGTTGCACTTTTTGCAATTTGTCGCGCGCCACCGCCATGATCTGTAACAAACGCGACGGAAGCCTTGTGGCGGTTCTCTTGTTTGGCATGGCGCGGTTCAGAGTCTTGCCGTGGTCGGCACAGGTCGTGAGGGAGCGGCCAATGCGGGACATTGGGGGTTGCGCTCTGGCGCGGCATCTTTCTGGCGCGGCATCTTGTTGGGATGGCCGCGGTGCAGGCCGAACCCGGGTTCGGTGCGGCGTTGCCCGCGTTGTGGACAGCGGTCATATGAAACTTGGCTTGTTTCCGCGTGGTCCGGAGAACCGATCCAGCGCACGGGGGCTGGGCGGCGATCGTATTTCGAGCTTCCCTTCGGGCTCTCGCCACGCTAAGAACGCGGGGTCTGGACCCGTAGCTCAGCTGGATAGAGCGTCGCCCTCCGAAGGCGAAGGTCGCACGTTCGAATCGTGTCGGGTCCGCCAATGTTTTCAACAGGTTAGACGAGAATTCCGAACCCACCGCAAACCCCAAGGTAGCACATAGGTAGCAACCTGCGGCGGTTTGGGCGGTCGGGTCTACGCGGCCCTACATGGTGATTTCTCTCCGAACCGGTCGGTCAGATGTGCCTCACAAGCGGCCCGGTCGAACACAACACCCGCATTATTTGCCAGCGCCCCTCAGGGTCGAAGATCGGCGCGTTCGGGTTGCTCGCGAGCGATTCCGCACCCATCGCGGCCAGCACGTCACCAAGATTCAGCGCCAGGCCGGCACTCATGGACGAGAACGGCGCGAACGCGGTGGGGATTGGAGGCACCAGCACCGACCGCAAAACTGGCCGCCCCTCGCATGCGGCGGTCAATTTCGTCCTTGTCTCACCGGGCCTTGTGCGGCCCGAGATGCAGGGACGGCGCCGGGATTTTACCGGACTTGACCATGCGGACAGAAAATCCGAGCCGAGGCGGGACCGTTGACCGGGGCGAAGCTTGGGAAGCTGCGAGCCTACCGCGCAATGCTCAAGAGCGCTCCAGCATGTGTTCTGGAAGCGCAGAGACAGACCGAGGCGGCCGACACGGCCGTTTGACGACGCCGCCACAACCTGACGACAAGGGCCGGTCCTTCGGGGGCGGCTTTTCGTTCGTCCTTGGCCCAGTGGGACCCACCGGGGTAACCCCCACCGCCATCGTCGCCACGGACACCAATCACCATGCCATCCGGCGTCATCCTCCTGGGCCAGGTCGCGCAACGCCTCCCCCATCTCGACGTTAATTGCGGTCGCTGCGAGCGCCACGGGCGCCTGAGCCTCGACCGCCTGCTTGCGGAACACGGTCCCGATATGCCCATGCCGGCGCTCGGCCGCATCCTGGCTGCCGATTGCCCTCGGATGATCGAGCAGCGTGGATTCGACGTGTGCGGGGTGCGGTTCCCGGGTCTGGTGGCGGTATTCAGATAGCAGGCCGCCCGGTCTGCCGGTCACGGTTGCGCATCAGGCTCGCGAGCGCCCTGTAGTCATCCGGTAGACGATCAGCACGATGATCGCGCCAACAACCGCACCAATGAAGCCGGCGGCCTCGTCCGGTCGGTACCATGCGAGCGCCTGACCGAGATAGGTTGCGACGAAGGATCCAGCGACCCCGAGCAGGATCGTGACGATTAGCCCAGCAGGGTCTCGCCCCGGCATAAGGAACCGGGCAACAAGCCCGGCGAGTAAGCCAATGACGATTGCACCGATGAACGACAACATGTGCTTGTTCCCCGCCTTAAAACGTTCCGACATTCGCAATGCGTGAGGGGGGCCGAGCGTTCCCCTCGCACCGCGATCAGTCCCCAGCCTGCACGATTCGCTCGATCCGCAACTCCCCCTTCGCGCCCCAGCCTTCAACACCCTGCGGCACCTCCGGCCGGAACCGCTCGTAAAGCCGGAACCCGACGCGGTTCAATTCCTCCGGCGGTAGAGACGCGGCCAGCGCTTCCATTGCCGCTCGGCCCTCCGCCAGGCGGCTGCCGAATGCGCGGGCGATATATCCCTGGCGCCCTTGGCCGACGCCGGCTTGTCGTTGTCCGCCGCTCGCAAACCCCCATCGTCGGCTTGCAGGACCGGCATATCGCGCCCGAGCAGACGGACGGTCTGCGCTTGCGGCTTCAATTCCGCCGCCCCTGCCTGCCTCGCTGCGGCTTCCAGGTGTTCCTCGACCAGCCCGAGGCTTCCAGCCTTGGCGCGGGCACTGGACCCCGCCACGGCGCGGCCGAGCGTGAGGGCGGTATCAGGCGAATGGCCCAGCCGTTCGGCCACCACGGTTGCCCAGAGGGTCAGGACCGGGGCGCGGTTGACGCGGATCGGGGGTGGGGCGTCTGGCATGCACTGAGTTTAGCCTCGATAGCATCCTAAACGCACGATCTCTGACTTCGCGCAGTGTCACGCTTCCTCTGTCCCGGCGGTGGGTGTCATGCTGCGAACCGCGACCACAGGGACACCCTCTATGACCGAAACCGTCGCTCCGAACCCGGACTGGCCCGCTTCGACCGCCGAAGCCCTTATGGCAGCACCAACGCAGTATCCGGACGCCTGAGTGCGGTTTGCGTGTAGGTGCGGAGGAAAGGTCGAGACCGCTTGGCTTGGTTTGACCAGAAGATATGGGGATGCCAGCACGATCGGCGAGTTGGTTGGCCGATATCGGTGCAGATGGTGCCGGGCCGAGCCATACTTGGTTCAGATGATGGACCGGTCCATGAAGGAAATCGCTATTGTGCACGAGGGCCAACGTCGGCCCGTGGTGCTGATTTCGGATACCTTATGAGGTGATTCCCCTGCGGAGCCGACCAGCGGGCCGCTATCGGGCTGCGGGTGATGCGGCGGCGGTCGGGATGCCTATTTGGCGACTGGTGGGTGTTCGGGGAAAGCCGCTACGGAGAGCGGAAAGCGATTGTCGAGGCCGAGGGGTGGGACGGACCGGGATTTCAAGCCTGTCAGGACGCCGCGTCGGTTTGTCGCGCCTTTGAAACCTCGCGGCGCAGCGAGGTTCTTGGGGTTCAGCACCACGCCGAAGTCGCCCCACTTCCCCCCGGTTAGTACAAGTGCTGAATTCACGGGAGTGGGATCGCTGGAGCCGCAAGACCGGGCATTCCACATAGGTCGGCGGCATCTAGGGGGGGGGCGAAATGTTCGGCTGGATTAAGAGGTTGCTTGGCGGCCGAGGAGCGGCGCGGGGCGGCATTCGCCAGGGACCGCTCCGGCTCGAACCGACTGCATTGCCGACCGGTACGCCAGTGCACGCTCCAGCGTGGGGCGCGGTTGCCGAGCCGCCGCCCACATCTAACCTCTTGCATGGCCTCCAACCTGACCATCCTGATAGCCGGTCCATGCTGCTACCGACCGCGATCGCCTCAACCGAATTGTCATCGCTAGAAGGTGACGGACTAAGCGAGGCAGCACGGTCAGTTGAAGCACTGCCTTTAGTCCCTCAAAATATACTCGATCCGCCGCTCCAGTTCGGGGGTGGCCCGGCATGGTTGACAAAAATGCCAAGACGGATCGCGTTCGTCGACGTTGAAACAACTGGTCTCTCCGCAGAAGATAGAATCGTAAGCTTCGCAGCAATATTGGTCGAAACAGCACAGTTAGTCGAAAATCAATTTAGTCTAAAGCATGTCCATATTATTTGTGATCCCGGGCGCACCAGCCACCCCCGTGCCGAGGCAGTTCACGGCTATTCTGACTGGACCTTGCGCCACCAGGCGTCGTTTGCAGATCAAGTCGATAGCGTTGTGGAAATCCTAAAAGACGCGGAATTAATCACAGCCCACAATGCGGAATTTGATATCTCATTTATAGATCGAGAACTGCGGGCCGCCGGGTGCCCGCCTATCGAATTACCAACCTTTTGTACAATGCACGCATATCGAAAACGGGCGATGGGTCGCTCCGGACTGGATGCCGTCGCAGCGCAAATTGGTCTCGCGCGATCCGGAGAACGGCACACCGCCCTGGAAGACGCTTGGTTGGCGATGATGATTTACCTTTGGCTGCACGATTGTCCCGTGCAGTTCCCATTCGCCGCATTTTCAGACGCGAACCCGATAAATCTGCGGCCAATCCCGCCTATGCCAGTAGGTCCCCTACCAAGACGAAAAAAAGTGTCGGCACTCCCGCCAACTGCTGAGAATCATCCAGAAACACGCCTGATCGAAGGTGACGATCTTCAGAACGCTTGGATTCTATTCGAGAGGCGCCACTACGACTCTGCCTTGGCTTGCGCCACGACCGCCATAACCCTTGACGAAGCCAGACAAGACGGTGGTCTGGAAAGCTCTCCTTATGAAGCGGCCAGTATGATACTACGCCGTCAATCGCGGCTAACAGAGGAGAAAAGCATTTTATTCAGATATGTCAATCGCGCACTTGGTCCTGATGTAACTGCCGATCAAATCATCGCCCGTGCAATGGCTCCTTGGGAAGACCGTAGTGGGCCTGTCTGCCTTGCCGACCCTCGCGAACATAGGGACGAAGAACGGGCTGGGCCGTACCGCCGACCAAGTCCCGCCTTGTGGGAGATGGCGGTACGATTTTCCCGTGTGACGGAGCGTCTAGAGAAAGTGGTGGATACGAATGAGGAACGCCTTGCTCGGGCGCTGAATTTACTCCCGCAAGAATCTGGTTTCAAAGAGGCTGCCGTATGCCTCCGAAAAACTATAGATGATCAAGTAAAGACGCGTGTAGATCATACTGCGAATTTGCTGCGACTGTATGACTTGGCTCAACAGCACGCTTTTCTTTATGGAGCCTATCGTCTAGGCTACGGCGATCCCGAGTTTAAGGCAGACAATCGCGCAGGACTGTGGCCGCAAACAGTAGCGGCGCTCGCAACGCCTACGGACCTGGCTGCGATTCTTGTTCCCTATCGGGACGGCGGATATGAGCATCTCCCCTTGTTGAACAAGACCGACGCCAAACGCCTCGTAGCCGCATTCGGCGACCCGGTGAGCCATGCTTATCCCCGTGAGCAAAACATGAAGATGTGGGTGCGCTACAGGCGCAAGGCCCGCCAGAAAGGCCGTCAGCCAGATACCGATACCGGTCAGCCCATTCCGGCAGCCGTTGAAGCTGGTCGGGTCGAGGAGCTACCGATGCATAATCTCGTCCGAGCGAACGCGGCTTACCTATCGCAGGACTACACGGCGGCGCTGCGGCTGTTCCGCCCGCTGGCCGACCAGGGCGATGCCGCGGCGCAGTTCAAGCTGGGCTACATGTATGACAACGGCCAGGGCGTGCCGCAGGACTACGCCCAAGCGGCCAAATGGTATCGGCTGGCAGCCGACCAGGGCGATGCCTGGGCGCAGAACACTCTGGGCCTCATGTATGACAACGGCCAGGGCGTGCCACAGGACTACGTCGAGGCCCACAAGTGGTTCAATCTCTCGGCAGCAGGGGCGTCAGATGATGAAAAAGGCGTGCGCGACAGTGCCGTCAAGAACCGCGACATCATGGCCTGGATGATGACGCCCGAGCAGATCGCCGAGGCGCAGAAGCGGGCCAGCGCGTGGCAGCCTAAGTAAGCGTTCCCACCCAATGGCGTCCCACACGGACGCCATTATTCACGCACTTATGCCCGGAAACATTGGACTTCTCGGCCGAGTCTGGCGACGGTTCCCACATTAGTTCGCACACTCCGCACGGGCTTCCCCGGGAGAGATACGGCAATGCCGTAGTTATTGGCCCCCTAAAAGGGGTTTCCACGTCATCTCCGGAACCCCGAGAACCCGTGGCGTTTTGCTTAGGGGTTCCGGCATCCGTCCCCGATTTCTGGCGGTTTTCTGCGGGTTTTCGGGGTGCGGAACCCCCGGAACCCCGGGAACCCCCGGATTTAGTAGAATCCCCCTCGATGACCGCCGCCCCCTTGCCGTCAGTTCAGCGGGGTCGTGTCCAGATCGCCGGCCCAATCCGTTCCGTGACCTGCGGTGTCCGCAACGGATTGCGCCATCGCTTTTTTCCCGATCGCCGCATCAGACGCCCGGGCGTGGCAATATGGAGCGGCCAGGGCGGCCATGCGGTCGCGCCGTGCTGTCGGTGCGGCGGGGTCGCGCATCACGGCCAACATGTATTC
>CAMATI010000009.1 GCA_945861095.1 Asaia bogorensis | reverse complement strand
GCCGGATGCGAGTTCTCCACCCTGCGCAGCCGGTTGCTGAAGGTCGCGGTGCGGGTCCGCGAGACCGCGACACGGGTTCGCCTGGCCTTCGCCGCCAACTGCCCGGACGCCGCGCTGTTCCGCGACATGGTCCTGCGCATGATACCTCGCCCCGGGTGAGCCGTGGGCGGCGTCGCCGTTCCAGTCCTGTCTCCGTCAACCTCTCACGCCTGCCAGATACGCTCAGAAACGCGGTCAAGCCAGCAGCGGGGAAGTATTGCCCGCGCCCAGCGACATGCCAATTGTTACGGTAGGGGGGGGACGCGGTGAATACGATGGGTTAGGCAATTGTGGTGATTTTCATTGTTAGAAATTTATTGCCTGCTGGTCACGCGTGCGCGCCCTCCAGATAGGCTGCGCGGATTTCCGGGCGGGCCAGAAGTTCGGCGCCCGTGCCGGCCATGGTGATGGCGCCGTTGACCAGCACGTAGCCGCGATGCGCCAAGCGTAGCGCCTGAAAGGCGTTCTGCTCCACCAGCAACACGGTCAGGCCCATCGCGCGGTTCAGGTCGCGGATGGCGCCGAAAATCTGCCGCACCACCAAAGGCGCCAGGCCCAGCGACGGTTCGTCCAGCAACAGCAACCGAGGCCGCGACATCAACGCGCGCCCGATCGCCAGCATCTGCTGTTCCCCGCCGGAGAGGGTGCCGCCGCGCTGGGTCAGGCGTTCCTTCAATCGAGGAAACAGGGCGAACACCTGTTCCATGACGGTTCCGATGTCGGTCTGGCCGGACACTTCCGCGCCCATCAGCAGGTTTTCGTAGACGGTCATCCGCCCGAAGATGCGTCGCCCCTCCGGCGCCTGGGCGATGCGTTGGCGCATGATCAGATGCGTCGGCAGACGGGTGATGTCGGTGCCGTCGTAGACGATCGACCCATCGCGTGCCTGGGGATTGCCGCAAATCGTCATCATCAGGGTGGATTTGCCGGCTCCATTGGCGCCGATCAGGGTGACGATCTCGCCTTCATGCACTTCCAGGTCGACGCCACGCAGGGCCTGGATGGCGCCGTAGAACGCGGTGACGCCAGAGAGGGACAATAGCGCGGTCATGGGTGGTGCGACCGCTTGCATGGAATCGGGCGCGGGTCGGTCATGCGGCGGCTCCAACTTCGCCGTTTTCGTCTTCGTCGCCTTCGCCCAGATAGGCGGCGATCACGGCGGGATCGGCGCGGACCTCGGCCGGGGTGCCGTTGCTGATCTTCTTGCCGTGGTCCAGCACCACGATGTGGTCGGAGATGCGCATCACGACGCCCATATCGTGCTCGATCAGCAGCAACGAGCATCCGCCGTCGCGGATCCGCAGCAGCAGCCCATTCAGTTCGTCGGACTCGCGCGGGTTGAGGCCGGCCGCGGGCTCGTCAAGGCACAGCAGGACGGGATCGATGCACATGGCACGAGCGATTTCCAGGCGGCGTTGCGCGCCATAGGGCAAGGACCCGGCGAGGTCGTCAGCGCGATCGATCAGGCCGGTGGCATCGAGCCAATGGCGGGCCTTGTCCATCCCGGCGGCCTCCGCGGCCCGGTAACGGCCCAGGCCGAGGACCGCCAGCACGCCGAACCCGGTCGCCGCCATCAGGGTGTTGTGCTGCGCCACCAGCAGGTTTTCCAACGCGGTCATGCCGGCGAACAAACGGATGTTCTGGAAGGTGCGGGCGACCTTGGCGCGCGACGCGATCCGGTGGCCGGCCAGCCGGTGCAGCGCGTGCGCCCGCCCGTCCGCGTGAGTCAGGGTGATGGCGCCGCCGGTCGGGCGGTAGAAGCCGGTGATGCAGTTGAACACCGTGGTCTTGCCGGCGCCGTTCGGGCCGATGACCGCGGTGATGTCGCCTGCCGCCGCCTGGAACGACAGGTCGTCCACGGCTTTCAGGCCGCCGAACCGCATGGTCAGGTTGGAGACGGACAGCAACGGGGCCATCAGCCGGTCTCCTGGGTGCTGGGCCGTTGCTTTGTCAACGTCGCGGTGGCGTCTCTTCCGGCGATCAGGCCGCGCGGGCGCAGCACCATCATGACCACCAGGGCCAGGCCGAAAATCAGCATGCGGTAGGTGGGCAATTCGCCCGCGATTCCCGCGAAGAACGGGCTGTCCATCTGGGCGGCGACCCAACTCAGCAGTTCGCGCAACATTTCCAGACCGCCGACCATGATCAGGGCCGCCAAGGCCACGCCGAGTTGGCTGCCGAGGCCCCCCAGCACGACGATCGCCAGGACCGTCGCGCTTTCGATGAAGGTGAAACTTTCCGGACTGACGAAGGCCTGCCTGGTGGCGAAGAAAGCGCCAGCAAAGCCGCCGAACATCGCGCCGATCGCAAAGGCGCTGAGTTTCGTGTTGGTGACGTCGATGCCCAGACTTCGGCAGGCGACTTCGTCTTCTCGGAGGGCTTCCCAGGCGCGTCCCAGCGGCATGCGGCGCAGGCGGATGGTGGCCCAGTTGGTCAGCAAGGCCAGTGCCAGGATCACGTAATAGAGGAAGATGACGCGCTGGATGGTTTCGGGCTCGATGCCGAAGAAGTCGGAGAATGTGCCCTCTCCGCCGTCCATGCTGAAGCGCAGGCCGAACAGGGTAGGGCGGGGAATGTCGGAGATGCCGTTGGGGCCGTGCGTCAGGGACACCCAGTTGATGAGGATGACCCGGATGATTTCTCCGAACGCCAGGGTGACGATGGCCAGGTAGTCGCCGCGCAGGCGCAGGACGGGGAACCCCAGCAGGATGCCGCAGAAGGCGGCGAGGATACCGGCGAGCGGCAGGCATATCCAGAAGCCGAACCCGAAGTATTCCGCCAGTAACGCGTAGGAATAGGCGCCCACCGCGTAGAAGGCGACGTATCCCAGGTCCAGCAACCCGGCAAGCCCCACCACGATGTTCAGACCCCAGCCGAGCATGACGTAGGTGAGGACGAGGGTGCCGAGATCGACGTAGTAGCGGGAGCCTCCGAATGGGAGCGCGATGGCGAGCACCAGCAGCGCGGGGGTCAGATAGCGGCTGGCTTTGGTCAGGGTTTCGGTCAGGGCTTTGTTCGGGGCTTGGGGCTGGCCTTGGTGGCGGTCTCTCCAGAGCAGCATGCCCAGGCGGCCGAAAAAGACCATGCCGACGAGGACGGCGACCGCGATCGGGTTGGGGACCAGGTCCAGTCCGGCGGCGGCGTTGTGGGTGACCAGGCCGACCATGGGTCCGAACAGGCCTAGGGCGACGGCGGCGGATAGGAAGGCGTCCTTCAGGGCGGTCATGCGTCTTGGTCGCCTGGCGGACGGGGTTTTCGGGCGGGGGGATGGGTGTGCCGGGATGCTGCCATGCGTAGTTGGTCGCATGGAGTGGAGTGGGGTTCAAGGTTGGTGGGGTGGGATTGGTGGGTCTGCCCAGGTGGGCTTCCGTCTGGCTTTGGCAGTGTCCGGACATCGCTCGGGGCCACCATGGATCGGCTTCCAGTCGCGGGGCGGAACCCGTTGGTCGCTTGGATCGTTCGTGCCGTGGTCATGAACGCCGCCGCCTGCTCGGCGTAGCGGGGTGACTCCGGGCGGCGGATCGTTGCGTTTTCAAAGGCGCTTGGTACTATCTGGGGGTGTTACCAGGGGGTGTTATCTGGCCTCGGCACCGTCCGGGTCTGACGGAAAGGTCAGACCCTCATACAATTCCCCCAACGGCACCGCGGCGGCGATCTCCGGCAGGGGGAGGTCCACGTCGCCGATCAGGATGTGCCCGACCCAATCGTCCCCATCGCGGGAGAACACCGTCGCGGCCTGGAGGGTTTGTTCCAGGATCACGTAGCGTTGGATAGATGGGGTGTCGCGGTATTCGCGGTTCTTTTCGATCCGGTCCGTGTCCGACGTGCTGGCACTGAGAATTTCGAACACGATGACGGGTTCGGTGACGACCGTCGCGTCAACCGGGACGGGCGAGCACACGACGAACGCATCCGGGTAGCGGATCCGCCCGGCCACCTGGATTTTCAGTTCACTCCCCACCGCTCGGCAGGGTCCGCCGCGGAGACGATCCCGTAGAGCGCCGATGAGGTTGACCTGGATGAAGGCGTGGGCCGCCGTGCCGCCGGTCATGGCGACCGGTTGGAAACCGTCGAATTCATATTTCATGGGCTGGTGGTTTTCCCAGTCTAGGAATTCCGCCAGGGTCATGGTGGGTTGCAGGGCCGCGCTCATGGGCTGGAGTGTAGCACTGGCCGAGCGTCCGGGGATAACTGATTTGCAGTGTGGGTCGGCCCGGCCTTGCCGTCACGAAGGCAGAACCGCACCCGCCGTCGCAAGGCTCAAAGCGGGCGTTGACGTCAGGGGTTACCCTCAGGGCACGCTACTCGTCATGTCCCCGTCGCCCGGACGGACGCCACACCGCGCCTGCGCCCCAAAGCCATTTGGGGCGCCGGGCGAGCGCAACGGTCGCCACCGTGACGATCGGGCGCTGTCCCGCTATCGGGCAGTCACGATCCAGCCTTCCCTCAGCCCAACCGGCCCGACGCATCGCTCGGCGGAGGCTCTTGCCTAAATCAAAGGCATCGGTAAACGACAGGTTAACCGCCGGGAAACGTAACAATACCCCCCGATATCCGCATTGATCCGTAACAAAATCCCGCCATATCGGCGCCTGATCGGAACGGATTACTGAAATCTCAAACTTAAAGTAGAATCTGAGGAAACCGTCTTTTCACTTCAATCCCAACGTCATACCGGGAAATCCTCAGGCGTTATCTGAGAGCGGCCAACGGCACCCCAAACGCCATTTTGGACCATATTCATATTTCGGACGCTTCCGTTAACCCCTGCCTACAATTAAGGCAAAATCATGCCCCAGCCGGGATTCATCCCCCGCGGACCCGCCCCCGGCACAGGAAAACCGCCATTTTGCTTGCCTCGGACCCGCCTCGCATCTAGGACAAAAAAAGAACAATTGGTTGTCCAAAATGCCGCCTTCCGCCGTCACCTCACGGTTCCCACGCCTGCCCCGCAAGCTGCGGTCGGTCCGCGTGCCGGTTTCAAACCCGGAATCGCACAACCACGGTCGAAAAAAGCACGGCGAGACGGGCCAACACACGCCGCTGGCCGGCGCGAAGACGTGCAGCGACGCCCTATGGGCTGATCACGTGTCCGATGTCCGCTGCATGCAACAACAGCGGCCGGAAGTCATTATTGAGGAGACCGCCCGGTTCGGCTTGCAGCACCAACCCGCGCCCATCATCCCGTTGGGGCGCGCACCGCGACGGTCCGGGGTGGCTCAAACCGCGTGCCCGCAAAGCCGAAGGGCAAGGGTGAAGGCGACCCGGGATCGTCGTCGGCCGCCCGTCCCCACCCCGTCAGTAACTCCGCGGCATCCCCAACACATGCTCCGCCACATACGACAGAATCAAATTCGTGCTGATCGGCGCCACCTGATACAGCCGCGTCTCGCGGAACTTCCGCTCCACGTCGTATTCCTCCGCGAACCCGAACCCGCCATGAGTCTGGATGCAAGCCTCCGCCGCGGCCCAGGCGGCGTCGGCGGCCAGCATCTTGCCCATATTGGCTTCCTCGCCCGGAGTCTGCCCGGCCTCGAACTTCGCCAAACCCGCCTGCACCATCAACTCCGCCGCCCGCATCTGAGCGTAAGCCCGCGCGATCGGGAACTGGATGCCCTGGTTCTGGCCGATCGGACGGCCGAACACCACGCGTTCGCGCGCGTAATCCGCCGCCTTCTTGATGAACCAGCGGGCGTCCCCGATGCACTCCGCCGCGATCAGCAGGCGTTCGGCATTCATCCCATCCAGGATGTAACGAAACCCACGGCCTTCCTTGCCGATCAAATTGGCAGCCGGAACGATCATGTTGTCGAAGAAAATCTGCGTGGAATTATGGTTCATCATCGTGCGGATGGGAGTGATGGTCATCCCCTTGCCCAGTGTTTCCCGCATATCGACCACGAACGTGGACAAACCGTCGGTGCGCTTTTCCACCTTTTCCCGCGAAGTCGTCCGCGCCAGCAACAGCATCAGGTCGGAATGTTCGGCGCGACTTGTCCAAACCTTCTGTCCATTCACCACGTAATAATCGCCGTCCAGACGAGCAAACGTGCGCAAGGATGTCGTATCGGTGCCGCTGGTCGGCTCGGTCACGCCGAACGCTTGCAGGCGAAGCGCGCCGGTGGCGATGCCGGGCAGATATTGGCGCTTCTGGTCCTCGGAGCCGTGCCGCAGGATGGTGCCCATGATATACATCTGGGCGTGGCAGGCAGAGGCGTTGCAGCCCTCGGCGTGGATGGTTTCCAGGATCGCCGCGCCGGCGGACAGCGGCAGGCCGGCGCCGCCATATTCCTCGGGGATCAGGGCGCCCAGGTAGCCGGCCTCGGTCAGAGCGCGCACGAACTCGGTGGGATAGGCGCGTTCCTGGTCCAGCTTGCGCCAGTATTCGCCGGGGTAGCGGGCACAGAGCTTCGCCACCTCCTCCCGGATTTCGGTATGGGGGTCAACGAGCCGAGGCTGGTCCATGCTGCTCTCCGAAAGCCGCCGCAATGGCGGACAGGTCTGGGGTGTGTTCGTCGCGCGTTGGTCTTAGGGCGCCGGCCGGGTGGGTTGCAAGCCGAGGCCGAACCCTCCCGCACAACAGCCCCGCCACAGGTCCTGGCGCTCGGCCTGCCACGACACCGGTGGGAGGCTCTAACGTCCTTGGGGCGCTCGCCCCGTTTCCACAGTGGGCTCGTCCATCGCCCTGAACGCCCGAACCTACATCGTCAGGGCCGTGTATTTGCGCGCATTCATCCGGTGCAATTCCTTGAAATACCGCTCGTTCTGATCGCCGCGCTGGGTCGTGTCCCGCGACAGCCGATACATGTGGCGCGCGACGACAATGGCAATCGCATGCACCGCGTGGTGGCGATCCAGGCCCTGCGCCATCAATTGCCGCAGCCGCTCCCGCACCGGTTCCATGGCCTCACCCATCGCCACCTGGTTTTCGACGATCGCGTGCAGGGTGCAATGCATCTGCTCGTTCTCGCCACGGTCGCCGATGCTGTGATGATAGTCTCGCACCAGCGCGACCCGAGCCTCCGCGTCCAACGCCATCCACGCGACGGGGTCGGGCGGATTCAGCGGGTCATAGGAATCGATCGCCATCAAATGCATCCTTGGTGCAAACACGGGCAGCATCATGCCGACCCGGCCCGCCTGCCGGCAAGTCATCGGATCGGGCAAAACCGGACCACCAGAAGGAGACGACCATGCTGAAACAGTCGCTGCACACCAACGGGAAGGCGTTCGGCGCCATGGTCATGGAATTCCTGACCCCCGGCATGCCCGCCATCATCGCCGCCACCGGCGCCGAGTTCGCCCTGTTCGACATGGAACATACCGGCGCCACCCTGGAAACCATGAAATCCATGGTCGCCGGCTGCCGAGGCCTCAACATCGCGCCCATCGTCCGCGTTCCCCGCGGCGAATACCACTTCATCGCCCGCGCCATGGATATCGGCGCGCATGGCATCATGGTGCCAATGGTCGGTTCCGCGAAAGAAGCCGCCCACATCGCGTCCTGCGCCCATTACCCTCCGATCGGACAGCGTGGCGCCGCCTTCGGGGTCGCCCATGACGACTACAAGGCCACCGATCCCGCCACCGCCATGGCCCGCGCCGCCGCCCGCACCCTGGTGATCGCGCAGATCGAAACCGTCGAGGGCCTCAACGACGTCGAAGCCATCGCCGCAACCCCCAACGTCGACGTCATCTGGCTCGGCCATTTCGACCTGAGCAACTTCATGGGCATCCCCGGCCAGTTCCAGCACCCGGATTTCCTGGCCGCGGTGCGTCGGGTGGTCGCGGCGGCCAGGGCGCACGGCAAGATCGCCGGGTTCATGGTGGCGAACGAGGCCTGGGCCCAGGAATACTGGCGCCACGGCTACCGGATGCTGGCCTATGGCGTGGACCATTTGATCTACCAGGCCGCCTTGCGAGCCGGTCTGGACCGGATGCGCGCCCTTGAATAATCCGACACTCGGTCATCCCATCCCACTCGGCCCGTGCTAGGATCGCCCCATGGTCGCAGCCCGCAAATACGCCTTCGCCCGCATGACGGTGGACGAATTCCTGTCATGGGACCCTCGCGACCGCTCTGGGCGGTTGTGGCAACTGATCGACGGGGAGCCGGTGGCGATGGCACCTGGCTCCGACATGCACGGGTCTATCCAGAGCGAAATCAGCGGCTTGCTGCGCGACCATTTGCTGCGGACGGGCAGCCGGTGCCGGGTCGTCACTACGCCAGGCGTCGTCCCGCGCATCGGTGCAAACCGCAATTTCCGCATCCCCGACTTGGGCGTCACCTGCACCCCGCCATCACGAGAACTCATGATGCCCGACCCCGTGCTGCTGATCGAAATCCTCTCCCCGTCGAACGAGGCCGAAACCCGCGCCAATATCTGGGCCTACACCACTATCCCTTCGGTCCGGGAAATCCTTGCGGTCCGCTCCACCCGCATGGAAGCCGAGTTGCTGCGCCGCCGCGACGATGGCTCCTGGCCGGAGGAACCCGACATTATCGGTCCCGGTGCGGACCTATCCCTGGCCAGCATCGATTTCACCGTCCCCCTCGCCGCCTGCTACCGGACGACCGAACTGGCTTGACCCAATTTGCTTCCCGGACGCCCCAGGCTACCCTGCCGGAAACACGGAGGGACATCATGGAAGCGGGATATCTAGGTGTCGGCAGCATGGGCCAACCCATGGCCGGCAAACTGCTCGACGGCGGCCACCAACTGACGATCCACGACGTCAACGAAGCCGCCATGCGGCCCCTGCTGGATCGCCAGGCTCGGCGCGCCAACTCCCCCAAGGACCTGGCCGATCAGTGCGAGATCGTCTTCGTCTCGCTGCCCACCCTGGCCGTGTTCCGCCACATCGTGTTCGGCCCCGATGGCCTGCTGAAAGGCACCCGGATGAAGATCCTGGTGAACACCTGCACGGTCGGCGTGCCCTTCGTGAAGGAGATCGAGGCCGCCATGGCCGCCAAGGGCGTCACCGTGGTGGATTGCCCGATCTCCGGCGGCCCCACCGGCTCCCGAGACGGCACATTGTCGGTGATGGTGTCCGGCGACGCCAAAGCCATCGAGACGATCCGCCCGATGATCTCCCTCTGGGGCCCGACCGTGACGATCGCCGGCGACAAGCCCGGTGTCGCGCAGGTCCTGAAACTGACCAACAACATCCTGTTCGCGGTGTCGCTGATGGCCACGTCCGAGGCCTTCGTGATGGGCGCGAAAGGCGGCCTCGACCCCGAACTGATGCTGACCGCGATCAACGCCGGCAGCGGTGCCAACCGAGCGACCCAGGTCATGATCCCCCGCTCCGTGCTGACCCGCGGCTTCGACTATGGCGCCGCCATGCACATCCTGATGAAGGACATCGACCTCGCCATGGAACTCGGCGAGGAACTGGGCGTGCCGATGTGGGTCTGCCAGGCCGCTCGGCTGGTGTTCAAGCACGCGGTGTTCGAGGGGATGGCGGATCAGGACATGACGAATATCGTCCGGGTGGTCGAGCGTGGGGCCGGCTTTGAAATCCCGAAGACACGGTAAGGATGGGCGGTTCGGCGGGCGGCCCGAGCCTTGTTCCCGGATCCACGCGAGCGGCCCGGATCGAGATCGGGGGAGCAGTGTCCGGTCCCGCGACCGTGGTTGCGACCCACCCTTGACTGAGTTTGGATGAGCATCCGCATACACACACTTTACACACCGATCGGAAATACCTATGTTGGCGGCCATGGACAGCCGCGACATTATCCGCGCCCTGACGGCGGCCGGCTGGCAACACGTGGCGACCAAGGGCAGCCACCACCAGTTCACACATCCAACGCGAGCCGGTCGGGTCACGGTGCCTCACCCGAAGCGGGACATCCCGACCGGGACATTGCGGAGCATCGAGAAGCAGGCCGGATTGACACTGAGAGGCTCATCATGACCGCGTATGTCGCGCTTCTGCGCAAGCAGCCTGACAGTGATTTTGGCGTGGATTTCCCCGATTTTCCGGGCTGCGTCACGGCGGGCGAAACGCTGGAGGATGCTCGTCGGATGGCCGCCGAAGCGCTGCAACTGCATATCGAGGGCATGATCGAGGATGGCGACGCGATCCCCGCGCCATCCCGACTGGACGAGATCATGGTTGATCCGGACCATCGCGATGGAGTCGCGGTTCTGATCGACGTGTCGGTGCGGCGTCCGGTGATACGGATCAATGTCTCGCTGCCCCCTGATTTGCTGGAGGCGATCGACCACGTGACCGACAACCGGTCTCGATTCCTTGCGGACGCGGCGCGAGCGAAGCTGCAGCACGCGTAAGGGTGGGGCCGGATCAGCGGTGGTGCCCCCTCTTGGGGGCTCCGGTTCGGCGTTAGGTTGCGGTTCGGCGGATTTTGGTCTGGTCACCCCGGCCGGCCAGAAGGCCCGCGACGGAGATGTCCTCATCCAGGTCCGGCCAGTGGATGCCTTGGCCCAGTCCGATCAGTTCCCAATGTCCCCGCTGCTCCGGCGTGCCGAGCAGCAGGCGGGGGAACCAGGCGAGGGGCACGGACAGTTCCCGCCCATCGTCGAGCGACACGCGAAACACGTCCTCGGCGAACGAGACACCGGTGGCCAGGGGTTCGGTGTCAAGCGTCAAAGTGGGCATGCCACGCCTCCTGGAATGTGTCTCGGTGTTTGGTTACCAGCCGTTGCACAGTGGCGAACTCCGATGCCGAGAGGCGCCTGCTATGCACCAACTCCACGGGATCAAGCCAGAATTTAGCGGTCTTGTCGCCGGAAACCATGTGGATATGCGGCGGCTCGCGACGGTTGCCCTCATCGCTGTAGAAGAATAATCAATAGCCATTTTGGCCAAAGCGCGTGAATATGGCTATCCCCCATCGGCAATCAGGCTTCCCGGAGATCGATCATGACGACCGGCACCCTCGACATCGTTCGGAGCCAACTCGCGGCGCAGGAAGCCGAGCTTCGGCGTCGCGGCGTGCGCCATCTGGCGGTGTTCGGCTCCGTCGCACGCGGCGAGGATCGCGCCGATAGCGATGTCGACATTGCCGTGGAGATCGAGGAAGGTCACGCGTTCTCCCTGATCCGCATGGAAGAGGCTCGGCTTCTGCTGGAGGACGCACTGCACCGTCCTGTCGACCTTGGTGAGATCGTCAGTTTCCGTCCACACGTTCGGGCAGCGTTCGAGCGTGACAGAGTCCCGATCTTCTGATGGCGCGCTCCGACGCGGAATGGGTTCAGGACATCGTGGCTGCGATCGCGGATATTCGCGCGGATACGCTAGACATGGATTTCGCAGCGTTTGCGGCGAAACCGACGATCGTTCGATCGGTCCTGTACTCAATCGCGGTCATGGGCGAGGCTGCCAAGAACATCAGTCCGGACTTCAAGGCTGCCTATCCTGATATTCCCTGGCGCGCCATCGCGAGCATCCGAGACAGGATCGTCCATGAGTATTTCCGAACCAATACGCGACGCATCTGGGACGTCGTGATCATCGATCTCGACGCGTTGGAAGGTTCATTGAGGCATCCGTCGTTCGGCCTGCCAGCCCCGGATTGAACTGCGCTTTGGTGGCTGTCCTTCGTACGTGGTGCCGGAGTTCGGGGGGTTTTGTATCTGTTGACTTGGACGGCACCCGTCCCCCGCTGCGTAATTCAAGAATTACGCAGCAAAATTCTGGCCCGGATTTGATTGGAAAATTTCGAGGCGAAAGTCCGGTGCACAATGGCTGATCTCAAATCGAGGCACTGACCGGCGTTCGCCGTGTCCGCCCATGCTCGGTCGTCGCGATCCGCCACAGGCGCCCCCCCGACCTACGGCCCCCCAAAAGCACGGACAGCGTCTTCCCCCGCCCCAAGTTTGCCCCCTCCACCCAACACCAGATATCCCTCCCCCACCCCACCAACCCGGAGCAAACAAATGGAAGCGGGATACCTAGGCGTAGGCGCCATGGGCCAACCCATGGCCACCAAACTCCTCGACGGCGGCCACCGCCTCACCGTCCTCGACATCAACGAAAGCGCCGTCAAACCCTTCCTCGAACGCCAGGCCAGCCGAGCGGCCACGCCGCGCGAACTCGCGGACAAGCACGAAATCATCTTCGTCTCCCTCCCCACCCTCGCCGCCTTCCGCCACGTGGTGTTCGGGGACAACGGCCTGCTCCTGGGCAGCACCATGAAAATCCTGGTGAACACCTGCACCGTCGGCGTCCCCTTCGTGCGAGAGCTTGAACAGGCGATGGCGGCCAAGGGCGTCACCGTCGTCGACTGCCCGATCTCCGGCGGCCCCGCCGGCGCGGCGTCCGGCAAGCTGTCCGTCATGGTCTCGGGCGACGCCGCGGCGATCGAGGCGGTGCGGCCGCTGATCTCCCTCTGGGGTCCCAGGCTGACCATCTGCGGGGACCGGCCGGGTGCCGCGCAGGTGTTGAAACTGACCAACAACATCCTGTTCGCCGTCTCCCTCCTCGCGACGGCCGAGGCCTTCGTGATGGGATCGAAAGGCGGCCTGGACCCAGAGGTGATGCTGACCGCCATTTCCGCCGGCAGCGGCAACAACCGCGCGCTGGACATGATCCTGCCGCGCGCCATCCTGACCCGGGATTTTAACTTCGGCGCCGCGCTGCACATCCTCATGAAGGACGTCGACCTCGCCATCGAGCAAGGCGAGCAGCTCGGCATTCCCATGTGGGTCTGCCAGGCCGCTCGGCTGGTCTATAAGCACGCGATGTTCCAAGGCATGGCAAATGACGACGTCAGCACCATGTTCCGGGTCATAGAACAGGGCGCCGGCCACGAATTGCCGAAAACGCGCTGAACCAAGAACAGGAGTTTCAGGATGATCACACTCTACGGCATGGGCAGCCCCAACGTCGTCAAGGTCTATATCGCGTTGGAGGAACTCGGCCTGCCCTATAAGGTCGAACCGGTGGACGTCTTCACCGGCGCGCAGTTCGGCGCGGACTTCACCAAGCTGAACCCGATGGCCAAGGTGCCCGTCATCACCGACCCGGACGGCCCCGGCGGCAAGCCGATCACGCTGTTCGAGTCCGGCGCCATCCTGCTGTATCTGGCCGAGAAATCCGGCAAGCTGCTGCCCGCCGCCATGGCCGCGAAGTATGAGGCGATCGAGTGGATGATGGTCCAGATGACCACCGTCGGCCCGATGTTCGGCCAGCACGTCCACTTCATGCGCTTCGCCCCGGCCGGCAACGACTACTCCAAAAGCCGCTACGCCACCCAGGTGCATCGCGTGTTCGAGGTGATCGACCAGCGGCTGTCCGACAGCCCGTTCCTGGGCGGGGCCGAATACGGCCTGGCCGACATCGCCACCTACCCCTGGGCCCGCAACATCCCCGTCCTGCTCGGCGCCGACGCGGCGGCGAAGTTCCCCAACGTGATGCGCTGGGTCGGGACGATCGATCAGCGTCCGGCGGTCAAGAAGGCCCTGGCAGCGGTGGACGACGTGCGCGCCCGGACCACTCAGTTCGACAAGGCGGAAGCCGATTCCCTCGACAAGATGTTCGGCCGAGGCAAACACGCGGCCGCGTGATCCATCGGCAAGACGTTGCCGCGGGATCCATCGGCAAGACGTTGCCGCGGGATCCATCGGCAAGACGTTGCCGCGGGATCCATCGGCAAGACGTTGCCGCGTGACCGATCTTCAAGGAGTTGCCGCGTAATCAGTCGGCAAGAAGTTGCCGCGGGATCCATCTGAAAGGCATGGCCGCCTGATCGGTTGGCCAAACCTTGGCGCCCGGTTCATTGGCAAAACCTTAACCATCCCATGCAACCCTGCGGGCCAATGCGATCCCATCGCATACACCCGCAGGAGTTGTAGAAATGCCGGATTCTCCCCTTGATAAGCATTTTTCAGGTCCCTAAGATTCCCCCATGGAACAACGTGTTGCCCGGCTGGAGGAGGATATGCGAGAGATGAAAGCCTCGGTCGTACGGCTGGAGGCGTCGGTCCATGACGTGCGGCAAAGCACCGCCCGCATCGAAGCCATGTTCGCCGCCACGGTCCCACATCTCGCCACCAAGGCCGACCTCGCGGATAAGCCGACAAAGACCTATCTCTGGGGTGTGCTGGCGGTTCTTCTGACATCCTACGCCTCGGGCCTGGCCGCGCTAGCCATCCTGAAATAGCGCGTCCCCGCTCGGACAACCGGGCGACTCAGGCCTCCGAACGCGTTCCCCAATCATTGCCCAACACATTGCCCCATACATTGCCCTCTGGCGCGCATCCGGGCAGAAAGCGCGTGGCAGAGGAGATCCCATGGACAACCCGACCTGGCAGGAAAGCGTCTACGCGGCGCTCAAAGCCGCCCGCATCACCATTCTGGGCTACGTGCCCGATGCTGGCCACGCGCACCTGATCAACGCCGCCCACGCGGACCCCGACATGCAGGCCGTCGTCCTAACGACGGAGGAAGAGGGCATCGCCCTGTCCGCCGGCGCCTGGCTCGGTGGGCAACGCGCTGTCATGCTCATGCAGTCATCCGGCGTCGGCAACTGCATCAACATGCTGTCCCTGCCGCTGAACTGCCGCATGCCGTTCCTGACCCTGGTCACGATGCGCGGCGAATGGGGGGAGTTCAATCCGTGGCAGGTCCCCATGGGCGCCGCCACCCAACCCGTCCTGACCACCGCGGGCGTGCATGTCCGGCGCGCCGACAATGCCGATGAAGTGGCGGAGATGGTCGCTGCCTCCGCCGCGCTGGCATTCGACAGCCAGATCCCTGTCGCGGTGCTGCTGTCCCAGAGATTGATCGGCGCGAAGGTGTTCGTGAAATGAGCCGTCCCAACGATGGAACCCTCGACCGGCGCGATGTCGTGGCCGTCCTGATGCGCGATCCCGGCGATCTGTTGGTTGTCACCGGCCTCGGCGCCGCGACCTACGATGTCGGGGCGACCGGCGATCGACCGCTGAATTTCTACCTATGGGGCGCCATGGGCGGCACCGCCATGATCGGGCTGGGGATCGCGCTGGCACAGCCCTCCCGCCGCGTGCTGGTCGTCACCGGCGATGGGGAGATGCTGATGGGCATGGGGTCCCTGGCTTCCATCGCCGCCGCCGGCGCGCCCAATCTGGCGATCGCCGTCCTGGACAACATGCGCTACGGGGAAACCGGATCGCAGTACAGCCACACCGGCCACACGACGGACCTGCAAGCGGTGGCCGCCGCTTGCGGCTGGACCAACACCGCGACCGCGCGCGGCATGGCGGAGGTCGAGGCCCTGCGCCCACGCCTGCGCACGGAAAATCTTTTCGCCGTTCTGCGGATATCGGCGGAAGAAAAGCCGCGTCATCTCCCGCCACGCGATGGAGCCTATCTCTCCGACCGTTTCAGGCGGGCCCTGGGCGTGGTCGTGGACTAACCCGTTTCCATCCGGGTCAAACGGGCCCCCGATGGAAAGCCGATACGCCACCTCGGACTACGCTTCATTTCACGCTGGAATTCGCGGCCAAATTCGCGGACAATGCAAGGCTAAGGATATCCGGGACCGGGAGGTCCCGGCACATACGGACAGGGATAGGCAAGGAGGCCTGGATGGCGACCCCGTGTGTTCGGGGTGCCAGATGGCGGCGGAAAGCAAAAAATGGCGGACAGGCGAGTGCTGACATGGCCCCGGGTCGTTCTGGTGGTTGTCGCGTGCATCGGTACGGCCGCATTTTTCGGCGTGCTGCCGATCGGCCATCCGGAAGCCCAGGAGGCGCCCGCACAACAGCGCCCCGCGGCGGCGCCCGCGGGACCGATCGTCCCGGTCTCTGTCACCACTGTTGCGCGCATGGATGTGCCGATCCTGCTACGCGGCCTCGGCACGGTCCAATCGATGAACGCCGTGCAATTGCGCAGCCGCGTCGACGGCTTGCTGCAGGAGGTCTCGGTGACCGAGGGGCAGGAGGTCAAGAAGGGCGACCTGCTCGCCGTGATCGATCCCCGCCCGTTCAAGGCGTTGCTTGAAGTTGCCCTGGCACGCCGCAAACAGGACCTCGCGGCGCTGGACAACGCACGTATTGAGCTGGTGCGCTACACCACGCTGGCGCAGCGGGAGATCGCGTCGAAACAGAAGCTCGACACGGTGCAGATGCAGGTCAACCAGTTCACGGCTGCCCTGGGCGCGAATGACGCGCTGATCGCCGCCGCCGAATTGAACGTGACGTTCTGCTATATTGTCGCACCGTTCGATGCGCGGGTCGGTTTGCGGCTGGTCGATCCCGGCAACGTGGTGCGTGCCGCGGAAGCGACGCCGATGTTCGCGCTGACCCAGATCCGCCCGATCGCCGCGACGTTCACCTTGCCGCAAACAGTCCTGCCCGCGGTGCAGGAGGCCATGGCGAAGGGCAAACTGCCGGTGGTGGCGTTCGGCTCCGACGACAGGACCGAGCTGGACCGTGGCAGCCTGCTTACCATCGACAATGCCATCGATATCGCAACCGGCACCATCAAGTTGAAGGCCGCGTTCCCAAATGGCCAGGACCGGCTCTGGCCCGGACAGTTCGTCAATCTGCGTCTGCAGGTCGGCACCGATCAGGGTGCGCTGGTGGTCCCGGCCGCGGCCGTTCAGTACGGCCCGACCGGACAGTATGTCTACATCGTCAAACCCGATCTGACCGTGGTTCGCCAGACGGTTGAGGTGGCCCGTGACAACGGCAAAATCACGCTCATCTCGAATGGGCTGGACGAAGGTCAAACGATCGTCACCGATGGACAGTCGCGTTTGCGAACCGGAACGCGCGTGGCGGTAAGCGATGGGAACAAGGCAGCCTCACCCGCGGCCAGGAAAGCCGGCGGGTAAAACAGACAGGTGGGCGGCAACGCATGAGCATATCGGCTCCCTTCATACGCCGACCGGTTGCGACCTCCCTGTTCATCGCGGCCATGGTGCTGGTCGGCTTGGCGGCCTATCCGTTCCTGCCCGTTGCCCCGCTGCCGCGGGTGGACTTCCCGACCATCAACGTCAGTGCGAGCTTCCCCGGCGCCAGCCCCGAAACCATGGCGAGCACGGTCGCCCAGCCGCTGGAGCGCCAGTTCGCCGCGATTGCCGGCGTCGCACAGATGACCTCGGTCAGCGTGCAGGGGCAGACCCAGGTCACCATCCAGTTCGACCTGGACCGGAATATCGACGACGCCGCGGGCGACGTGCAGCGCGCCATCAACTCGGCCAGCGGCCAGTTGCCGCGCAACCTGCCCAACGCGCCGAATTTCCGGAAGGTCAATCCATCCGACTCGCCCATCCTGATCCTGTCGGTGCAGTCCGACGCGCTGCCGCTGATCGAGGTCAACGATTACGCCGACGCGGTCCTGTCGCAGCAGATCTCGCAAATGAGCGGCGTATCCCAGGTCTTCATCGGTGGCGAGCAGAAGCGCGCGATCCGCATCCAGGTCGATCCGGCCAAATTGGCGGCGATGAACCTGACCTTGGAGGACATCCGCCCGGTGCTGATCAGCGCCACCGCCAATGCACCCAAGGGCAATATCGATGGCGACAGCCGAGCCTATGCGATTTATGCCAATGACCAGTTGACCAAGGCGGCTGAGTTCAACGAAGTCATCGTGGCATGGCGCAACGGTGCCGCGATCCGGGTCCGGGATATCGGCCAGGCGGTCGACGCGGCGGAAAACCTGAAACTCGCGGGCTGGCAATCCGGCAAGCGCGGCATCATCCTCGTCATTTTCAAGCAACCTGGCGCCAACGTCATCGAAACCGTGGAGCGGATAAAGGCCGCGCTGCCGGCCCTGGAAGCATCCCTCCCGCCATCGGTCCGCGTCAGCGTGGTATCCGACCGGACCCAAACGATCCGGGCCTCCCTGCATGAGGTGGAGTTCACCCTGGTGCTGTCGGTTGGGCTGGTGGTGATGGTTATCTTCCTGTTCCTGCGCAACCTGTGGGCGACGATCATCCCATCGGTGACCGTGCCGGTTGCCCTGATTTCTACCTGCGCGGTGATGTATCTGCTGGATTACAGCCTGAACAACCTGTCGCTGATGGCGCTGACCATAGCGGTCGGCTTTGTCGTCGACGATGCCATCGTGATGCTGGAAAACATCTACCGGCATATCGAGAACGGCATGAAACCGATGGAGGCGGCGCTAAAAGGGGCCGGGGAGATCGGCTTCACCATCGTCTCGATCAGCGTGTCGCTGGTCGCCGTGTTCATTCCACTGTTGTTGATGGGCGGCATCATCGGCCGTCTGTTTCGCGAATTCGCGGTGACGGTCAGTATCGCGGTGCTGGTGTCCGGCGTCGTCTCCCTGACATTGACGCCGATGATGTGCTCCCGCTTCCTGCGCAATCACCATGGCGGTCACGGCCTGGGCTATCGAATCATCGAGAAGGGCTTCGACCTGCTGTTGGCGGGATACCGGCGCAGCCTGGATGTCGCGCTGCGTTTCCATTTCATCACGCTGCTGGTGTTCTTCGGAACCGTCGGGCTGACCGTCTATCTTTATATCACGATCCCCAAGGGATTCTTCCCGGCTCAGGACACCGGTCTGGTGCTCGCCGTGACCGAAGGGCCGCAGGACGTCTCCTTCAAGCGTATGTCGGAATTGCAGGTCGCCCTTACGCAGGTGCTGTTGGAGGACCCGGACACGCTGGCCTATGCCTCCACGATCGGTGCGGGCGTTGCCGGGCAGACGGGCAACAATGGTCGCGTCTTCATCGCGCTGAAACCTTGGGATCAGCGGGTCGGCGGGTCGGCGCAGCAATACATCGCCCGCATGCGACCGAAGCTCGCGAAAGTCCAGGGTGGCGCGATGTTCCTGCAAGCCGCCCAGGATATCCGGGTGGGCGGCCGCCTGGCCAAGACCGAATTTCAATACACTTTGCAAAGCGCCGACCTGGACGATCTCTACCAGTGGTCCCCGCGCATTCTGGAACGGCTGCGAGCGCTACCGATGCTGCGCGATGTGACGACCGACCAGCAGGTGGGCGGCACCACGGCAACCCTGGTGATCGATCGCGATCAGGCGGCGCGCTTCGGCATCCAGCCCCAGGCGATTGACGAAACGCTCTACAATGCATTCGGCCAGCGTCAGATCACTCAGTATTTCACCCAGGTGAATACCCATAAGGTTATCCTGGAGGTGCTGCCCGACCAGGGGTCCGACATCGAGACCCTCAACAAGCTCCACGTCAAATCCAACACCGGCCAGGCGGTTCCCCTCGGCTCCTTCGCGACGTGGTCGACCAAACCGGTGCAGCCGCTGTCGATCAGCCATCAGAGCCAGTTTCCGGCGGTGACGATTTCGTTCAACCTGGCGCAGGGGGCGGCGCTGGGGGAGGCCGTCGATGCGATCAACGCCGCGATGCGCCAGATGGGGACGCCGATCACCATCCGCGGCACGTTCCAGGGCACCGCGCAGGCGTTCCAATCGTCGTTGGCCAGCCAGCCCTACCTGATCGCGGCGGCGCTGATCACGGTCTACATCATCCTGGGCATGCTGTACGAAAGCTACATCCTGCCGCTGACCATCCTATCCACCCTGCCGTCGGCCGGCGTGGGCGCGTTGCTGATGCTGATGATCGTGGAATACGACCTGTCGGTGATCGCGCTGATCGGTGTGATCCTGCTGATCGGCATCGTGAAGAAGAACGGCATCATGATGGTCGATTTCGCCATCACGGCGGAGCGTCAGAGCGGCCTGTCACCCTATGACGCGATCCGAGAGGCCTGCCTGCTGCGGTTCCGACCGATCCTGATGACCACGATGGCCGCGATGCTGTCCGGCCTGCCGCTGATGCTGGGGTCGGGCGCGGGATCAGAACTACGCAAGCCGCTGGGATACACGCTGGTGGGGGGATTGGCGCTGAGCCAGATCCTGACGCTTTACACGACGCCCGTTGTTTATCTGTATCTGGACCGGTTGCAGCATTGGCTGTCGCCTCGGCGGCAGGCGGCACTGCCGACCCTGGCCGCGAAGCTGGGGGCGGCGGAGGGGGATTAGAGCGGGGCTTCCGACGCAACAGCCATTGGGGAACCCCGACCAGGGCTCTGCCCTGGACCCGCCAAGGGCGACGGCCCTTGGAACCCGAACCATTGGGGGGATTGAGGATGGGGCCTACCCGGACCGTGATAGGTCCGGGTAGGCCCCCTCCTCAATCCCCCCAAAAGAATCGCATTCCAAAGGCCGCGCCGTTGGTGGGGTCCAGGGGCAAAGCCCCTGGTCGGGGTCCGGGGCGGAAGCCCCGTTCAGGCGCTCAACGCCACCGGCTCCGTCCGCGCACGCTTCACGATCAGCTTGTTCAACGCATGCACATAGGCCCGGGCCGACGCCACGATCGTGTCGGTATCTGCCCCCTGCCCGTCCACCATCTTGCCGTTTTCTTCCAGGCGCACCGTCGTCTTCGCCTGTGCATCGGTGCCCTCGGTCACCGCTCCCACCGAGAACAGCACCAGATTCGCGGTATGCGGGAAGATTGCCTGGATCGCCTTGAACGTCGCGTCCACCGGACCGTCGCCGGTCGCGGCCGCGCTCATCACGACGCCATCGACTTCCAGTTCCAGTTCGGCCCGCGCCGGGGACTTGGAACCGGCATGCAGGTCCAGCGACACGAAGCGAATGCGCTCGTGGTCGCGCATCACCTCATCATCGACCAGAGCCACGATGTCTTCGTCGAACACCACCTTCTTGCGATCCGCCAGGTCCTTGAAGCGGCGGAACGCGTCGTTCAACTGATTATCGCCGATCTTGTAGCCCAGCGTATCCAGCCGGTCCCGAAACGCCGCGCGACCGGAATGCTTGCCCAGCACCAGGCTGTTCTTGGCCCAGCCGATGCTCTCCGGCGTCATGATCTCATAGGTCGCGGCGTTCTTCAGCACGCCGTCCTGATGGATCCCGGCCTCATGCGCGAAGGCGTTGCGCCCGACGATCGCCTTGTTGGGCTGCACGTCGAAGCCGGTGATGGTGGACAGCAGCTTCGACACCCGCAGAATGTTGGTGGTGACAATGCCGTTATCGACCGGGATCGCGTCGCGGCGGGTGCGGATCGCCATGACGATCTCCTCCAGCGACGCATTGCCGGCCCGTTCCCCGATGCCGTTGATCGTGCATTCCACCTGGCGCGCGCCGGCGCGGATAGCGGCGATGGTGTTGGCCACCGCCAGCCCCAGGTCGTTGTGGTTGTGGGTGGACAGGATGATCTGATCCGCGCCGGGCACACGGGTGCGGATGTCGGCATACATGCGCGCCATGTCCTCGGGCAGCGCGTAGCCGACGGTGTCGGGCAGGTTGATGGTGGTGGCGCCGGCGCGGATCGCGGCTTCCACGACACGGCACAGGAAGTCGGGATCGGAGCGGGTGGCGTCCTCCGCCGACCATTCGACGTCGTCGGCGTGCTGGCGCGCCAGGGTGACGGAGTCGATGGTCGCCTGGATGACCTCCTCCGGCGACAGCCGCAGCTTTTGCTGCATATGCAGGTCGGAGGTGGCGATCACGATATGGATGCGCCGGCGCTTGGCGGGCTTCAGCGCCTCGGCCGCGCGCAGCACGTCCATCTGTCCGGCGCGGGCCAGGCTGGCGATGACCGGGGTGTCGGCGCGCTGGCCGATGGATTCCGCAATCGCCTTCACGGATTCAAAATCGCCGGGAGACGCGATGGCAAACCCCGCTTCCATCACGTCGATGCCCAGTTCGGTCAGGGCCTCCGCCATGCGGATCTTTTCGTTCAGGTTCATCGAGAAGCCCGGTGACTGCTCGCCGTCCCGCAGCGTGGTGTCGAAAATGACGATGCGGCTGTCGTCCAGCTTGCCGAAGCTGGGATGATTGATGCTCATGGGAAGGACGTCCTTGGAGATAGTGTGCGCGACAAAAGCCAGGGGCTGTCCCCTGAGCGATGCCGGCGTTCAGCAACCCGGCGAGACGCTCAGGGGCTGCTAAGTCGAAGGAGGAGGCCGAACGGACGCGCGCTGCCAACCGCCTTGGGGGCAATTGTCAGACCGGGACGGGGCACGCCGTTGAACATGAGGACATTTATAGGTGCGCGGAGTGCTGGACGCAAGCGGTGCAAAGCCTTATATATTCCGGGCTACCGGCGGGTGCTTTTGCATTGGACCCGCCGGCGCCGGAAGGGTAGACTACCGGCGGATAAGGACCTTGATCCTTATCCGCCATCTACCCCACCGGAGTTCAAGCTCAATGATGAACATTGTCCTGATCCTCCGTTGACGGCGGAATTGCCGCGCAAACTGGATATCAGGCCAGTCTTAACTTTTGGTTGAATAGACCGCTTCAGCCCGGGGCCGTCAGCCCAGGCTTCGCCGTTCTCCCAGCGCCGCCTGGAACGCCGACAACACCTCGGCACCGAAGCAGGCGAATATGATCCGATCGAATTTGGCCTCGCTCGCCAGGACATCGGCGGTTGCACCGATCGCGATCCGTGCGGCATCCGGGATCGGGTAGCCATAGACGCCGCAACTGATCGCTGGAAACGCAATGGTCCGCGCCTGGTGTTTCAGGGCCAGGGCCAGGCTTTCCCGATAGCAGCTTGCCAACAGGGCGGGTTCACCCTGCCGCCCGTCGCGGTAGATCGGACCCACGGTATGGATGATGTGTCTGGCCGGTAGCCGATAGGCTTTGGTGATCCTTGCCTGACCGGTCGGGCAGCCGCCCAGGGTCCGGCATTCCGCCAACAGATCGGGGCCCGCGGCGCGGTGGATGGCGCCATCGACGCCGCCCCCGCCGAGCAGGGTTGTGTTGGCGGCGTTGACGATGGCGTCGACGTCCAAGGTGACGATGTCGACCTGCCTTACCTCGATCCGGTGCATCCCGTGGCCTCCGTCAGATCCATTTCCGCCAGCGGAAAATGGCCAGCGGGATCAAGGTCGTGACAAGGATCATGCCCAGTCCGAAGGCATATCCGTAGGGCCATGCCAATTCCGGCATATGGGTGAAATTCATGCCGTAGATACCCGCCACCAGCACCGGCGGAATGCCGGCGACCGATGCGATGGTCATCACCTTCATCAGATTGTTCTGTGCGATACTGATGAACCCCAAGGTCGCATCAAGCATGAACTGCAGCTTGCCGATCAGATGCGCGGCAAAATCGCTGACCGAGGAGATATCCCGCCGCAACGTCCGCAACCGGATCTTGATATCCTTCGGCAGCCACGGGGCCGCCGACAACTCCACATACGGAACGATCCGCGCGGCGGAGAGTTGGGTGTCGCGAATATGCGAAATCGTGTCCCCAAGGCGGCCCAACTGGCCCAGGGTCCGCCGCAGAACGGCGTCTTCTTCCTTGCGTCCTCCGGCCTGTGCGGCACCCAGCTTGAAGATGCGGTGGGAAATGGCCTCCAGATCCAGGCCCACGGTTTCCAGCACGTCGGCCTGCCGGTCGACGATCGCTTCCAACAATCCGACGAAGATGCTGGCGCTGGCTTTCTTCTGCATCTCGACGTTGGGCAGGTTGTCGGCATAGGCGTTGAAGGTCTTGCTGTCGGCAAAACGGATCGTCACCAGACGGTCCTGAGACAGCACGAACCCCACGGACACCGCCCGCATGCGCTCGGTTACGCTGACCATCGGCATCGTGAGATAAAGCACGCCTTCCCGGGTCGAGAGGCGGCTGGAAGACTCGATTTCCCGGACCTCGGCCTCGGTCGGGATCGTCAACCCGGTCACCGCGGCCACCAGATCGCGCTCCTGCGCGGTCGGGGACAGCAGGTCGATCCAGACCGCATCCGCCATCGCTCCGCCGGCCCCGCTCTCCAGCACCCTCACCGCTCGGCCGTTCGGACATGCAAAGGAAGTCAGCATGGCGGCATCTCCGTGGCCGGAGGGGATTGGGGTGGTGCGGACAGGGCGACCGCGTGGCCGGTAGGCCGAGCGATCGCCCCGGTTTGGGTCAGTTCTTGGTCTTGTCGACCAGGGCGTTCTTGCTGATCCACGGCATCATCGCGCGCAGCTTGGCGCCGATTTCCTCGATGGGATGCTCAGACAGGCGGCGGCGCGTGGCCTTGAAGCTGGACTGGTTGACCTTGTTTTCCAACATCCAGTCACGGGCGAAGCGGCCGGACTGGATATCGGCCAGCACCCGCCTCATCTCGGCGCGGGTTTCGTCGGTGATGATCCGCGGGCCGGTGACGTATTCGCCGTATTCCGCCGTGTTGCTGATCGAGTAGTTCATGTTGGCGATGCCGCCTTCATAAATCAGGTCGACGATCAGCTTCACTTCGTGCAGGCACTCGAAATAGGCCATTTCCGGGGCGTAGCCAGCTTCGACCAGGGTTTCGTAGCCGCCCTTGATCAGTTCCACGAGGCCGCCGCATAGGACGACCTGCTCGCCGAACAGATCGGTCTCGCATTCTTCCTTGAAGGTGGTCTCGATGATGCCGGCGCGCCCGCCGCCGATGGCGGAGGCATAGGACAGCGCTACTTCCAGCGCATTGCCAGACGGGTTCTGCGACACCGCGACCAGGCAGGGCACGCCGCCGCCACGCTGGTATTCACTGCGCACGGTGTGGCCGGGGCCCTTCGGCGCGATCATGAACACGTCGATATCCGGGCGCGGGTCGAGCAGGTTGAAATGCACGTTCAGCCCATGCGCGAAGGCGAGCGCCGCGCCGGACTTCATGTTGGCGTTCAGCTTGTCGCGATACAGGTCGCCCTGGCCTTCGTCGGGCGTCAGCACCATGACGACATCGGCCCATTTGGCGCAGTCTGCCGGGTCCATGACCTTCAGGCCGGCGGCTTCCGCCTTGGCAATGCCGGCCGAACCGGCCCGGAGCCCGACGACGAGGTTTTTCGCGCCGCTGTCCTGCAGGTTGTTGGCATGGGCGTGGCCCTGGCTGCCATAGCCGATAATGGCGACGTTCTTGCCCTTGATCAGGTTCACGTCGGCGTCGCGGTCGTAGTAGACGCGCATGGGGTGGGGTCCTTTCAGTGTGACATTCGTGAGTTGGGAGGGGTTATGGCTGAACCCGGGGGGATGATCCAGTCAGGGAATCAGGATGGACCATCGGTCATGGATCGTGGGGTCGGGGGCGTGCCGACCAATCGCCGCACGCCATCCCGAAATTTGGCAAAGCTCGGCGACCGATTGTTTGCAGGGTCCAGGAATGGTCCAATCCGCTCAGCCCATTCATGCTTGAGTTGGCCCGGCAGGGGCCACCCGGCACGTTTGACGGAACGTACGCCGCCAGCATGCGTGGCGTCTGCCATGATTTCCCAGGTGCCGCATATGGCGTCCTGCTCATAGCCGTCCAGCACATTCCTGCGCGCCTTCGGATAGGCATGTTGGAGCGCGGTACGGTCACCGAGATACCATGCCTCGATCTCTTCGATCGCAAGACGGAACAACACCAGATGAGAGGCGTCACAAGAAGCCGCAAGGGCCTTCAACTCGGCGAGGAAGGCGACGCAGTCGCGGTTGTCGGCATCCAGCACTACGACCACCGCGTCGATCCCGGACGTTTTCACGTAGCCACGCAGCAGCCGGGGTAATTCAGTGAGCAGGATGCGCTTGGACGGATCGAATGTCGCTGACAGGCCAGTTGGGATGCGGCCTATGCCGCGATAGGCGTGCAAGCGCCAGGTGTGGGGTTGGCCATGTGGTCCGATCAATTTCGGCAGCAGGTGTTCAAGCAGCCGTTGGCCGGAACTGTCCTCGATCAGGATTTCGATATGCATGACTATTGCTGGTCGAGGTAATCGCTGTACCAGAGGCCGCCCAATGGCAGACCCTCGGCCACCATGTTCCTGACGATCTCAAGCTCCGAAACGCGGCGGATCACGGAAAATCCATCCGGTCCTTTTTCAAGGATCCAGACTTCCTCCGGTTTCAACGCGTCAACGAAATAAGGCTGGTGGGTGGTTACGAATATCTGCGGTGCATTCCGCCGCCCGGTGGCATGAGCTCGAAACTCCTGCGCCAACGTGTCGAGCAGCTTGTGGTACAGGCCGTTTTCCGGTTCCTCGATACAGATGAACGGTGGTGGATCGGGGTCTTCCAGCAACAGCAGATAGGCAAATACCTTCAGCGTCCCGTCGGACATTTGCTGGGCGTAGAACGGATCGGTAAATCCCGCATCGTTGAACCGCAGCAGCACCCGCTTGTCCTCGGTGACGTGGGTATCGATCGTCGTCACACCCGGAATCCGTTCGGCGATGCGCCGCAGGATCGACGCGAAACGATCCTTATGTTCCCGTTGCATGAACTGCACGACGTTGCCCAGGTTGTCGCCATGCACGTTCAGATGCCTTTGAGGCCCAGCGGCCGGAAGACCGCGCGCGGCATCGGGCGTGAAATAGGAGAGGTACCAGCCCTTCAGAAAATCCCGAAACCGGGTAATACGTGGATGGTCCCGCAATGTACCGAGGGTCGCAATGCCGAGTTGGCGTGAGTCGGTCAACTCGACCGTCAGCTTTACGTTGGACTCTTCGCCCTCCGTTTCCACGGCATCCTCTCCGGCCCAGACCTCCCCCGCACCGCGAGACAGTCGCAGGAACGGGAATGGCCTGCCGTAGCGCTGGTCCCTTCGTCGCTGCAACAACACCTCGGATACAACAAACGGGCGTCCGGACGGATCGAGATCAATCGCAAGCTCGTACGATATCGGACGCTGATTCGGCGCTTCGCGATAATAAACCTGAAACCGGATGGGATCTTGAATACCCATCGAGCGCAGGCGCTCGAAGCCGCCGCGTTGTTCCCGATCGCACGCTGGTTCGATCCCGATCGTCAGGCAGTCCGCGATAAAACCGAACGCATCGAAAAGCGTACTCTTGCCGGCACCGTTTTTTCCGATCACCACCGTGAGGGGCGTCAGAACAGCTGCTTCTTGATCCCCTGAAAGCCGGCCAAGCGTCACATCCCGCAGCGAGCGGAAGTTTTGAACGCGGAAGCCTTCAATCAGTGCCACCCGGGATCCTTTCGACTACTTGGGACGTAATGGGTATGACACAGCGTCAAACACGGTATGCCGCGTTGGGTGTCCCATCAAATCGTCCGCTTCCCCCGGGCCAACGCCGCAATCCCAGTCCGGGACACTTCCGCCAGACCCAGTTCCCGCATCAGTTCAATGAACGCATCCAGCTTATCCGAAGCCCCAGTCAACTCGAACACAAAGCTCTCGACCGTCGTGTCGACAACGCGCGCACGAAACGTATCGGCGATCCGCAGCGCCTCGACCCGCTTTTCCCCGAT
The DNA here is from genome assembly GCA_945861095.1 of Asaia bogorensis. Classification (GTDB taxonomy): domain Bacteria; phylum Pseudomonadota; class Alphaproteobacteria; order Acetobacterales; family Acetobacteraceae; genus Rhodopila. The sequence goes on along the minus strand of CAMATI010000009.1, from coordinate 16,443 downwards.
GCCAACGACCTTCACCAGCGCCATCTCGCGCGCCACGTGCGGGCCTTCCAGCGACAGGTCCGACACCCGATGCACCGGCACCAGCCGATCCAACTGCGCCTTGATCTGCTCGATCACCATATCGGTGCCGGTGGTGACGACATTGATCCGGCTCAACCGGCCTTCCTCATCGACGGGGGCGACAGTCAGGCTGTCGATATTATAGCCGCGGCCGGAAAACAGCCCGATGACGCGGGCGAGGACACCGGACTCGTTATCGACCAGCACGGAAATCGTCGCGGTGCGTTGGGTCGTGTCGGTGGGACTGGGCATGAAAGCAACCGATGCAGAAAACGCGGAAAGGGACGGACAGGGACCAGCCCCATCCGCGGCGACGTGGTGCCAGAAACGTCAGACCAGCGCGAGACCCTGGTCGCTGACCGCGGCGGTGGAAGCCTCGTGCTCCGGCCCCAGGATCATCTCGTTATGCGCGGCCCCGCTGGGGATCATCGGGAAGCAGTTCTCCTTCGGATCGACCGCGATATCGGCGATCACCGCGGTCGGGCAGGCCAGCATCGCGTGGATCACGTCGTCCAACTGATCCACCGTTTCCGCCCGCAACCCCTTGGCATGGAACGAGTCCGCCAGCTTCACGAAGTCCGGCAGCGCGGCCGAGTAGCTTTCCGAGTAGCGCCCGCCATGCAGCAATTCCTGCCACTGGCGCACCATGCCCATGTATTGGTTGTTCAGGATGAACGCCTTCACCGGCAGGCGATACTGCGACAGCGTGCCCATTTCCTGGATGTTCATCAGGATGGACGCCTCGCCCGCGATATCGATCACCAGCGCGTCGGGGTGCGCCACCTGCACGCCCATGGCCGCCGGCAGCCCGTACCCCATGGTGCCCAGCCCGCCGGACGTCATCCAGCGGTTCGGCTGCTCGAACTTGAAATACTGCGCCGCCCACATCTGGTGCTGGCCGACTTCCGTGGTAATGAAGACTTCCTTGCCCATCGCCTTGGTGATCTCATACAGCCGCTGGATCGCGTATTGCGGCTTGATGATCGATCCGGGCTTCATGTCCTGGACGAATTTCAGGCTGTCCTTGGCGCGCCACTGGTCGATCTGGCGCCACCAGGCGGCCTGCGCATGGGTGTCCACCGGGGTCCGGTTCGCCGTCCATTCCGCCAGCAGCGCTTCCAGAGCCTTGCCGGCATCGGCGACGATCGGGACCTCCACCGGGACGTTCTTGTTGATGGAGGAGCTGTCGATATCGACATGGATCTTGCGCGATCCCTGGCTGAACGCGTTCAGCCGTCCGGTCACCCGGTCATCGAACCGCGCGCCGACATTCAACAGCACGTCGCAGCCATGCATCGCCAGGTTGGCCTCGTAGGTGCCGTGCATGCCGAGCATGCCGAGGAACTGAGGGTCGGATGCGGGATAGCAGCCGAGCCCCATCAGGGTGTTGGTGATCGGGAAACCCGTCGCGCGCGCGAGTTTGGACAAGGCCGCCGCCGCCGCCGGACCGGAATTGATCACGCCACCGCCGGCATAGATCATCGGCCGCTTCGCCGATTTCATCAGAGCGACGGCACGGGAGATCTCGACCGGATCGGGCTCGGTCCGTGGGCGGTAGCTGCGATGCTGGGTGGCGGCTTCCTCGTAGGGCGCCTTGTTGATCAGGATGTCCTTGGGCAGGTCGATCACCACCGGACCAGGCCGGCCGCTGCGCGCGACGTAGAACGCCTCATGCACCACGCGAGCCAAATCTTCCGAGCGCTTCACCAGATAATTGTGCTTGGTCGCCGGCCGGGTGATGCCCGTGGTGTCGGCTTCCTGGAACGCATCGTTGCCGATCAGATGGGTCGGCACCTGCCCGGTCAGGCAGATCACCGGGATGCTGTCCATCAGCGCGTCGCACAATCCGGTCACCGCGTTGGTCGCGCCGGGACCCGAGGTCACCAGCACCACCCCCACCTTGCCCGTGGACCGCGCATACCCCTCGGCCGCGTGCACCGCGCCGCCTTCCTGACGCACCAGGATGTGGCGAATGGCGTTCTGGTTGAACAGCGCGTCATAAATGGGAAGGACCGCGCCGCCCGGATACCCGAAAATGACCTCGACCCCTTGGTCCTTCAGCGCGCGCAGAAGGATTTCAGCTCCGGTCTGGGTGAGTTCCGCCGTCATGGCACCATGTCCCTATTGAAAATAGAGGCGCACGGATAGGCCGGTTGCTGCGGTGCGTCAACCCAATCCTTGAATAAATGCGAAGAAAACCTCCGATTCTCTTTCGGAAAGTTGCGCCAAATCGCGAAATCGCGCATCGATCGTATAAGTGAGGGTCTGATCCGCCAAAATGTGGTGCCGGAACCAGGTCGCCTGGCGCTTCGTGTATTGGCCGGTCGCAAGTTCGATCCGTCGGCCGGCTTCCTCCAGCCCGATCTCGCCCCGCAGATGCGCCGACAGTTCCGGCACGCCATGCGCACGCATCGCCGGCAGGGCGGGGTCCAGGCGCAGGTCCAGCAGAGCACGGACTTCGTCCAACGCGCCGTCCCGCAGCATCGCGGCGAAGCGGGTGGCGATGGCATCGCGCAGCGCTTCTCGCGGCGGGGACAGCAGGATCGCGGCAAACCGCCAGGGGGCGGGAGGACCGCGGCGGTTCTGCCAGACGGCCAGGCCCTGCCCGGTGGCGCGCCACACCTCCCACGCGCGCGCGATCCGCTGACCGTCGGACGGATGCAAGCGCGCCGCCGTGGCGGGATCGACCTTGGTCAGGCCAGCATGCAGGGCTTCCGGCCCCAGTTCGGCCAGCAGCCGACGCGCCTCCGCCCGCGCGTCCGGCCCAGGGTCTGGGATATCGGCGATCCCGTCGGTCAAAGCGGCGAAATAGAGTCCGGTGCCGCCGGTCAGGATCGGCACCCTTCCTTCCGCGTGGGCCTGTTGCATGGCGGCAAGTGCTTCCTCCCGCCACCAGGCGACGCTGCCAGGGTCCGCGGCCGGACGGATGCCGTACAACCGATGCGGGGCCTGGGCTTCCTCCTCCACCGAAGGACGCGCGGTGAGCACGCGGAGTTCCCGGTACACCTGCATCGAATCCGCGTTAACGATCGTCCCCCGCAGCCGCTCGGCCAGCGCCAAGGCCAGGGCGGACTTGCCGCTGGCGGTCGGGCCGGCAACGATCAGCGCAAGCGGCAGGGGAAGGGGAAGGGGCGGCGCCAACGGCAAGGCAGGGGTGGGCTGGCTCATTGGACTGATCCGCAAGGTCGGGGCGGGGAGTGTAGACCAGTCCATCACCCCCACGCCATGATTCCCGGACACAATCCCCTTCACCCGCCGGCCGAAGCATGGGAAGCAGTCCCCATCATGAACCATGTCCTGACCCTGGTCGCAGACCGCAATTCCGGATCCTTGACCGACGCGATGATCGCCCGCGTGCGCGACGCGATCGGCGGCGGCATCCCGGTGATCCTCGGCGCCGGAGAGGCCGCCGATATCGCCGTCCCGGTTCGCCCGAACCTCGATGCCGCGCGCCAGGCCCTGGATGGCGCCGCCGTCGATGTCATCGCCACTGACGCGGCGACCCGGCGCAAGCGCCTGCTGATCGCCGACATGGACAGCACCATCATCACCGGGGAAACGCTGGACGAGCTGGCGGATTTCGCCGGTCTGAAGGACAGGATCGCCGCTATCACCGCCCGCGCCATGAACGGGGAGCTCGACTTCAAGGACGCGCTGCGCGAGCGCGTGGCGATGCTGAAAGGCCTGGACATCCAGGCGTTGGAGCAGACCTGGGCGCGCATATCGCTGACCGGCGGCGCCCGCGAACTGGTGGCCACGATGCGGGCAAACGGGGCCTATACCGCCCTGGTCTCCGGCGGCTTCACCTTCTTCACCGGTCGAGTCGCCGCCCTGCTGGGTTTCGATATCCATCGGTCGAACCTGTTGCTGGACGATGGATCGGTGCTGACCGGCCGGGTCGCCGAACCGATCCTGGACCGGTCCGCCAAGCTTGCCTCCCTGCAAGGCCTTTGCCGGGACAATGGTCTGGAGGTTTCCGCCAGTATTGCCGTCGGCGATGGGGCCAATGACCTGGACATGCTGCGCGCTGCCGGTCTCGGCGTGGCGTTCCATGCCAAACCCATCGTCGCTGCCGAGGCCCAGGCCCGGGTCGATCATGCCGACCTGCGCGCCTTGCTGTTCGCCCAAGGGTATCGGGCGGCCGATTTCGTCGCGGCCTGACCGATGAGGTCCCGTATCCTCCTCGTCCTTGGCCTCCTGCTCACCGGCTGTGCCGATCTCGGTGCCGAGAGCGGCGGGTTCGACCACCATCCCGCGGCCGCCGCCCGTTTTGCCGAATTCGCCCCGTCCCCACCGCTGCTGCGCGCGTTCCTCTACCGCATGCCCAAGGGCGGGGATTTGCACAATCATCTCAGCGGCGCCGCCTATGCGGAGGCCAATATCCGGGTCGGCGCCGCGGCAGGTCTCTGCTTCGACCCAAAAGCCGCGACCATCGCCCGCCCGCCCTGCGTCAACGGGACCCGCCCTCTGACCGACGCCGTCCGCGATGCGGCACTGACGAAAACCCTGGTGAACGCCTGGTCGATGCGCGATTTCGTGCCGACCAGCGGCAACAGCGGTCACGACCATTTCTTCGCCACCTTCGGCCGGTTCAGCCGCGTGGCCGACCCGGCCAGCATGGCGGCGGAAGCGCTCGACCGGGCCGGCCGCCAACGCATGCGCTATATCGAGCTGATGATCACGTTCCAGGGCGGTGCCATCGCGGACCTGGCCGACAAGGTCCATGCGATCCGCCCGTACCGCGCGGACGATAAAGCGGGCTTCCAGGCGGCACTGATTGAAGCCGGATTGGACGCGATCGTGCGCCAGGCCGCCGCCGACGCCACCCGGGTGGAACGGCGCATGCGCGAGATCCAGGGTTGCGCCACCGTGCGCCCCTCGCCCGGATGCGGGGTCACAGTCCGGTGGTTGCAACAGGTCGCCCGTACCGCCCCGCAACCCAAGGTTTTCGCGCAGACCTTGGCCGGCGCCCTGCTGCAAAAGGCGCATCCCCATGTCGTCGGCCTGAATTTCGTGGCGCCCGAGGACGACCCCGTCGCGCTGGCCGACTACACCGCGCAGATGCACATGATCGACCACGTCTACCGCGCCATCCCGGGCACCAAGGTCGCCTTGCATGCCGGCGAACTGACCCTCGGGCTGGTCCCGCCGGAGGATTTGCTGTTCCACATCCGCCAGGCCGTCGAACTGGGCCACGCCAGCCGGATCGGTCACGGCGTCGATATCATGTATGAGGAAGACGCCTTCGCCCTGCTGCGCGACATGGCCCGCCGCAAGGTCGCTGTGGAGATCAACCTGACCAGCAACGCGCAGATCCTGGGCGTGCAAGGCGCCGACCACCCGTTCCCGATCTATCGCGCCGCGGGCGTGCCGACCGTGATTTCCACAGACGACGAAGGGGTGGAGCGGGTGGACCGCACCCATGAACTGCAACGCGCGGTGACCACCTACCGCCTGAGCTGGGCCGATCTGGTCGGCCTGGAGCGCAACACGCTGGAATATGCCTTTCTTGGCGGGGACAGCATCTGGGCCGATCCGGTGGCATGGCGCGTGGTCGGGTCCTGTCAGGGCAGCCATCCCACCGCCGCTCCCTCCCCATCCTGCGCCGCGTTCCTCCTCGGCAACGCAAAGGCCCGTCTGCAATGGGAATTGGAACGCGACCTGGCACTGTTCGACCGCGAGGCCGCCGGCGTGCGGTTTGGCCCGCCGTCGGGCGCGCCCTGACCCGACCGACCTGACCCGTCCGTTTCGCCATTGGATAAAACTAAGGCTTGCGCGAAACCCGCGCCTCGGTTGGCATGGACAATCACGTCCGCCGATTCGCGGGGCGTCGCCGTCCCGCCATTGCAGGGTCAACCGATGAATCATAGCGCCAGGCAGACCGCTCTCCACCAACAACCGGACGCCACGCTGTCCGGAGAAGCGCTTTGGGTGCCTTTGTGCGAGGAGGCGGCCGCCTTCATCCCGTCGGACCGGGTCCCCAGCTTGCTGCGGGAATGGCTGCCGAGCGGGGAGCGGCATGGGAGGGGGGCGGAGGAAGGGCGTCATCCGGGATTTGCGATCTTCCTGGCCAAGGAACTTGCACTCAGCATGCCGTCCCTGCTGGGCGTGACCGCGTTCGACCGGTTGGCCCGTGCCGGGGGGCGCCGATCTGCCCAGGAAGTCGAGATGCTGGCGGCCTTGCGCCGGTCCCGCTATCGGGTCCTGGGTCACGAACGCGGCCAGTGGATCGACCGGGTCACCGGAGAGCCGGTTCCGCTGGCCAGGCCGGTGCCGGACGAACTGATCGAAGGGATCGAATTCCTCTGCCGGTTGGCACCGCTGGCGGACGGATCGATTGTGGTGGCGGGTTTTCCGGTCCCGCTGGATCGGGACGCCATGGAGGTTGTTGGCGGGTTCATGAAGCCCGGTGCACGCGGGTTGAGCAACCCGACCCGCTGCGCCGAGGCGGTCTTTCGCCACATCCTACGCAATGGCATGGACCCGACGATCGTCCAGCGACTGGCGGTCAATTTCAATGCAGCGGATGGATCGGCCGGCGGTCGGGCAAAATCCGGCGACGGTCCCCCAGGCAGTCCCCCGGGCAGGCCCTTTGACAAGCCCCCTGGTAACTCCGTTGGTAACTCCCTTGGCAAGCCCTCTGGACATCCCTTTGGGCATCCGCCTGGCAATGCCTCGTCCAGGTCCTCCGGGAACGCGTCTGGCAATCCGCCTGGCGGTTCCGCCGGCAAACCCCGCGTTCTGCCATTCGAACCTCCGATGCAGCCGCTGGACATATTCGCCGCCCGGTGGGCGGAACGCGGCGGGGAACTGGACGAAGCCGACAAGGCGCGTGCCAGGGAGATGACCTCCCCGCCGGCCCTGCTGACGGCACTGGCGCACGGCACACTCGCACGCGACGCCGAACGGACCCGACTGGCGGACACCTACGCGCGGATCGCCCTGGTCATGATCGAAACGATCGCCACCCGCGGCCTGCACGGCTCCGGCGGGCTGGGCCTGGATGGGCTGGCCGATTATCTGGCCGGAGAGGTCGCCCATCGCGGTCTGACGCCGCGGATCACGGCCCTGTTCCAGTCCCTGCGCGCCCGGGTGAAGCTGTCTTCCGGGTCCAGCCGAACCAGCGACGGCGAGCTGGACCGGCTGGTGACGCGGATACGGGGCCTGCGGGAAAAGACCGTCGAACAAGGCTGCACCGAGCAGGAAGCCCTGGCCGCGGCCGAGAAAGTCGCCGAACTGCTGGACAAATACGGCCTGAGCCTGAACGAGCTCGACCTGCGCCGGCAGAGTTGCGAAGGTGTCGGGATCGAGACCGGGCGCAAGCGCCGCGGCCCGATCGACGATTGCATGACCACCATCGCCAGCTTCTTCGATTGCCGGGTGTGGGCGGAAACCTCTCTGAACGGCACCTTGCGCTATGTCTTCTTCGGCATGCCGGGCGACGTCCAGGCGGCGGTCTATCTGCACGACCTGATCGCGATGGCGTTCGAGACCGAGACTCAGTCATTCCAGGCCGGCGCGATCTACCGCGAAACGCTGTCCGGCCAACGTCGCACCGCCACCAATTCCTTCCAGATCGGCCTGTCGCGCGGGATCATCGCCAAGCTGACCGTCCTGTCGGAGGCAAGAACCGTCCGCCAGCAGGGTACGGGACGCGACCTGGTGCCGATCAAGGAATCGATCATCGAGACCGAATTGGAAAAGCTGGGCCTGCAATTCCACCGCAGAGGCGGATCCAGCCGGCGATCCGTCCTGTCCGACGCCTTCAACGCCGGGAAGGAAGCCGGCGAACGCTTCGATTACCGGCCGGGATTGGGGCAGGGCGGCGCGTAGGGTCTACCGGCTTTTCAGCCGACCTTAAGGACTCGTCCGGAAAGATCTGCGTCCATTGGGGCACGGACGCTCAACCCCGTCATGGTGGGCGGAGGCCCGCCATCAACGACTTTCTCTCGACCTGGACCGCAAGTCGTGGGCGGCCGGCCTGCGCCGACCATGACGGAGAAAGGCCGGTCCGGCGCCCCAGCCGACTCGGCTGTTCCCGAACAAGCCCTAACTCCCTGGCGCCGAACCGGATTGCGGCGCCGGCTCGATCATCGCCGGACCGCCGCGTTCGATCTTGAATACGGCCAAGCCGCGCCGCACCTGCCCGTCCGGCAGCAAGGCCAGCCAGCCATCAGCACCCTCAAATCCGGCCGGTTGGGTCAGGGCCGTCACCGTGTAGCCGGCCGGCCCGGCCAGGACCCGCGCGATCGATGCCCCGTCGAACGCCAGATCCGCCAACGGCGGCGGAGGCACGTTGTAGCGGGCGGTAAACGACTGCTCCAGCGCCGCACGCAGCGCCGGATCCGGCGCTGCATACCAAGCTCCCTCCATCACGCCGGCCCCACTCGCCGGGGATGCCCAAAGCGCCGGGCCGATGATCTGCACCTGGGAGCGATCGACATCGTAATACGGCAACATCGCCGCCACGGCCGCCAAGTCGTCCCGCATATCCGCCAGCAGCAATGTGTCGAACGGCGGCGGGCCGATGCGGCTGCGGGCCAGTTCCTGCGCGTGACGCCGGCCCTCCGCCGTGTTCAGCGCGCGGGCCGCCTTGATCTGCGCGTCGATCGGACCGCGTCGGCCGCCATAGCCCGAGAGCTCCCGCGTCGCCGTGTTGATCGGCCCCATCCCAGGCGCGTGCATGACGATGAGCGGCGCCGGCAGACCCACCGCGCTGGTGGCCTGCACCAGTCCCGCCGCCATCGCCTGGCCGAAATCGTTGTCCGGCAGCAAGGCCGCCATCTGGCTGCGACCTTGCGCCTGCGCCGCGACGACCAGCCGCTTCACCTGTTGCGCCGGCGAGACGCCCAGCGGCCAAACCCCCGACTGCCCCAGGGCCGACGCATTGGTAAAGGCCAGCACCGGGACCCCGGCTTCCCGCGCGATGGGCGACACGGCGGCGGTTTCGGCCGAGGTCAGCGGACCCAGGATCAGCCCGGCGCCCCCGGCGATCGCCGCCCGCGCCGCCGCGGCCGCGCCATCCGGCGTGCCCTGGGTGTCGCGCGCATCCAACGGCGGCCCCGCTTCCAGGGCGAGTTGCGCGGCTTGCAGCATCGGCTGCCCTCGATCCGCCAAGGGACCGCTCAATGGCAGCAGAATCGCGACCTTGGTTCCGGTCGATTGGGCGACCGGCGCCGGGGTGCCCATGGTCGGGGCGCTGCGTGGTTGGTTGTCTCGACCGGATGGTCCAGACTGCGGCGCGCACCCGCCTAAAACCCCGGCCAGCAAACCGATCGACAGCAGCGCGGTCGCGACGTTGGGGCGACGTAATACCGACCGGCCGAAACAATGACCCGCAGGCGGCGTGCCGTCATCGCCATTGCCCGACTTGATCCCCCAACCCGCCCCCCGCCGTGGAAGCGCGGATTGCCGGGTCAGGGCCGGCAATGACGGTGAGGTGCGCGGTGCATCGGCCATTGCGCCAAGCGGCGCATGGGCCATCGCGCCAAGCGGTGCATGGGCCATTGCGCCAAGCGGTGCATCGGATGTTGCGCCAAAGAGTGTGCCGAGAAGGAGTTCCCATGTCCGACGACCCATCCGTCCCGTCTCCCGATGACCGGCAGGACGGCCAGTCCGGCCCGCCGCCAGGACTTGTGCTGGTTTCCACGCCAATCGGCAACCTCGGCGACATGACAGCCCGCGCCACCGAAACCCTGCGCGCCGCCGACCTGATCCTGTGCGAGGACACCCGCCATACCGCTCGCCTGCTGTCGGCGATCGGCGTGTCCACCCGCACCCAGCCGCTGCATGAGCATAACGAAGACGCCCGCATCCCCGCGATCCTGGCCATGCTGCGCCAGGGCAAGCGCATCGCCCTGGTGTCCGACGCCGGCACCCCCTTGGTGTCCGACCCCGGCTATCGCCTGGTCCGTGCCGCGATCGCCGAGGGCCTGCCCGTCAGCGCCATTCCCGGTGCCAATGCCGCCGTGACAGCGCTGATCCTGTCCGGACTGCCGCCGCTGCCGTTTCTGTTCCTGGGCTTTCCTCCGCCGCGGTCCGCCGCGCGTCGGGCCGCGTTCGGAAGCCTGCGCGCCGCCGAACGGGCCGGTCTGGCGGCCACCCTGATCTGGCACGAGGCGCCGCATCGGCTGGCGGAAACCCTGGTCGACATGCTGGACGCATTCGGCGATCGTCAGGCCGCGGTCGCGCGGGAACTGACCAAGCACTACGAGGAAGTCCGCCGCGGCACCGTCGGCGCGCTCTCCACCCACTACGCCACCACCCCCCCTCGCGGTGAAATCACCCTCCTGCTCGGCCCCCCCGAGCAAGCCGACCACGAAGACCTGGACGGGCAGTTGCAGCGCGCCTTGGCCGCCAACAGCGTGAAGGACGCCGCGGCCTTGGTCTCGGCGGCGACCGGGTTGCCCCGCAAGCTGGTCTATGCCCGCGCGTTGGAACTGGGACGGGTCGCGGACGAGGCATGATCAACGTCGGATTGGGGCCGGGTTGGTGGCGTACTGGTCGCGGGCACGGAAAATGGGCACGGTCTGGGTAGGTCGGCCGATCGACGGCAACCGGACATGCGGTTTTGCCGCGGCCGGACTGACATAACCATCGCCCCATGGCGACAACGGGACCTGTCATTGCGAGCGCAGCGAAGCAATCCAGAGCAACCAACAGGATCGATCGCGCCTGCCTCCCTGGATTGCGTCGCTGCGCTCGCTATGACAGCGCACAGGTCACCGGTTGGGGCGGTTGGTCCTACAGCTACCGCGGACCGAACGACAGCCCCATGATGGCAAACCCCAACCCGATGATCTGGTCCAGCATCACCAGATAGGCCGCCAGGAGCGGACCCGCGCCAAACGCCACCCGCATCACGTACCATTCCAGCCAGAGCGCCCAACCCAGCGCCACGAGTTCGACGACCTGCTCTATGATCGTGGGGACGCCCAGCAGGCTTGGGACACCGCCGACCATCACCATCATGTTGCCGACGACGTTGCACCAGTTCCACGCCACGACGAACCGCGGCCACCGCTCGGTCCGACCGGTGGTGCCGGCGATCCGATGCGACAGGATCGCGAACACCAGCCAACTGACGAAGTAGACCATCAGGTCGCGCAGCAGGATGCGGCCGCCGTTTGCCGGCACGCCGCTATCAGCCCAGCCGATCAGCCTTATGGCGACGATTGGCGGCACCGCCAGCGCCATCGCCACGAAGCTGCGCGACGCGTCGTCCATCGTGCCCGGAAAGAACGCCATTCCCTCGGGCCGGCCCCGCGCCAACAGCACGCCTCCGCGCAGCCCATTGACCACCGATGCGGCAATGCTCACGGACGCGCCAGGCCGAGCAACAGTTTGGGGCCGAGGACGGCCATGATGGTGCCGAAATTGGTGCCAAAGACGAGCAGCGCGGCACGTCCGCCGGACAGTTGCAAGGCGTTGCGGGCCAGGAACCAGTGCAGCCACAGCCCGTAAAAGCCAAGCCCGAGGATAAGACCGATGCTGGCGGAGCGGTCGGCGAGACCCATGCTGAGGCCGATGCCCATGACCATCAGGATCAGGGACGCGACGACCGGCAGCGCCCATTGGCACCAATTGAAGGCGGTGGCGAAGCGCAGCCACAGCGCCTCCCGCCCCCACAGGCGGGCGAACTGGAACGACAGCACCGGCGGCGCCAACAGCGCACACAAGGTTGCCAGCAGGTCCACCAGGGACCGCGCCCCACCGCCGCGCACCAGCATCAGCGCGGCACCCACCAGCGGAAAGGCGATCAGCGGGGCAAGGCTGGTCAGGAAGCCCTGCGGCGTGTTGGAGAACAGCCCGATGCCACTGACCCGCCCGCGCGCGACCAGGAAAATGGCCCGCAGGACATTGGTGGCCGCTTTCGTGCCGCTTGATGCGCCGTTTGGGGCACCGTTTGGGGTGCCGTTTGGCATGCCCACCGGACGTTGCGGGTGCCGGGAATCGTTCATCGCGGCGCCGTCATGCCGGGAGTCGTGTACTTCCGCGTGCACGGCATCGCGCGTGGAATAGCGCCCGGGATCATGCGTGGAATCGTGCGTGGAACCGCGCCGCCAATCGTGCCCCCGATCATGCCAGAAAGGCCCCGATCACGCCGCGATAGATCCGCGCCAGATCGCGCAATTCGGACACCGGCACGCGTTCGTCGACCTGGTGCATGGTGGCGCCGACCAGGCCGAATTCCGCCACCGGGCAATAATTGGCGATGAACCGCGCGTCGGACGTGCCGCCGCCGGTGTCCAGCTTCGGCTCGATCCCCGTGGCCTGCACGATGGCACCGCGCAGGATATCGACCAGCGGGCCGGGCTTGGTGACGAAGGATTCACCGCTGGTCGAGGATTCCAGGTCGAAGCGTTCGGCATGCAGCGCCACGGTGGCGCGCACCCATTCGGTCAGCGACTTGCCGGTGTGCTTGTCGTTGAAACGGATGTTCAGCGCCGCCCGGGCCGAAGCCGGGATCACGTTGGTCGCGGTGTTGCCCACGTCCATGCTGGTGATTTGCAGGCTGGACGGCTCAAACCAGTCGGTGCCCGCGTCGATCGGCGCCGCGGTCAGGGCCTGGACCGCACGGATCAGCCGATGCACCGGATTATCGGCCCGGTGCGGGTAGGCGACGTGGCCCTGGGTGCCGAAAATCTCGATCTTCATGTTGACGCTGCCGCGCCGGCCGATCTTGACCATGTCGCCGAGTTGAACGGGGCAGGTCGGCTCCCCCACCAGGCAGAAATCGGGGATTTCGCCGCGCTGTTGCATCCATTCCAGCACTTTGACGGTGCCGTCGATCGCCGGCCCTTCCTCATCGCCGGTGATCAGGAAGCTGATGGAGCCTTTGGTTCCGCCGTCCTTCAGATGCTGCGCGACACCGGCCACGAAGGCGGCGATCGCGCCCTTCATGTCGCAGGCGCCGCGGCCATACAGGACCCCGTCGCGCACTTCGGCGCCGAACGGGTCGGCCCGCCAGTTGGCGCCGCCGACCGGCACTACATCGGTATGGCCGGCGAAGCAGATATGCGGGCCATCGGTACCCAGGCGAGCATACAGGTTCTCAATGTCGCCGAACCGCAGCGGCGTCACGGCGAAACCGAGGCGCTTGAGCGCCTCGGTCAGCACCGCTTGGGAACCACCGTCGGCGGGTGTCACCGAGTCGCAGCGCATCAGCGACTGCGCCAGCAGCAGCGGGTCGAGCAGGTCGAGCCGGTCGATCCGGTCGATCAATCGCGCAGCAATTCGTTGATCGAGGTCTTTGCCCGCGTCTGCGCATCCACGATCTTCACGATGACGGCGCAATAGAGCGACGGTCCCGGCGACCCATCCGGCAACGGCCGACCGGCGAGCGCGCCCGGCACCACGACGGAATAGGACGGCACGCGGCCGATATGGATCTCTCCGGTCGCGCGGTCGATCACCTTGGTGGACGCGCCGATGAACACGCCCATCGACAGCACCGCCCCACGTTCGACGATCACGCCTTCCGCGACTTCGGACCGGGCGCCGATGAAGCAGTCATCCTCGATGATGACCGGGTTGGCCTGCAACGGTTCCAGCACGCCGCCGATACCGACACCGCCGGACAGGTGGCAGTTGGCGCCGATCTGGGCGCAGCTTCCGACCGTGGCCCAGGTATCGACCATGGTGTTCTGGCCAACCCGCGCGCCGACATTGACGAAGCTGGGCATCAGCACCGCGCCGGGCGCGATGAAGGCAGACCGGCGGACGACGGCACCGGGAACGGCGCGGAAACCGGCTTCCTTGAAGCGGTTTTCGCCCCAGCCGGCAAATTTCATCGGCACCTTGTCCCAGACCGGCGCGCCGCCCGGACCTTCCATCGGCTTGGAATCCGTCAGGCGGAAGGACATCAGCACCGCCTTCTTCAGCCACTGATTGACGTGCCAGCCGGCATCCGTCTTCTCCGCCACGCGGACCGTGCCGTTGTCCAGCGCATCGAGCGCGGCCTCGACCGCGTCGCGGGCTTCACCCTTGGTGGCGGAGGACAGGGTATCCCGCTGCTCCCACAAATCCTCGATCGGTCGCTGTAAACTGTGCTCGCTCATTCCCGTCGCTCGTCCCGTCTTGCTGTGTCGTCCGGCTGGCCCCGAGATCATCTGCCTTGGGTGATCCCTCCTTTGGGGTGGTTGCCCCGGGGGGCGCCCCCCTGGTGGCGATCCCGTTGGCGGCGAGACCACGGGTCAGGTCCCCACGGTCATACCCCCCAACGGTCATACCCCCAAGGTCATATCCCCCCAGGTCATATCCCCCAAGGTCATATCCCCCAAAGTCATACCCCCCAGGGTCATACCCCCCAGGGTCATACCCCAAGGTAACACCCAGGCGCCATGCCCAGGCGATCCGGCCGGACGATGCGCAAGCGGCGGGTCTCCTGTCAACGAGGACTCAGCTAAATCCTCGCCGTGAGACGATCCGCGACCTCGATCAGCGGAAACCGAACCCAAAGTTAACGCTGGGCACCCCGTAATAGACCGGTGGCGGCGGCGGCGCGTAATAATACGGCACGGCACGCTGTGGCACATAGACCACCGGCGGTCCGGCGTAATAGGGTCGCCCATAGTTGTGGGCGCGGGGATGATGTCCATAGCCGTCGTGGCGCTTGTGATGCCCGTATCCACCGCGATCCCGCCATTCGTGGCGGCGCCAGCCGTCACGGTCCGCCATCGCCGGAGCGGTGGCTCCGAAGGTGAAAACAGCGCCCAGCGCGGCCAGTACGATGATACGTGTTCGCATGCTCGCCTCCTGACGGCGACTTCATTCGCCGATCCGTCGCAGTGTTGGTCCGATAAGTGGCGAGACTTGGGCGAAAGCGGGGTTTTCAGGCCCCAATTCGCGGACGGCCCCCAATGCGCGGACGGCAAAGACCGACGGTGGACCCGGCGCGCCAAACCGGGTCTGGCCAGCGCCGCGGTGGCCCAATGGTGCGCGACCCGCGGGCACATATCCCAGGGCACATATATCCCGGCCACATATATCCCCGGCCAAATATATCCCCGGCCAAATATATCCCCCTGGCGGCGGCAGAGTCGATGCACTACATCCGCCGTGAGAAAAGGTGCAAACACAATGGCCTTCGCGTTGGATCTCAAGCGTCGGACGAGGGCGATCATCGCGCCCTGCGTCTTCCTGGCGATCACCGGCTATTTCGTCTGGAGCGTCACGCAGGGCAACCGCGGCCTGGTCGCGCATTCCGAGCGGCAGGAATTGTTGCGCCAGGTGCAGACGGCCAATGGGAACGCCAGGGACGATCGCGACAAGTGGGAACAGCGCGTGGCCGGTCTGCGCGCCCGTCAGCTCAATCCCGATACGTTGGATGAGCGGGCCCGGGCGATGCTGAACCTGGCGGAACCCACCGACGTGGTGGTGCAATACGGGCCGCAAGAGAAGCTGTTCTGATCGCGACTGGCCGAAATAGCGCGCGATGTCACCCACGTGCCCGCGCGATGAAAAAGAGTCGTCGGAACGGCAACAGGGTCGAGCCATCGGCCCGTCGCGGATAGTGCGGACGTAGCGCATCTGTGTAGGCGGCGCGGTATTGCTCCCGCAGGCCGTCGGGCAATTTGTCCAGGAAGGGGCGCAGGCTGCTGCCGGCGGCCCATTCCGTGACGGCGTTCTCTCCTTGCAGGACGTGCAAAAAGATCGATTCCCACATGTCCAGGTCGGCGACCAACGGCCGCAGCAGGTCGTAATAGGCGCCCACCGGCAACAGGCCGCGCGCGAACCCGGCATCGGCCAGGATCGGCGCCCAGGGGCCGACGGCCGCGACCTCGTTTTGCAGGCGACGCAGCGGTTCGTCGTGCATCGCGGGCATCTGCACCGCCAATATCCCGTTCGGTGCCAACAGCGAGATCAGACGCGGGAACAGCGCCTCGTGCTCGGTCGCCCAATGCAGCGCCGCGTTCGAGAAAATCAGGTCCGGCGGGTTGTCCGGGGTCCAGGTCGCGAAATCGGCGGCCTGGAAGCGGCATGTCGGCGCCGCGGCCCTGGCCTTGGCCAGCATGTCGTCCGACCCGTCCACGCCCAGCACGTCCGCGTCCGGAAAGCGCTGGCGGAGGATCGCGGTGACGTTGCCGGCCCCGCAGCCCAGGTCGACGACATGCCGAGCGGTGGGGAGGGGAACCTGGGCGAGGAGGTCGAGCGCGGGGCGGAGACGTTCGTTGGAAAAGCGGAGATATTGGGTGGGATCCCAGCTCGCGGCGGTGATGGCCATGGTGGATGCTCGTTCCAGGGGGTTTGCCTCGGCCTGTGCGTATAGGGCAGGGCGAGGGCGTGCGGTAGGGCGGGGCTTCCGCCCCGGACCCCGACCAGGGCGCTGCCCTGGACCCGCCAAGGGCGACGGCCCTTGGAACCCGGACCATTGCCGTTTTG
>CAMATI010000008.1 GCA_945861095.1 Asaia bogorensis | reverse complement strand
CTGGGGATCGATGCCTCGCCGGGAGGGATCCAGAGACGCACCGTCTGAACCCCCTATGACGCGGTTGTAGTGCCACACGAGCCGCAGAGGCGGCACAAGATACTGATAATATGAGGTTTATTTTGGTGGGTGCTAAACATGGGTTAAGCCCTGTACGGCCGGTTGGCGCAATCCGTGGCCGAGCCGTCGCATCGACCGACTCATCTGGGCGGGCGCGCATCCGCGGCGCATCGCGGTTCCCCCCGGCCCCGGAAGTCGGTAGGCTCGACCGTCTGGCCCAAGGCGGAACGCTGTTATGAAACTTCTTTTGTTGCTCGTCATTGTCGCGGCGGGTGGCTTCTTCGGCTATCCGCTGATCAACGAGGATTCATCCAGTGAGTGCGATGCGCTAGAGCGGATCGCCGTCCGGACCTTTGCCGACGTCAAGGACAAGGGCCCGCAGGCGCAAGGCACGATCGCCGAACAGATGATCGGCCAGTTGCTGCAGGGAACCTCGAAGGGCCAGTTCGCTCAGGTCGCCGTGCGCAACCAATTTCCCGATCTGCCGGTCGGCGCGGCCTGTGCGCTGCTTTATTGGAAAGCCCTGGTCGATCCCGAAGGATTCCGTAAGGACCCCACCCGCCTGCGCCTCGGGTCGTGAGCCACACCCGGTAATCCACCCCGGGACGCGCGATCACGTCCGCAAGCGCACGCTGTTGCGGCATTGGCTCGCCTGCGCGGACCCTCCCGGTGCGGACGACACCGATGTGGGCCAATACCGTGGGGGGCTGGCCACGCGCCAAATGGAGCCGCTATTGGTGCATGTCGCCTGAGTGACCCGCCGTTTTCCACCACGGTGAAAGCACTCCAGCCGTCGGAGGAAACTGAAATGTCCGAATTCACCGGCAAACGCATCGTTGTCACCGGTGGCGCCGGCGGGATCGGCGTGGAAACCGCGCGCCTGTTCATGGAACAGGGCGGTCACGTCATCATGGTCGACCAGGACCCCGACCGCCTCGCCGCCGCGCAAGAACGCCTCGGCCGCGTCCGGCTCGGCATTTGGACCTCGGCGCTGGATACGCCTGCTGCCTGCGCCGCCGCGTTGGACGCCGCCGGTGGTCCGGTCTTCGCCATGATCCACCTGGCCGGCGTGTATGAGCCAGATGCCCTGGACGCCGACGACCACGCAGTCTGGAACCGCGCCATCGCCGCCAACCTGACCAATGCCTATGACATGGCGGTGGCCTTCAAGACTCGCTTCGATCGGCGGGATACGGCGCGGATCGTCCTGGCCAGCTCCATCGCCTATCGTCGTGGCAGCGCCAACCGGCTGTCCTATTCGGCGGCGAAGGGCGGCATCGTCGGCCTGACCCGCGCGCTGTCCCGCCAACTGGCCCCGGATGTGCTGGTGAACGCCATCGCGCCGGGGGTGATCGA
This sequence comes from Asaia bogorensis, assembly GCA_945861095.1. GTDB lineage: Bacteria > Pseudomonadota > Alphaproteobacteria > Acetobacterales > Acetobacteraceae > Rhodopila. The sequence continues at coordinate 44,724 of CAMATI010000008.1, read as the reverse complement.
AACCCGCATGTCAGAGCCGCTGATCGCCGAACGCGGTGACGCCTATCGCCAGGAGATCCCTCTGAAACGGTTCGGCACCCCGTCGGAGGTGGCGTCCGTGATCCGCTTTCTATGTTCCCGCGATTCGACCTACATCACCGGGCAGACGATCACCATCGATGGCGGGATCACCAACGCCTGATCCGGCGGACGGGCCTGCGTCCGGCTATATCCCGCGCGCGGAGACGCAATAGGGCTTGCACCTTGCGCGCGATCGGCGGGAAATAGCTCATGCGCTCGCTGCTTCTTGCCGCTCTGCTCCTGCTGGTGCCGCTGACGGGCCAGGCCCAACGTGGCGAGGACAAACGCGCCGCGATCGAGCAGTTGCGCGATGCCCTCGCCGTTGCCCCGAGCGAAGAAATCGCTGGCATGATCGAAGGCCGGCTGCGGCGCATGGAGATGGAATCCGGCACCCCGGCGGTGACCTTGCTGATGGCCCGCGGGCTGCGCGACATGGTCGCGAAATCCTACGATGACGCGATCGAGGTGTTCACCGACGCCATCGTCCTGGATCCCACCCTGCCGGAAGCCTATCACCAACGCGCCATCGCCAAGTTTCGCGCCGGCGATACCATCGGCGCGGTGGTCGATATCGAGGAGACCCTGCGCCGGGAACCGCGCGCCTTCGCTGCCTGGCGCACCCTGGTGGACATCGCCTCGGCGCGGGAGGACTGGAAAAGCGCCTACACCGCTTGCCAGAAGCTGCTGGAAATCAACCCGAAAATGCCGGGTGGGCAGGAGCGGCTGAAGGAACTGCGACGCCAGGCGTTCGGACGCGATGCGTGATACCGACGGCAATTCCCGTCAACCTCTGGCGCCCCTCTGGCGCCCCCCTGGCGTGATTACCGAGCTTCTGTGTCGGGGGGAGGATGCCGGATTGAGAACGGCAATAGCGGTGGGGGGGACGCTGCCGCTCAATGCCCTTGGTATGGGCAACCTCACCCAAACGGATCGACCGGATAATACACACCCACCAGAGAAAGCCCGTCGGGTGGCGCCGTCGGCCCCGCCGCCGCTCGGTTCATCGCCGCCAGTGCCGCCGTGACCCGCTCGGCTTTCCACGCGCCGTCCCCAACCAGGCGCAATGTTCCCACCAGATTGCGCACCTGATGATGCAGGAAGCTGCGGGCCTCGGTGACGATTTCAATGATGTCGCCGTCGCGGCGCACATCCAGGCGATCCAAGCTGCGGATCGGCGATTTCGCCTGGCAGGATGCGGCGCGGAAGGAGGTAAAATCGTGCCGGCCCAGCAGCAATCGGGCAGCGTCGTGCATGGCATCCGCGTCCAGGGCATGCGGGACGTGCCAGACCCGGCCCAACGCCAGGGCGGGACGGGATCGACGGTTCAGAATTCGGTACCGGTAGGCTCGGCGGATGGCCGAGAAGCGCGCGTTCCATCCCTCGGGCGCAACGGCCGCCGCCAGCACGACCACGGGGTGCGGCTTCATGTGATAGTTCAGCGCGTCCCGCACTTTCTCCGGCCGGTAGCCCTCCGGCAGACGCAGTTGCACCACCTGTGCCTCGGCATGCACACCGGCGTCCGTGCGTCCGGCGACGACGCTGGCGACCGGGTCGCCACGGGTCAGGTTGGCCGCGGCCTCTTCCACGATGGCCTGGACGGACACGCCGACCGCCTGACGCTGCCAACCCACGAACGGGCCGCCGTCATATTCCAGCTTCAATGCCCACAAGGTCACGTGCCGAACACCGTCCCAGGTGCGATCGGGTGCCCCCGCAGGAACGCCGCCGTCTCCATCGCCGCGCGTCCTGGCCATTGGACGCGGGTCGGGCGGATGGCGCCTTCGCCGCATGCGATCGTCAGTTCAGTGTCCAGCATCGTACCCGGCTGCCCGCGCCCATCCACCATGTCCGCCGCCAACACCTTGAACACCGTGGTTCCAAGCGTCGTGAAGGTTCCCGGCCAGGGATCGAACGCACGGATGCGGCGGTCGATCACCTCGGCCGGCCGCGACCAATCGATCCGCCCGTCCTCTCGGTTCAGTTTCGGGGCATAGGTCACCCTGGCGTCGGGCTGGGCCACCGGGGCAGGGGGGGATTCGAGCGCGGTCAGGATCATCCGGGCACCGAGTGCCGCCAACGTGTCGTGCAAGGTGGCCGCCGTGGTGGTGGCGGTGATCGGCACCGCCTGCCGCAGCAGCATAGGACCGGTGTCCAGTCCGGCTTCCATTTGCATGATCGTCACGCCGGTTTCCGTGTCCCCCGCCAGAATGGCCGCCTGGATCGGTCCGGCCCCGCGCCAGCGTGGCAACAGGCTGGCATGGATGTTAAGACAACCGGTCCCGGGCGCATCCAGCATGGCCTGAGGCAGGATCAGCCCGTAGGCAACCACCACCGCGACATCCAGACCGAGCGCCGCGAACGCCGCCTGCGCCGCCAGGTCGGTCCGCAATCGCTCCGGGGTGCGGACCGGGAGCCCAAGCGCATCGGCCGCGACATGCACGGGACATCGGCGCAGGGCCTGGCCTCGGCCGGCCGGGCGTGGCGGCTGGCAATAGACCGCGGCAATGTCGTGCCCCGCCGCGTGCAGGGCGTGCAAGGTCGGTACCGAGAAGTCGGGGCTGCCCATAAGAGCGAGGCGCATCGCCTAACGCTTCATGTCGTCGCGCTTCAGTCGCTGGTCCTTCGCCAAGCGCCGCATGATGATGTTGCGCTTCAGGATGGAGATGTGATCGACGAACAGCACGCCGTTCAGATGGTCGATTTCATGCTGCACGCAGGCGGATAGCAGGTCGTCCGCGTCCATTTCCCGCCTGGCGCCGGTCTGGTCCAGGTAGCGCACCCGGACCCGTGCCGGGCGGGGAACGTCGGCGTATTGGCCGGGAAGCGACAGGCAGCCTTCTTCGCGCGTGGCGAGTTCCTCGCTGGCGGCGACGATTTCCGGATTGATCAGGGCGTGCGGGTCGTTCTTGTCCTTCGGCACCAGGTCGACCACGATCACGCGAAGCGTAACATCGACCTGCGGTGCCGCCAGGCCGATACCGGGGGCGCGATACATCGTGGCGAACATGCGCGCGATCAGGTCGCGGATCGCATCGTCGTCGGCCGCGGTCACCGCCTTGGCCTTGGCTTTCAGGGTGGGATGGGGCGCAATCAGGATGGGCATCGTGCCGATCGTGTCGCTGATCATTGTGTCGTTCGCCATGTGGCGCATGTAGCGGTCCGAGGCGCGGTTATCAACGGATGTGACGGACGGATCGTGTCTGGGTTGTTTGGTCTCCAAGGGTGGCTCCCAGGGTGGCTCCCAGGATGGCTCCCAGGGTGGCTCCCAGGATGGCTCCCAGGGTGGCTCCAAGAGTGGCTCCAAGGGTAGCTTCAGGGCCGCTTCCGGTGCGCGGCGCAGTGGTTGGCCCGACGCGCGCGCCTTGCTCCGTTGACACCGCCCGATGTGTGGCAAATGATCGCAAGCAGGCGCAAAGCCCAAGAATCGAGCGCGTCACAGGGAGGTGGCCGATGACGACCCGGCAAATGTCAATCGGATTGGCGTGTGTGTTTGGCGTGGCCGTGGCCACCGCCCAGCCGCTCGCCGCGCAAACCCAGAAAGGCACGCTGGTCTTTGCAGTTGAATCGCTCAGCGGCCAGACCCTGGATCCGATTCTGGAAGGTCGGCCCGGCAACGCGGTCTACCAGGCGGCGATGTATGACTCGCTGGTCGGCTTCGACCTGGAAAAGGGTGGCCTGGGGCCGGGAGTCGCCGAAAAATGGCAGCTCTCCGACGATGGGCTGAGCTGGACCTTTACCCTGCGGCCGAACCTGCGCTTCCATAACGGCGACAAGCTGACGGCGGCGGATATCAAGTTCAGCCTGGAACGCCACATGGCGCCGAATTCGACCGCCGCCGCCGCCGCGGTAATGCGCCGCGTCATCAAGAGCATCGACGTGATCGATGACCTGACGGTGCGGGTAAACACCACCAGCGTGCAGATCGGCCTGCCCTCCACGTTCAGCCGAGCGACGGCGCCGGAAGGGACGGTAATGCCGAAGGCGTATATTGAGAAGGTGGGGGAGGAGGAGTTCCGCAAGAAGCCGGTCGGCAGTGGCCCGTGGCGGTTCGGGCGGAACGTGCCCGGCGACCGGATCGAGTATATCGCGGTCGACTACCCGCACTGGCGCGGCACGCCCAGCTTCAAGAATCTGCACATGCTCCTGGTGCCGGAGGAAAGCACGCGGGTGGCCATGGTGCGTACCGGGGAGGCGGGGATCGCGTCGATCGGGCCGGAAACCATGCTGAGCGCTTCGAAGGGCGGGCTGGAGGTGCTGTCCGTTCCCGGCACGATGCAGGCGCTGTATCAGTTTTGGGGCAGTTTCAAGCCCGGAGTGAAAGGCACGCCGGTCGCCAATGCGCGCGTGCGGGAGGCGCTGTCGCTGGCAGTCGATCGTCAGCAGATCATCGACCACGTGATGAACGGCAAGGCGAGCATGCCGTTTCCGTTCGCGGCCTTCCCCTATAGCGAGTTCATCAGCCATGACCGCTGGGCCAAATGGTCGAAGGAGGCGCTGCGCTACGATCCCGCCCGCGCCAAGCAGATCCTGGTCGAGGAAGGCTACCCCAACGGGTTCGAACTGACCTTTATGAACACGGCACTGCCGGGAACGCAGTTCATGGTCGATATCGGCACCGCGGTCGCCGACATGTGGACCAAGATCGGCGTGAAGGTGAACCTGAAGCATTATGAGTGGGGATCCTTCGCGCCGCTGGCGAATGGCGACCAGCCGCAGTTGACCGGCAATGTGTCTATGTATCGCACCGCCGGGCGTCCCGATCTGGCATGGCGCTACAATGCGGCCTTCGCGCCGGACAGTTCCCAACGCCTGTTGGGCGACAAGACCACCTGCGACAAGACCTGCGAGGATTTCGTCAAGGTCTACGCGGCGCTGAATGCCGAACGCGATCCGGCGAAGCGCACCGAATTGTCGGATAAGATGCTGGATCTGCTCAACAACGCCTGGGTTGCGGTACCGATCATCGAGGGCATGGGATACTATGCGGTGAACAAGAAGATGGTCGGTAAGTTCCAGCCGATCCCGGGCCGGCATGAGTTGGGCGACGTGTTCGAGCGCGTCTCGCGTCCCGATCAGAAGCCCTGGAAATAGTGGCGGTTCGGTGAAGCGTTACATCGCCCAGCGCCTGTTTCAGGGCGCGATCCTGCTGTGCATGGTCACGACGATCGTGTTCTTCCTCGGGCGGCTGACCGGCAACCCGGTCGATATGATGTTGCCCGAGGACGCGACCACCGAGGACCGCGACGCCATGATCGCCGCGCTCGGCCTGGATGGCCCGCTGCATTCGCAGTTCCTGATCTTCATCGGCAACGCGTTGCAGGGTGATCTCGGCAACTCGATCCGCATGCGCCAGCCGGCCGTGGAGGTGTTTTTCGACCGGCTGCCGAATACTCTGGCCATCATTCCCTGGGCGATTCTGATGGCCATGTGCATCGGCGTACCGCTGGGCGTGTTCGCGGCGCTCAATCGCGGCAATTTCCTGGATCGATTGGCCGGGGGCGTGGCGGTGATCGGGGTCGCCACGCCGAATTTCTGGCTGGGTATCCTGCTGATCTACATCTTCAGCGTGGAGTTGGGGTGGCTGCCATCCGGGCGGATGGGCGGGCCGGAACATTACGTGCTGCCGGTTATCACCATGGGACTGTTCCTGGTCGCCGGGTTCATGCGCCTGATCCGATCCAGCATGCTGGAGATCATGGACAGCGAGTTCATCAAGCTGGCGCGCATCAAAGGCCTGAGCGAGACGACCGTCATCTGGAAACACTGCCTCCGCAATGCCCTGATCCCGGTGCTGACCCTGTGGGGCGTGTTCGTGGGCAATCTGGTCACCGGGTCGATCGTGGCGGAGACGGTGTTCGCCTGGCCCGGCGTCGGCCGCCTGACCTATGAGGCGGTGATCTTCCGCGATTTCCCGCTGTTGCAGGCGGTGGTGATCCTGCACGCGGTGATGATCCTGATGGTGAACCTGATGGTGGATATCCTGTACGCCTATGTCGATCCGCGGATCCGGCTGACATGATGCAGCCGGTGGTTTTTATCCGTGGGACTTTACCCCTCCCCCCAACCCCCTCCCGCAAGGGGAGGGGGGGAGTTTTCTCCACCCTGGGTCCGTTTCCAAGAAATCCGCATGCAGCAGGCCGATGCCCGCGGTCCCCGGCCAGCGCCCGCCAACAACGAACGCCCTGAGAGCCATGCGAAATCTCCCCTGGATTCCGGCCTCGATTATCGCCGTGATGGTGATCATGGCGGTATTCGCGCCGTATCTGGCGCCCTACTCGCCGATCGACCAATCGCTGCCGGACAAGTTGCTGCCGCCATTCTGGATCGACGGTGGCAGCACGAAATACCTCCTGGGTACCGATGCGTTCGGCCGGGACATGCTCAGCCGGCTGATCTATGGCGCGCGGGTCAGCCTGCTGGTGGCACTGCTGGCGCTGACCGCGGGCGGCGGCGTCGGATTGGTGATCGGCATCGTCGCCGGGTATTTCGGCGGACGGCTGGAAGCCCTGCTGATGCGCCTGGTCGACGCCGCTTTTACCTTCCCCGCCATCCTTTTCGCGTTGCTGCTGGCGGTGACGATGGGGCAGGGGTTGGGCACGCTCGTCATCGCCATCAGCCTGCTGCTGTGGGCCAGTTTCGCCCGCATCATGCGGGGAGAGGTGCTGGCCCTGAAGCAGCGCGATTTCGTGGCGCTGGCGAAAGTGCGCGGATGTTCGTCGCTGCGCATCATGGTCACGCATATTCTCCCCAACGTGCTGAATACGTTCATGGTCCTGCTGACCCTGAATATCGGCGTGGTGATCGTGGCCGAAGCGTCGCTGAGCTTCCTGGGCGCGGGCATACCGCCGCCAACCCCGACCTGGGGCCTGATGATCTCGGAAGGCCGCGGGCGCATTTCCACGGCCTGGTGGGTGTCCCTGATCCCCGGCATCGCGATTACCCTGCTGGTCCTGTCGGTCAACCTGTTCGGCGACTGGCTGCGTGACCGGCTCGATCCCAGGCTGAGGCAGCTTTGATGCAACCCGACACGGTCCTGGAGGTCCGCAACCTCACCACGCATTTCTTCCTGCGCCGTGGCGTGGTGAAGGCGGTCGATGGAGTCGGTTTTTCGATCAAACGCGGGGAGGTGCTGGGTTTGGTCGGCGAGTCCGGCTGCGGCAAAAGTCTGACCGCGCTGTCCCTGATGCGTCTGCTGCCCCGCGGCGGCGCGCGCACCATCGCGGGCGAGGTTATGCTGGATGGCGAGGACATCCTGACCAAGACCCCGCGGGAGATGCGCGCCATCCGTGGCGGTAAAATTTCAATGATCCTGCAGGACCCGCAGACATCCCTGAATCCCGTGTTCAGCATCGGCAACCAGATCTGCGAGGCCATCGTGCGGCGCATCGGCGGGCGCAAGCGCGATGCCGTCCCGGAGGCGGTCGAGTCGCTGCGCCGCGTCGATATCGCCGCCCCGGAGCAGCGGATCGGCCAGTTTCCACATCAGATGAGCGGGGGGATGAAGCAGCGCGTTGTCGGTGCCATCGCGATCACCGGCAAGCCCCAGGTGCTGATCGCCGATGAGCCGACGACGGCGTTGGATGTGACGATCCAACTGCAATACTTGAAACTGCTGAAGCGCCTGCAAGCGGAAACCCAGATGGGGGTGCTGTTCATCACGCATGATTTCGGCGTCGTGGCGCGCATCTGCGATCGGGTCGCGGTGATGTATGCCGGTCGCATTGTCGAATGCGGCCCGGTGCGCCAGGTGTTCGACAGCCCCTCGCATCCCTACACGCGGGCACTGATCGCCTCGGTGCCGAAGATGACGGAAAGCCCGGATCGCCTGCCGACCATCGAGGGGCAGCCTCCCGCTTTGTGGGACCTGCCGGTCGGGTGCCGGTTCGCCGCGCGTTGCCCGCATGCGGAACAGCGGTGCCGTGACGCCTACCCCGAATCGTTCCAGGTGGGTGCGGACCATACCGCCGATTGCTGGAGGCTGGCTCCGGCATGAGCACCGATACGCTGCTGCGCGTGACCAATCTGCGCAAGCACTACCCGTTCACGAAGGGGATTCTGTTTGCCAGGACCGTTGGACATGTGAAGGCGGTCGACGACGTTTCCTTCACCATCGCGGCTGGCGAAACCCTGGGCCTGGTCGGCGAATCGGGCTGCGGCAAAACCACCACGTCGAAGCTGGTGCTGAACCTGGAGGAGCCGACCAGCGGGCAGATCCTGCTGCAAGGCAAGCCGATCCATGGCTTGCAGGGCGATGCGTTGCGGGAATACCGCTCCCTGGTGCAGGCGGTGTTCCAGGATCCGTGGTCATCGCTGAACCCGCGCATGACGGTGGGCAAGATCATCGGCGAGTCCCTGGTCGTGACCAAATGGGGCAGTGCCGCGGCGATCGAGGGCCGGGTCCGGGAATTGCTGCTCAGCGTCGGGCTGCGGGCCGAACAGGCGATGCAGTATCCGCACGAATTCAGCGGCGGGCAGCGCCAGAGGATCGCGTTGGCCAGTGCGCTGGCATCGCAACCGAAGCTGATCGTGCTGGACGAGCCGGTCTCGGCGTTGGATGTGTCGATCCGGGCGCAGATGATGAACCTGCTGAAGGATGTCCAGGCGCGCGACAATGTGGCCTATCTGCTCGTCGCGCACGATCTGGCTTCGGTGCGCTACATGGCCGACCAGACGATCGTCATGTATTTGGGCAAGATCGTCGAATACGCGCCGACCCGGACCTTGTTCGACGATGTCCAGCACCCCTACACGAAGGCGCTGTTCTCCGCCGTTCTGTCGGCGCATCCGGGGCAGCAGGCCGATGAGATCGTGCTGTCCGGAGAGGTACCGTCGCCGCTGAACCCGCCCTCAGGCTGCCGGTTCCACACGCGCTGCCCGTTCGCGATGCCGCGCTGTTCGCAGGAGGAGCCGGTGTTGCGGGAAACCGGGCCGGCGCATCTTGTGGCGTGTCATCTGTATGATCAGGGTTGAGGTGGCTGGCCGGGTCTGATCAGGCCGCCCATCGTGGCGCTGCGAACAACCGATCCCGGTCCCGTGGCGGACCGCTGACAGGAAGGAGTCACGCTATGACACAGTTACGTGGTCCGCTCGACGGGGTAAAGGTCGTCGCCTGTTCCACCGCCCAAGCGGGCACGGTGCCTTACATGCTGATGGCCGATCTCGGCGCCGAAGTCATCAAGATCGAGGTGCCGAATGGGGGCGACAATTCGCGCACCTCTGGCATGTACCCGGGACTGCCAAGCACGTATTTTGAAACGAATAATCGTGGCGTGAAGAGTGTCACGCTGAACATGAAATCGCCCGAGGCGCGGGAGATTCTGCACCGTCTGGTCAGGCGGGCCGATATCTTCGGCCAGAATTTCCGCCCCGGCGCCGCGGAGAAGAACGGCTTTGGCTACGAAGACCTGAAGAAGGTCAATCCGAAACTGGTCTACATGTCGATCTCCGGCTACGGGCCGAACGGGCCGCATGCCGACCTGCCGGGCACGGATTCCATGGCCCAGGCTCTGGGCGGGATTGCCGAGGCCTATTCGTCGCCCGGCCAACCGATGCGGACCGGGATCGTCTCGGTGGCCGACGAGACCTGCGCGATCCTGGCGTTTGGCGGCATGTTGGCGGCGCTGCATTGCGCACGCACGCATGGGGTCGGGCAGAAGGTGGATTGCTCCCTGCTGGGTGGGCAGATCCGGCTGATGGGCTGGACCATGACCACGGCCATGTGGCGCAACCGCGACCCGGTGACGGGGCAGGCCCGGATCACCGGCACGCCGGACCGCCCTGGTTTGAGCGCCAGCTTCAACGACGGCGACGGCAAGCCGCTGGTCTTCCAGTTGAACGGCGCCGCCAAGTGGAAGGAGGCGATGACCGCGCTGGGTTTCTACGAACGCCTGGAGCAGGCCGGATTTGGCAACCTGGGCGTCGCCATGGAATCGGACGAAAAACGAGAAGCGCTGTTGCGGGTCCTGGACGGATTGTTCGCGACCGGCCCGCGCGACCGATGGGTGGAAGCCCTGCGCGGCGCCGACATCGTCTCGGCCCCGATCAACACACTGCTGGAGGCGTCGAACGATCCCGACGTCCTGGCCAATGGCTACATCACCGAGGTCGAGTATCCCAAACATGGCAAGAAGCTGAAAGTGCACGGCTCGCCGTGGCAGTTCTCGGAAACTCCGGCGCGGGTTGGGATCGCGCCGGAGTCGGGCGAACACAACGAAGCGGTGCTGTCCGAGGTTGGCTATTCGCCGGAGGAGATCGAGGGGTTCCGGGGGCGGAAGGTGATCTGAGGCACAACGGAGCGACGCGCGCCAACCAGTCTCCATCTGGTGCGCGGCCACCCAACACCGTTATGACCCGCGCAGGCATGCCATCCACGACTTTGCTGAGCTCAACACGGCAATCCGTGGATGCGGGTCCGAACCTGCCCTGAGGTGGAACGAACCGCACTCCACATCAAATGGGGCGTCTATTTTTGAGCGTCACCTGATACCAACTGCCCCAACCACAAGACCGATGGGTGCCCGCTGTCATCGCTAGCGCAGCGAGGCAATCCAGGGGCCAGGCACTATCGATCCTGTCGGTTGCCCTGGATTGCTTCGCTACGCTCGCAATGACAGCGGCTGTTGTCGCCATGGGTCACTGGTTCGGTCGGTTGGTACTACCCGGTGGTTGGTTGCCGGCGGGCCACTAACCTGGATGCCAAAAAGGATACCGCCACCAGGACGACCACTGCCGCGGCCAGAAGGCGCCATGCGCCGGTGCCCATTGATGCCCCCACGCCAGGCGGCAACAGCGATACGACCAACGGCGCGACCTCGATCCAACCACGCCAGATCATTTCAAGCGACACGTAGACGATGACAGCGAGTCCGACGAACCCAATCCAACGATGCTGCTGAAGCAGGCGGGCAATATAGGCCGCCGCGATCGCCATCAGGGCAATTGATAGGGCGAGGCCGAATATCAGCACCCACGGGTGTTCCCGGGCCGCGCCGCCGACCGCGAGGACATTGTCCAAAGACATCGACAGATCGGCCACGAGGATCTGCCAGGCCGCTTGTCTGAAGGTCTTGCGCGGTGCCGGCGCGCCGGGCAGATCGGGATGGTCGGCGTTCGTATCGCCTTCCAGCGCGTTAGCGGCATCGTCTTCCGCATGGCTGCTGTGATGCAGCTCACGCCACATCTTCCAACTGACCCATAGCAGCAACACACCACCGGCCAGCAGCAGTCCGACAATCGCCAACAACTGCGTTGTCAGCATCGCCAGCACGATGCGCAACACTGTCGCCGCCGCGATGCCGACGGCAATCACCTTCCCGCGCTGGTCCGCCGGCAATCCGGCCGCTGCCAGACCGATGACGATGGCGTTGTCCCCGGCCAGCACCAGATCGATCATGATGACCTGGAAAAGGGCCGAAAGTACGGAGGCGGACAGGAATTCCTCAAACATGGCAGGTCCCTTGGTCGGTCACATGAACGGGCGCTGGCTCGCAATCGGAGGACGGGGGGCGAACCGGTTGGAATGGGATGGTCGTTGATGGTCTCGCTGTGCGTCCGTCGTCTTGGCGGAGGGGGGATCGGTATTGCGGATGACCGGTCACGTCGTATGGCGGTGCCCCCGGCATGACCGGCTTGTCGATCCGGGGGCGAGGTCTTTGCCCTAGGGGCCCTGACGGCGAGATCCCCTCGGCTGGGTTACGTCGCCGATCGAAGTCCGTCAGCGCGGAGTCGGTCGGATGCCACAGTCATGCCGTGCGGCTTGCTAACCGAAATGTCTAACCACCGCGTCAAGATCGGCTGCAACCGACACCACAACGCCTGTCACGAACAGCACGCCGGCCAATAGCCAACCCTTCTCGTTAGTGGCCGGTAGGCTGCGCCGGGTTGCGAGCACCGATACGAAAGAGGCGCCGAATAGTCCCACCGCGACCGCTGGCAGGATCAGTATCATCGGCAGGCTGGCCGTCGCGACGACGGCAATCGCTAGCGCCATCGCGATCGCGGAGAGCCACACCACACTATCGCCTGACTGCGACCCTTCCGGGATGTGTTGGCGGGAAATGGTGCCGCTTTTAAGGTTCATGAGCCTTGCTCCCCAGAAAATGCACCGGCCGATGGTTGATCGACGGGCTAAAATTTCCCGTGGTCCGGTCGTGCGTCGGAGAAAGCCTGTGACGAGGGAGCCTTGGGTAACGCCACCCTAGGAACCTTTCGCGCGGTAAAATATCCGTATCAAATCCTGCGTATTCTTACTCGTATTGGCGGAATGATAGCCCGTATAAATACGGAGTAAACATTACAGGTCGGTCCGCCCAAGACGGATCGCCAGGCGCACAACCGCCGCGATGCTGGTCAGTTGAAGCTTTTCCATGACCTGCGCGCGGTATCCTTCGACGGTCCGTACGCTGATCCCCAGGTTGGCGGCGATCGACTGGCTCGTGTAGCCATCCGCGACCATGTCGAAGACGTTGATCTCGCGTGGGGTCAGGCGGTCGAATCGGGCCCTGATGTCCACCAGATCCCGCTCCGCAACCGGTGGGGGGCGTGCCATGGCGCGGTTGATCGCCGCGACCAGCTTCAAATCGTCGACGGGTTTCTCGATAAAATCCGCCGCCCCCGCCTTGAGCGCGGCAACCGCCATGGGTACATCGGCCTGACCCGAGATCAGGATCGTTGGCACCGACGCTGCCTGTTCGGTTCCAACAAGCGCCCGCAGCAGCGCGATGCCATCCATCCCGGGCATGCGGACATCGGTCACCACGCAGCCGATCCTATGACGAGCCGGATCGGCAAGGAATGCCTCCGCCGATTCATACGGCACCACGTCGTAGCCATACACTTCCAACAGATCCGCCAGTGCCTGGCGAACCGCGGCATGGTCATCGATCAGGGCAATACGGTTACCCGCCATCTTTCAGCTCCGACGGGCTAGAGCGGTCGCACCCTGCCTGGAAATGGCAAACCGCTCTGGCTCTTTGTTTAATCGCATGATTCACGCACTGTTACGTTCCGCTCAGTACGATCATGCTCTAACAGGCAACCAGAACCGAAATTCGGTGGTGCCTGGAGATGTCCCTTCCAACCAGATGCGTCCGCCGTGGGCCTCGACGATCAAGGAGCACACGGACAGGCCAAGCCCCAAACCATCCGATTTCGCGGTCATCAGCGGTTCGAAAACGCGGGACGCAAGACCAGTGGGAATGCCTGGTCCGCGGTCGCGCACGGACAGTATGACCCGATCCCGCCCGTCAGCCATCCCGGCGCTGATGACGACGTGGTGGGTGGCGGTGGCGGGTGCGATCCGCTTCTCGCCGATGACGGCGTCGATCGCATTGCCGACCAGATTCATCAACACCTGTTGGATCTGGATTCGATCGCAGGGCACCAGCGGGATATCGGCGGCAATCCTTGTTTCAATGACGACCCCGTGCCGCACCGCGCGCGGGCCGATAAGCACCATCGCATCCTCGATAATCACGGCGATGGAAGACGGCTGCTGGTCGGGCGTGCCACGGCCGATGAACGCCCGCATGCGGCTCAATATGTCCGCTGCGAGATCGATCTGGGCGACCGCCGCGCGCAGGTGTTCACGTAACCTTTCCGGGTCCGGCGGGGTCCCCGCATCAAGCCGCAGTTCGGCAGCCCGAGCCTGGGCGCGCGCCGCGGTGATCGGCTGCGCGATTTCATGAGACAATGCCGATGTCATACCGGTCGCCAGACCGAAACGATCCGCGCGTATTGCCTCCGCCTCCCGATCCGCCGCGACCGCGCGCGCCAGGTCGGCTCGGCGGGTTGCCGCGTTGCGTTCGCTGACGACCGTGCCGCACAACAGGCCGGTGGCACTCAGGATTGTCATCACGGCCTGAAGCCGGGTGAAGGCCCAGGCGTCATAACCGAACAGATGCAACAACACGATCGACAGAAGCTGGCTGATGATCAGGCTGGCGCAGGCTCCGTCCAGGCCGAGCCAGAGGGCGGCTCCGACAACGGGGAGGCAGAGGACGTAAAGATAGCCGATCGCGGCGGGATCGCCACCCCGCAGCGTCAGCCAAAGCACGACGCCGATGGCGATGGCCGGCGCGGCAATTCCGCCGATGACGTAGGAAACCCCTGGCGATCCGTGCCGGAACAATCCGCCGGCCAACCACCGCAAGACCGGGGGCGTGACAACGGCGATGCCGATCACATCCCCCACCAGCAGCGGGAGCGAAGCCTCGGTAAGGTCGGCCCAGGTCATATGGCCGATGGCGACGAACAGCACGGTCAACAGCGTGGCGTTGGTCACGGCGGCAAGAATGCCAGCAATAAGCAACCCGGCGACATCGCGGAGCCGCTCAAGCGCCAGATCGATGCGGCAGTGCCGCCGCACGACGAAAGCGGCAAGCCCGTAGCTGGCGGAGGTGATCGCCGCCAGGGCCACGATCGCCTCCGCATTCAGGACGCTATGGACGACAAACCGCTCGGCCAGCACGATGGCCAGGAACAGGATCGCGGCCCCGGCGGCCGGTCGGTGCATCATGGTGGCGAACACGAGGCCGAGGCCCGGATTCCACGCGGTCACCGGCAGTCCCTTGTACTCGTGGACCTCACTCAGCCACTCGCAGCCGAGATACGCCAACACCAGCAGACCCGCGACGCCGATGCCACGAGTGTCGGCACGGAGCGGGCGGGTGAAGCGGATCGCGCGCGGGCTCATGTCACGTCTGCCGTCACGTGATTTCCGTCATCGAGAAACCCCGGTGCATCCTGGCGGGGACTATAGACCCACCATGCCCATCCACCACATCGTCCCGCCGTTGGCGTCCACGTCGTAGGACCGGACGAAATCCAATTTTCCGTCGTCGCCGATGCGGAACAGTGACAGGCGCATCGGCACCTGTTCCACCGTATCGCCGACCCGGACGGGCAGGCCCATGATATGCGCCACCACCATCAACCGCCCGGTCGGATCGATATGGAAGGTGCGGGGATGGATGCCGTTTGTATCGGCATGCTGGATGACGGTCGGTTGGCCGGTCGCCGGGTCGATGGCGAACACGGCGATCGAGTTCTCCCCACCCACGAAGACTTTCCGCCCATTGAAATCGACGGTATCGGCCGCCCGGTTGGCGACATAGACGAAACGGCCGTTTGGATGCACGTGAACCGTCCCCACCACCTGGCGATGGGCCGGATTCGCCGGGCCGGACAGGGTATTGACCCGGAAGCGAGGTGCCGCTTCCAGCGTGTCACCGTTACGCACGAACATGTCGACCGCGTTCTGCCGCTCCAGCGAGACATAGATCCACGGTCGCGTCGGATGGAAATCCAGATGCCGAGGCCCGAACCCGTAGCCGCCTTCGGGGGCGACGATCGCCTGATCTTCCAGCACTCCGTCATTGTTGCGGAATACCATCAGCGCCCCGGGTTCCTCCGGCCTGGCGCCGTCCGCGTCATGGCCGCGCGCGACCAGAATGATAAGGCGGTTGTCCAGGCTTGCCAGAACCTGGTGGGGGAATATCCCCGGATTGACGTTGGGCGACTGGGTGACCTCCGCCCCCGCGGTGCCGTCCGGATTGATCCGATAGATCCGCACCGCACCCGGATTATTGAACGCCACCAATATGTTCCGCGACGGCGCATCGGTCGCCATGTGGATCGGCCGAGCGGGGAGGGGGATTGGGGCGCCGTGGGGGGATAGGGCACCGGAGGCGAGGTCGATACGAAAGGCGCTGACGTGATGGGTGTTGCCTGCCGCACCCATGCCGGAGGCGCTGTCGCTGGTCGCCACATAAAGGAATTCGCGGGAGGCATGTGGCCAAACATATTGAACATTGGCCGGCAGAATGACGCTGTCGCGCCGGGTCAGGGTCGCCGCGTCGACATCGACGTCATAATGGGTCAGTTCCGGGCCGACATTCGCGTAAAGCGCGACCCGAGATGCTTGTTCAGTCATGGTCCGTTTCCTTTCCCGCGGCGTCCGGTTGGGCCGGAGGCCTGTGCCGGCGGGAAGCATAGAGGATGGCGCACGATCCGCCACCGATCCTGATCAGATGCCGGACGCTTGGGGCGGGCGGGGGGCAAGACGAAACGGGCGCCTGCGATCGGGCGCCTGCGATTCGGGCGCTTGCAATTCGGGCGCTTGCAATTCGGGCGAGGGCGATCAGGGCCGATGGCGATCAGGGCATGTCAGAGCAGGCGCTTCCATTTCAGTAGCATCAACGTCACCAACACGGCGGCCAGGCAAGCCAACCCGGCGTAGGTGCTGCCATGCGCGAGTCCTTCGCCGCTCCAGGGAAGGTCGCTAGTGTTCATCCCGAAGAACCCGGTCACGAAGGTTGCGGGCAGCAGCAGGACGGTCACGATCGACACCGTGTAGAGGCGGCGATTGGTCTCATCGGTCTGGCGTGAAGCCAGTTCGTCTTGCAAGGAGCGCGCGCGGTCGTTCAGCGCGGCGATGTCGTCCAGAACGCCCATCACTGCGTTGCGGGTGTGTTCATGTTCGTCGGTCTGCACCCAGGCGGGCGCTTCCTCCTCCATTTCGTCCAGCACGCGCGCGATCGGCAACAGGGCGCGTTTCAGGATCACCGCCTCTCGACGGGATTGGCCGATGCGCCCGGCCAGGGACGACAATCGGCCGGGCCAGCGTTGTTCCAGCAGCGTGTCCTCGATGGCGTCCAGGTCGTCGGCCAGGGTGACGAGGCGCGCGCGGGAGGCGCGGGCGAAGTCGGCCAGGCACAGATCGACGACCGCGGCCGGCCCATGCGGTACGGTGCCGAGGCGGGCAAAATCCGCGCGGAGTTGATGATAGACCGCGGCCAGGGATCGCGCCCCACGCCGGCGAGCGGTTACCAGCCGGTCACGAGTGGCCGCGAAATGCCAATGTACCAGGTCGAATTCGTCCAGATTGCCGGTACGTGCATAGGTCGGCAGGACGCCGGCGATCACATCGACATCCGGGATGATCCGCGGCGTTTCGTCCGTCCCGGTCAGGATCAGGCGGGCGTCGTCGGGCCACTCTCTGTCCGCCTCCAGGATCGCGCGCGCGCGCGCATTCACCAGATCGTAATGTTGCCAGGTCCAGGCCGGCTGGTCGCCGACGGCGGGAAAGTTCAGGGACCAGACTAGGCCGTCCGCGTGGATGTCCTCGACAGGATGTTCCGGATGGTGATGCTCGTACATGCTGGCTCCGCGGGACTTTGGTTGGGGCAAGACGAACCACCGATGGCCGTTTTTTGTCGTTCGGGTTGTGCAAGCTCCCGTTCAGGGATCCCATGGCGCGGTCATGGATTCCCGTCGGGCTGCTCCATTGGCGACCCGTTGGGATGCCGGTTGGACGCCGGTGGCCGCCATGTCGCATTTTCAGCGGCGATCCGCTAGGCTGATCCCCTGTTTGGACCAGGAGACCGATCATGACCGAAGCCTGCATCGTCGGCTGGGCGCATTCGCCCTTTGGCAAGCTTGACGACCCCGATATCGAATCGCTCATCGGCCGCGTCGCGGGGGCGGCCATCGCCGACGCCGGGCTCGAACCACATGATGTGGAGGGCACGTTTCTCAGCCTGTTCAACAATGGGTTCTCGAACCAGGATTTCCCTGCGTCTCTGGTGTTGCAGCATGTGCCGGAACTGCGGTTCAAGCCGATCACCCGCTACGAAAACGCTTGCGCGTCTGGGTCGGCCGCGATCCATGGGGCGCGCGATTTTCTGCTGGCTGGGCGGGGGCGTTTCGCGCTGGTGATCGGGGTGGAGAAGATGACCTCGACCCCGGGCAAGGAAGTCGGCGATATTCTGCTGAAGGCGAGCTACCAGAAGGAGGAATCCGACATTCCGGCCGGTTTCGCGGGCGTTTTCGGCAAGATCGCCGAGAAGTATTTCCAGCGTCATGGCGATCAGTCGGACGCTCTGGCGGCGATCGCGGCGAAGAACCACAAGAACGGCGTGGACAATCCCTATGCGCAGATGCGCAAGGATTTCGGCTATGATTTCTGCCGCAACGTGTCCGAAAAGAACCCCTACGTGGCGCCACCGCTGAAGCGGACCGATTGCTCGCTGGTGTCTGACGGGGCGGCCGCGCTGATCATGACGGATGAGGCGACCGCCAAGGCCATGGGCAAGGCCGTGCGCTTCAAGGCGGCCGTGCAGGTCAACGATTTCCTGCCGATCAGCAAGCGCGACATCACCCAGTTCGAGGGCGCGGCGCATGCCTGGGCGCAGGCGCTGCGCACCGCCGACATGAAGCTGGAGGATCTGTCTTTCGTCGAAACCCATGACTGCTTCACGATCGCGGAGTTGCTCGAATACGAGGCGATGGGCCTGACCGCCCCGGGGCAGGGCGCGCGCGCCATTCTGGAGGGGTGGACACAGAAGGACGGCAAACTGCCGATCAACCGGTCCGGCGGGCTGAAGGCGAAGGGCCATCCGATCGGTGCCACCGGCGTATCCATGCATGTGATTACGGCGATGCAGTTGACCGGAGAGGCGGGCGCGATGCAGTTGCCGAAGGCGGATGTCGCCGGCGTGTTCAACATGGGTGGGGCGGCGGTCGCGAATTACGTCTCCATTCTGGAGTCTGTTCGCTAGGGAGGGGAAGGGCGGGGCTTTGCCCCGGACCCCACCAGGGGGCTTTGCCCCCTGGACTCCCACCAAGGGCGACGGCCCTTGGAACCCGGACCATTGTTGGGTTTCAGGATACGGCCCTACACGGACGGTGATAGGTCCGTGTAGGGCCGTATCCTGAAACCCAACAAAAGAACGCATTCCAAAGGCCGCGCCTTTGGTGGGGTCGCAAGGGACCATGGGGGGCAAAGCCCCTGGCGGGGTCCGGGGCAGCGCCCCGCCCTACCTCTCCCCAGCACGGACCCCAGGAAGGAGCCGTAGCCGTGATCCCGACCTCGAACCTGGCCCATCTCCTGGTCCAGACCGCAAGGCGCTTTCCCGATCGCCCCGCCATCGTCTGGCGCGACCAGACCTGGACCTGGGCGGATTTTCTACGCCGCGTGCAGGCCGCCGCCGGTGCGCTGACCGAGCGCGGCGTGCGCCATGGCGATCGCGTGCTGGTGCATGCCAGGAACTCCAACGCCGTCCTGGAAACCATGTTCGCGACCTGGACCGTCGGCGCGACCTGGGTGCCCACCAATTTTCGTCTCACCCCGCCGGAGGTCGCCTACCTCGCACAGTCCTCTGGCGCCGCGGTGCATATTTTCGACAGTGCCTTCCCCGATCACGCGGCGGCGGCCAGGGCGGAAAATCCGGCGTGCCGGCTGGAAGTCCGCATCGGCGAAGGCGACCTGGAATGGGAGGCACTGGCCACCCATCCAAGACCGGTCACACAGTTGGCCGATGTGGATCGCGACCACCCCGCCTGGTTCTTCTACACGTCCGGCACCACCGGGCGCCCGAAGGCCGGCATCCTGACCCATGGGCAGATGGAGTACGTCATCTGCAACCACCTGTGCGACCTGATGCCTGGCACGACCGAGCGCGACGCGTCCCTGGTGGTGGCGCCTCTGTCGCACGGGGCTGGCATCCACGCCTTGCCGCAGATCGCGCGCGGCGCGCCGACCATCCTGCTGTCAGGTGAACGACTGGATTGCGAGGAGGCGTGGCGTCTGGTCGAAAAACACCGGGTCAGCAACATGTTCACGGTGCCGACGATCCTGACCATGCTGACCCGTCACGATGCGGTGGACCGCTACGACCATTCGTCGCTGCGCCATGTCATCTATGCCGGGGCGCCGATGTATCGCGCCGACCAGCTTCATGCGTTGCGCAAGCTGGGCCGCGTGATCGTGCAATATTTCGGCATGGGCGAAGTGACCGGCAACATCACCGTGCTGCCACCCGACCTGCACAGCGAGAACGACTCCGACATGCCAGTGGGAAGCTGCGGCTTTCCGCGCACCGGCATGGATGTCGCGATCCTGGACGATGCCGGGACTCACCTGCCGCCCGACACGACCGGAGAGATCTGCGTGCGCGGCCCTGGCGTCTTCGCCGGTTACCACAACAACCAGGAGGCCACGGACAAGGCAACCACGTTCGGCTGGTTCCACACCGGCGATCTGGGGCACATGGACGCGCGTGGCTTCCTCTACATCACGGGGCGCGCCTCGGACATGTATATCTCCGGCGGATCGAACGTGTATCCGCGGGAGATCGAGGAAGCCTTGCTGCTGCATCCCGCCGTCGCGGAAGCCTGCGTCCTGGGCATGCCGCATGAGAAATGGGGCGAAACCGGCGTCGCGGTTCTGGTGCTCGAACAGGGGGCTGGCGTTTCGGAGGCCGAATTGCTCGCGCATTTGGACGGCAGGCTGGCGAAATACAAATGGCCGCAGCAGTTCGTTTTGTGGCTCGAATTGCCCAAATCGGGATATGGCAAAGTGGCGAAGAAGGACGTCAGGCAGCGGTTACTGGACGGCGGTTGAGGCCGGGACGTCTTGTGCGCCGCTCAATTCGGGCCCATACGATCAAAATCGAGACGTTCCGATGGAGAGTCGCCGGTGCTGATCCGTTCTTTGCCGTTGGCGGTCGCCCTGATGTGTTTCGCCTGGCCGGCCATGTCCGGCACGGTCTATGGCGTCAAAAGTCTCTCGCCGGGCGGGACGGAGGTCTCGACCGCGCCCGCGGTGCTGTTCTCGTTTCTTGATACCGGCGGGCCTGGGGTTTCGATCATCGGGTCGGTGACGCGCGACAGCACCCAGATCGATGTGGACGGGTTGGCGCTGTCGCGCACGCATGGGCTGCTGGGTTTTGAAATGACCGGCACGGATGCCGGCCCCACGTCGCGGCTGGTCTCGATCAACACGTCATCGGCCGTTGCGACCTCGATCGGATCCGCCATGACCGGACGCGCGATGCGCGGCGCGATGTTCGATCGGCAGAACCGGCTGTGGGTGGTTGATTCGGCAAGCAACAGCTTGCTCCGCATCGATCCCACCACCGGTGCGGTACTGAGTGAAACCCCGATCACCGTCGGCGGATTGCCGCGCGACATTGCTCCTGGAACGGACCTGGCGCAGCGCGAGGACGGAACGGTGGTCCTGACCACATACCGGTTCGAGCAGACCGATTTCGACGGCCCGACCTTCTACACGCTGGACCTCGATACCGGCGCGGCGACTCTTGCCTTCGTCGACACGACGCCGGATCCCTTCTTCCCCAGCATTCCGGTCTACAACAGCGGGCTCGCGGCAGGCGGCGACCAAAACCCCAATGTCCTGTTCACCTTGGATGGTGATGCCTCCGACGACCTGTTCCAATACGCATTGCCGTCCTATCTGCGCACGGTTGTCGCCGCGAATTTCTACCCCGCGTTCAACGCTGGTGGAGGCGATCTGGCATCGCTGGCACCGTTGGAGGTGGCTGAGCCGATATCCGCCAGTATGCTTGCCGTTGGGCTGCTAGGGCTTTGCGGGTTGCGCCGGCGGCGATAACGCGGGCAACCCGGGATCGACCGCGATGCGTGGTTGTAGTGAAGTCTGGACCGCACTTGGATGATGCGGGCGACGCTGACCGAGCCGCTGCCTGAGATCGTTGTTTGCGACCGCGTTGGTGCGAGATCGGCGACCATCGCGGCCGGAGCCCTCTGTCGTGGAAGCGGGTTTCGGCGTATGGTCCCTCGTTCAAGGAAGTCCGTACGATGCATGATCCCGCCAAGATCACCGACTATCACGCACATATCTACTACGATGCGGTCAGCCGCGAGCGGGCGGCACGGTTGCGGACCTGGGTGGAGGAGCGCTTCACCGTCCGCATGGGCCGTTGGCACGACATCCCGGTTGGGCCTCATCCCACGGCGATGTACCAGATAGCCTTCGCGCCGGATCAGTTTCCGACCCTGGTGCCGTTCCTGATGATGAATCGCATGGGGCTGACGGTGCTGGTGCACCCCGAATCCGGGCGCCCGCGCGATGACCATACGTTGAACGCCAGTTGGATGGGAGAAATCCTGTCCCTGCGGACGGAGATCTTGCGAGAAACCGACGCCGGATAAGGCGGCGCGTGATCCCAAGCAGACCGTTGTGACCTGCTGTCTCGTCGCATAATTCACACGCTGTTACCTGCCGTGCAGCGCGATCATGGTCTAGCAATCCCCCGGAGACGATCCACGCATGAACCGCCGCCATTTCCTGGCTCTTTTCGCCATATTGTCGCTGGCGGCGCACGTGCCGGCCCATATGCAAGCCCGGGCGCAGGGGCTGGACCCGACCGGCCCGCAACCCGAACTGCCGAAGGAGAAACTGGTCATCGCCACGAAGGGTGGCCAACAGCATGTTTTCAACGTCGAAATGGCGCTGACCGCGGAGCAGCAGGCGGTGGGCGAGATGTTTCGCCCATCGGTCCCGGAGGACGGCGGTATGCTGTTCGACTGGGGATCGCCGCGCACCTCGATCATGTGGATGAAAAACACGCTGGTGCCGCTGGACATGGTGTTCATCAACGCCGACGGCACGATCCGCTCGATTGCCGAGAACACGGTGCCGTACAGCCTGGCCGCCATCGATAGCCGTGGGCCGGTGCGGGCCACGCTGGAACTGCGCGGGGGCACCACCGCGCGCCTCAACATCCGGGTCGGCGATACGGTGCGGCAGCGGATTTTCGGCAATCCGCCCTGACAACGGGCGTCGTCTGACCGGTATGCGCGATCCTTCGCCATGTGCGGGTGCATTTGCACGAGATCGGCCCCATATTAGCGTTTCTCAAACTAGGTGGCGAAACTGGTGGTAGCGATCCCGATCACGACCTCGATGGTGCATGCCGCTTTCGATGCGACGGCCGCACAGATCGAAGCGCCCGATGCGGCGCGATTCCAGGTAGGCGATTTTGTCGTTTACCCCACGCATGGCGTCGGCAGGGTGGACCGGGTCGGCACGCAGGACATTGGCGGACACTCGCTCAATCTGATCCAGATATCCTTCGACGATAATCAGATGACGCTGCGTGTGCCGGTGTCGCAGGCCGGGGTGTGCGGTCTGCGCAAGATCGCCACCAAGGAAGCGATGGCGGAGGTTCTGGTGACGCTCGCCGGCCGTCCGCGGGTCAGCCGCCTTCTGTGGGCACGCCGAGCGCAGGAGTTCGTGGCGAGGATTAATTCGGGGGACCTGACGGTGCTGGCGCAGGTGGTGCGCGATTTGCAGAAAGCGGCGGACGGGTCGGGTTCCAGCTATAGCCAGCGCAATCTGTTCGAACTGGCGATCGACCGCCTGGCCGGCGAATACGCGGCGGTGACCGGGGTCGGCAAGACCGATGCGCTGGCGCGTCTGACTCAGGTGCTGCGGGAGACCAAGGCGCCGGACGCCGCGGTCGTCGAGACCGTCGCGGATGACATGGCGGAGTCGGTGATCGAGCCGTCCGAAGCGAATTCGGAGGCTGTCGCGTCGTAACCTGAATTATTTTTGTGGCGAAATTGGCTTCGCGGCCCCATGTTGGGTGGACGGCACTTTTCTGCGTAGACTGGTTGTACCTGCCCTGGCGATGATCTCGCATCCGGTGACCAAGATTTTGAAAAGTATTTCGGCCCATACGATGTGGGCCGCCGGGTAGCACGGAGTAGCGACTATGTCTCAAGGAACGGTTAAGTGGTTCAATTCGCAAAAGGGTTTCGGCTTCATCCAGCCGGATGATTCGTCCAAGGACGTCTTTGTCCATATTTCGGCAGTGGAACGGGCCGGTCTTTCGGGTCTGAACGAAGGCCAGAAGCTGACCTATGACCTGGAGCAGGGTCAACAGGGCAAAACCTCGGCGATCAACCTGAAGTCGGTCTGATCACGGACGCCGGCGCCGCTTTGTCGCGGCGCCGGCAACGAGGAAGGATCGGATGGCCCCTGCTGCGTTCACGGCTCGGCGATCCGCCCGGCCGACGCCGCGATGATGCCCGGATGGGCGCATTGGCTGATCTTCGAGTTGCCCTGGTTCGCGATGGTGATCATCGCCACGCATCTGACAGTGTCGTGCGGCCAGACGGTTCTGCATCGCTGGCTGGGCCATAAACGTGTCGGTGGGCAGTTCTGCCGCAACCACATCGCTTTTCATCACACATTCTATGCGCGCGGCCATCTGGAATCGGCGATCTATCGCGGCTCCGGCGGCATCAACACATCCTTTTTTCTGGTTCCCATCGGGCTGATCGCGACGACGTTGTATTTCGTGCTGCCCATGGGCCTGTTCCTGGCGCTGATCCTGGCGTCCGGTGTGTCGTTCGGCGCGCATGTGATGCTGGATCGGGCGTACCACGTGCGCGGTTCCTGGCTGACCCGATTTGCCTGGTTTCGTCGCAAGCAGCAGTTGCATTTCGTGCATCATTTGCATGCCAACGCGAATTTCGCGGTGATGGACTTCTTCTGGGACCGCGCGTTCCGTACCTTTCGCAAACCGGACACGACCGGGCGGTGAGCTTTCTCGAACGCCGGTCCTCGGGTGGCGGATTCGCCGAATGGGTGGGCAATCGTGCGACGGCGCGGGGGCAATCGTGCGACGGCGCGGGGGCAATCGTGCGACGGGGCCGGTATAGTGCTTGCCTTGGCGGGCCTGGACTCATAGGTTCCGGCCGAGTCGTCGGGGTGTGGCGCAGCCTGGTAGCGCGCCTGTTTTGGGTACAGGAGGTCGTGGGTTCGAGTCCCGCCGCCCCGACCAGACGATCGGTGCCCAGTCTGTCGGAGAATCGTCCATGCGTGCCCGCATCTACCAGCCGCCGAAAAACGCCATGCAATCCGGCTGGGCAAAGACGCATGAATGGGTACTGGAATTCATGCCAAGCGCGCCGCGGCGGGCCGACCCGCTGATGGGCTGGATCGGCAGCGAGGATACGCAAAAGCAGGTCCGACTGACGTTCGCCACGCGCGACGAAGCGACCGCCTACGCCGAACGCAATGGTGTGCTTGCCGAGATCGAATTGCCGCAGACCCGCCGCGTGCGGCCCAAGGCCTATGCCGACAATTTCAAATACGGCCGCACGGTGAACTGGACGCATTGACCCGGCCGCCGGGTCCGTCCGTTGGCGGTCTATACCGAGGTTACCGACGAAGCACTCGCCGCATTCCTGGTCGATTACGACATCGGCTCCATGGTGGCGTTTCGCGGCATCGCGGAAGGCGTGGAGAATTCCAACTTCTCGCTGCGCACGACGTCGGGCGACTTTATCCTCACCCTGTATGAAAGGCGTGTCGATCCCGCGGACCTGCCTTGGTTCCTGGGGCTGATGGAACATCTGGCGCAGCGCGGGATCGTCTGCCCGCAGCCGGTGCGTGGGCGGGACGGGGACGCATTGCGCCATCTGAGCGGGCGGCACGCGGCGATCACCACCTTCCTGCCCGGCGTCTGGCCGCGGCGGGTGCGCGGCGAGCATTGCGGGCCGGTGGGATCCGCCCTGGCCGCGCTGCATCTGGCGGGCGCGGACTATGCACCACGTCGCGTCAACGCCCTGGGGCCGACTGACTGGGCGCCGCTGCTGGACCGGTCGCGGGCACGTGCGGGGGAGGTTCAGGCCGGACTCGCCTTGGACCTGGATCGCGCTTTGTCGTCCATCCTGACCGCCTGGCCGGTGGATCTGCCGGTCGGTCACATCCATGCCGACCTCTTCCCGGACAATGTGTTTTTCCTGGATGGAAAATTGTCCGGCCTGATCGACTTCTATTTCGCGGCGACCGACGTGCTCGCCTACGACATCGCGATCTGTCTGAACGCCTGGTGCTTCGAGCCGGATTTTTCCTTCAACGTCACCAAGGCACGCGGTCTGTTGTCGGCGTATCAGGCGGTCCGGCCACTTTCCACGCGGGAACGGGCGGCCTTGCCGGTGCTGTGCCAGGGCGCGGCGATGCGGTTCCTGCTGACCCGGCTGTTCGACTGGCTGAACACCCCGGCGGGAGCGCTGGTCACCCGCAAGGACCCGCGCGAGTATTTCCGCCGCCTGCGGTTCCATTTGTCCGCTCAGGATGAGCACGCCTATGGCATCTAAGGACGTCACCGTGTCGCTCCCTGTCGATCCGGAGCGGGTCGTGGACATTTGGACCGATGGCGGGTGCAAGCCCAATCCGGGTCCCGGCGGCTGGTCGGCGATCATGGTGTATCGTGGCGTGGAGAAGGAGTTGTCCGGCTACGAACCGGAGACAACGAACAACCGGATGGAGCTGACGGCCGCGGCCGCGGCGCTGGAGACGTTGAAGCGGCCGTGCGAGGTGCGGCTCTACACCGACAGCGAATATCTGAAGAATGGCATCACCCGTTGGCACCAGGGCTGGGTGCGCAAGAACTGGCGCAACGCCGCGGGCGACCCTGTGAAGAACATGGATCTATGGCGCCGCATCCTGGATGCCGCCGCCACGCATCGGGTGGAGTGGCATTGGGTGCGCAGCCATGTGGGCATTCCGCTGAATGAGCGTGCCGACAAGCTGGCAACCCAGGCCCGGGAAGACGGGGTCGCGCAGGGGCGGCGACAGCGCTGATGCAGCCGTAAGGCCCTGTTTGGGGACATGATGCACGCCTCAAAGGGGGCGGGTCGGTCCGGCAATGACGGGGAGGGAACGCCGATGGGGGCGGGCGAGCGTAAGACCCGCTCCAGGGTAACCGCGTCGCCCGATACGCGATACACCGTGGCGGACACACCGGTTGGTGTTGCGAAATGGGACCGGTCATTCGCCGGGGGCGCCTGATGACAGTCGGCCAACCGCCGCCGGTTGGACAGCAAGTCAGCCGCACGCTACACGGCCCCGCCCGCGCCGGTGCAGGAGAATGACCGTGCCAGATTCCCCCAATCCCCTGCTCAGGTGTCCCGTGCCCAGACATCCGCTGGCCAGACATCCGCTGGCCAGACATCCGCTCCCCAGACGTGCCCTCGGCATGGCGCTTGCCGCGATTGCATTTGCACCGAACCCCGCGGCGGCGCACGCGATCCTGGAAGCCAGCCAGCCGCCCGCCAAGGGATCGGTCAAAGCGGGCCCCATCCAGTTACGCCTGCGCTACAACAGCCGGATCGACCGGGATCGATCGGTGCTGACCCTGATCCGGCCGGACAAGACCCGCACCGCCGTCGTCATCGACCCCGATGGCCCGCCCGAGGCAATCAACGCCACCCTGGACCTGCCACCGGGAGCGTACGTGCTGCGCTGGCAGGTGCTGGCGATCGACGGCCATATCACGCGCGGCGACCTGCCGTTCTCGGTCACGGGACCCTGAGAAGTGGAACTGCTGCTCGACCTGTTCGGTTATCTGTCGATCATCCTTCATGGCGCCACCATCCTGGCCCAATCCATCACGATGGGCGCGATCGTCTTCCTGGTGTGCCTGGTCCGCCCGCTGTCGCCTCGGTTGCAACAGGCCGGTCCCGGCATCGCCGCCGGCACCGTCCGGCTGGCCACCTGGGGCGCCGCCGCTCTGCTGCTGACCGAGGCCGCGACCGTGGCACTTCAGGTCGCGGTCCTGATCGACACCGTCCGTCTGGATTTCGTCAACGCCGCCACCGCCCATTTCGCGATCGCCGGGCTGATCAAGACCGTCGTCGCCGCGATCCTGCTCGTCCTGCTTCTGACCAAGGGCACCCAGGCCCCGACCGCGCTGCTGCTGGCCGTCACCGTCCTGGGCTTTGCCGCCGCGACCTTGACCACACACGCCGTGGCGCGCCTCGACGACCGAGCCCTGTTGCTGGCCATCGGTTGGCTGCACCAGGTGGGTGCGGCGATCTGGATCGGCGGCATCCCGAGCTTCCTGATGGCGCTGTCCCGCGCCACCACCCCGACCGCGATCCGCCTGATCGGCGCCCGTTTCTCCCGCCTGTCGATGCTGGGCGTCGCCTGCATCCTGGCCAGCGGCATCGGCATGTGCGTCCACTACATCGGCGACCTGTGGGGCTTCTACGGCACCGCCTACGGCGTCATGGTTTCCGCCAAAATCATCCTGTTCCTCCTCCTGCTCGGCCTTGGCGGCATGAATTTCCTGCTGGTCGAGCGGTTGCGGTCCAACCCCGCCACCTCCATCAACCGCCTGCGCCGGTTCGCGGAAGTGGAGGTCGGCATCGGCGTCGCGATCTTCTTTGCCGCGGCCTCGCTGACCTCGGTGCCCCCCGCCATCGACCTGACCGACGACCGGGTGATCTGGCCCGAGATCGTGGAACGCTACACCCCCGCCTGGCCCCGACTGACCAGTCCCGATCACAACTCCCTGGCGCTGCCGGCCTTGCAGCAGAAGCTGGATCAGGAGGCAGCACAGACCCGAGCCGCCCCGCAGGCCGCCTTCGTGCCGGGTGCCGGAGAACTGCCGCCGCGCAATGCGGCCGATATCGCCTGGTCCGAATACAACCACCACTGGGCCGGGCTGTTCGTCGTCACTGTCGGGCTGCTGGCCCTGCTCAATCAGGCCGGCGTGGGCTGGGCGCGCCATTGGCCGCTGGTGTTCCTGGGGCTGGCGGTCTTCCTCTTCATCCGCTCCGATCCGGAAACCTGGCCGCTGGGCGATGTCGGCTTCCTGGAGAGTTTCAGGGATGTGGAGGTGCTGCAGCACCGCTCCTACGTCCTGCTAATCGTGGTGTTTGCCTGGTTCGAATGGCGGGTCAGGACATCGGGGCGAACCAGCGGCGGTCAGGCCCTGGTATTCCCGCTGCTCTGCGCCGCGGGCGGCCTTCTGTTGCTGACCCACAGCCACGCCATCGCCAACGTCAAGGAGCAGTTGCTGATCGAACTCAGCCACACCCCGCTGGCCCTGGCCGGGATCGTGGCGGGGGGGAGCCGATGGCTGGAATTGCGGCTCGACCCGAAGACAGAGCCGGTGGCGCGCAAGATCGCCGGCTGGGTCTG
This sequence comes from Asaia bogorensis, assembly GCA_945861095.1. Lineage (GTDB taxonomy): Bacteria > Pseudomonadota > Alphaproteobacteria > Acetobacterales > Acetobacteraceae > Rhodopila. The sequence continues at coordinate 15,905 of CAMATI010000008.1, read as the reverse complement.
GCCGACCTGCATCCTGCTATGCGGGCTGATCCTGCTGGATTACTGGGAGTCGTGAACGCGTCGGCTGATTGGCCGGCAGGCGCAGGATGACGGTGGTTCCGGCCCCAGGTTCCGAATCGAACAGCAATTCCGCCCCCATCGCCCGGGCAAGGTAGCGGCTGAGCGTCAGTCCGGTCCCGTCCACATTCAACGGCTGGGTGTCCTGCGCGGGTTGTGGGCTCAACGGGGCGGCCAGCTTGCGCAACGCCTCGGCGGTCATACCGATGCCGGTATCTCGCACGATCAGTTCCACGAAGTTCGGCCCGGTTTCGGTCGCGAGTTCGACCACGGCGCCGCGCGGTGAAAATTTCAACGCATTGGCCAGAATGTTGTCCAGGATCCGCCGAACCGCCCAGGTATCGGCGAATGCGACACGCGCCGGCCCTGGTTCGGCATCGATGGCCAGCAGGATGTCCTTGTCGGTGGCGGCGGGTTGCATGGCGGCGACGGCCTGATGGATCATCCGATCGACATCGAGCGGCTCCGTCCGGATCGATCTCTCGTCGAGATGGGTCAGGTCGATCAGATTCTCGATCATCCCGATCAACTGCTTGCCGCTGGCCTGGACCTGGCCGAGCGAGGCGCGCTGGTCGGGGCGGCAGTCGGCCATCATGACGCCGCATAGTCCGACCAGGCCGTGCAGCGGCTGACGGATTTCGTCGCTGAGGGTCGACAGGATCGCGGTCTTCATACGCTCCGCCGCTTCCGCCCGCTGGGTCTGGGCGGCCAGACGATCCTGGATATCGCGGGCATGGTGCACCAGGGCCGCGGTGACGATCACCGCGATGATCGACAGCGTCCGGTTGGTCAAGGCCACCGATTGATCCGGGTTGATTACCGGAAAGAAGAACCCACCGACAATGAGAGAGATCGCGGCCAGCGCCAGCCACCAGACCGACCGGGGATCGCGGTGGAAGACTGCCGTACAAATCAGCGGAAGATAGAACAATCCGAACGATATGTAGATTTCTTGCGTAACATCGCTCAGGAATGCAAGAAAACAACAGAGATAGATCGGAATCTTGAGCAGGCGCAGCCAACGTCCGCCGACAGTGGGCGACATCTGTTCGCCCGACCGTGCCGAATAAGACTCTGCCGGATACGTCTGCGCCAGATGTGTTGGCATGCAATGCGCTATAGCACGGTTTGATTCACGGTCCATTGTGCCAAAACCGCGGTCGTTTCGAGGAAATCGTCAATTTCCATTGCTTCTCGTGGATTATGGCTGCCGTTTTGATTTCTGACAAATAGCATCCCCATGGGTACCCCTGCTTCGCCGAACGCCGCGGCGTCGTGGGAGGCGGGGCTGCCGAGTTCCAGGTATCCAACCCCCAACTCAGCCGCCGCCCGTTGCAACCCGGCCTTGATTTCGGGATCGACGTGGCCCACTGCGGCGCGCGCCTTGGTGCCCATATGGAAGCGCACCCCGCGGCGCTGCTCGATGCTCCGCACGATCGTATCCACACGTTGGTCGAGGTCTGCCAGCACGGCTTCGTCATAGGCGCGGACATCGAGGCTGAAATTGAATGATCCGGGCACAATGGTCATTCCGTGCTGGGTCGGGTCTGTGTGAAACCGGCCGATGGTGCAGGCCATGGGAATGGCGCGTTGCTCATGTTCCGCCCAAAGCGCGTCCATCGCCATCGCGAACTCGGCCCCCGCTGTCACGGAATCGTGACGGAACCGGCGCGGCAGGCCGACATGGTCGTTGCTGCCCTCTATCCAGACATTCGGATAGCGGAAATTGCCCGGAATGCCCGTGCAGATCGCCGTCGACCGGTCCGCCTCGATCAGGCTTGGCGCCTGTTCGATATGCAGTTCCAGATAGGCGTGCAGGCGCGCCGGATCCAGGTGACGGTGGCGCGCGCGCACCCGCTCCGGATCGCCGCCGCATTCGGTCATATGTTCGGCCAGGGTGCGCCCGGTATCGACACGGCGCACCTCCAGCGCGCCATCGGGCAGCATGCCCAGGGCGGATCGGCTGCCGATATAGGAGACCTGGAACCAGATGGATTCCTCGGCGCGGATGCCCATCACCACGATGTCGCGCGCCGGGGTCAGCCCAAGCTGGCGCAGGACCGCGACCGTGACCAGTCCGGCCACCACGCCCGCGGCACCGTCGAAGTTGCCGCCATGCGGGACGGAATCCAGATGTGACCCGATGATCAGTTGTGGCAACGCGCGGTCTCGGCCGGGCATCGTCATGTACAGGTTGGCCCCGACATCGTTCTCGATCGCCAGACCCATCGATTCCGCCAGGCGGGTGACCGTGGCGTGGCCGCGTTGCTCGCCCGCGCCGTAGGGGTCGCGAGACACGCCGGGTTCGTCCAGGCCATCCTGGCGAAGCTGGTCGAACAGGGCCGTGACCAGCGCCTTCTGGTCGGCAACCGCACGCCGTATCGTGTTGGCGTCGATCTGGTTCATGGGACCTCCTGCAATTTTTCGGGTGCCGGTGATAGGATGTCGGCGGATGAACCGGATGATGCCAGATTCCATGAGCGATGTAGATACTTCCGCGGGCGATTTGCTGCGCGAGACTGCGGAACGTCTGTTCCGCGCCCATTGTGATGCCTCGGTCCTGCGCGCCGCCAATGATGGCACCTGGCCGGCCGCCCTGTGGGATGCGACCCAGGATGCCGGGCTGCCCCTGGCGCTGCTGCCAGAGGAAGCGGGCGGCTACGGCGTTCCGGTTGCCGATGCGCTGTCGTTGCTGCGCGTCGCGGGAGAGTACGCGGCGCCGATCCCGCTGGCGGAAACCATGATCGCCGGCTGGCTGCTGGGGCAGGCCGGGATTGCCGTTCCGTCGGGCCCGCTGACCATCGCGCCAGTGGCGGCAGGCGACTCGCTGGCGCTGTCCCGCGATGGCGATGCCTGGCGCGTCAACGGTGTCGCCAGGCGCATCCCCTGGGGCCGGGACGCGGTGGCCGCCGCGGTTCTGGCCACCTATCAGAATGAAGCCTGGGTCGCTCTGGTTGCGCGCGATGCATGGTCGGTCGAACCGGAGGAGAATGTCGCGCGGGAGCCGCGCGATACCTTGCGTTTCGACGGGGCAGCCATCGCGGCCGCACGCGCGAATGTCACGCCGGCGGACCTGCGGGGCATCGGCGCCGCGGCCCGGGCGCAGCAGATAGCCGGTGGGCTGATCCGGCTGACAGCGATGACCACGCAATATGCCCAGGACCGCACCCAGTTCGGGCGTCCGATCGGCAAGTTCCAGGCGATCCAACAGAATCTGGCGGTTTTGGCGGGGCAGACCGCGGCGTCCTGCGCGGCGGCCGATCTGGCGGCCGAGGGAGTCGCGGCCAAAGCCGAACAATCCGGCATGCGTATGGCTTTGATCGCCGCCGGCAAGGCCAGGGCAGGGGAGGCCGCCGGAATCGGCGCCGGGATCGCGCACCAGGTGCACGGTGCGATCGGGTTCACCTTGGAGCACGCGTTGAATTTCGTCACCCGCCGGCTTTGGTCCTGGCGCGACGAATTCGGCAACGAAGCCGAATGGAACCGCCTGCTCGGCCGTCGCATGGCGGAGGTCGGCGCGGATGCCGCCTGGAGTGAGATAACGTCCGCCTGACCGCCCCCCGGATGGTGAGGGTGCGTGATCGTCAGGGCGCGTGATGGTCAGGGTGCGTGATGGTCAGGGTGCGTGATGGTCAGGCGGGGACCGGCCCCTCCAGAACGTCCGGGGCGGAATAGGCCCGCAGGCTTGCGATGTCGTGCAGAATGACCCGGGCGCCGTGCGTTTCGACCCCGAAACTGCGCAGGGCGGCGAACGCCCGCGAGAGATTTTCCTGTCGGCACCCCAGACGCGCGGCGAGCAGGCGCTTGTCGTAGGGCAGGCGCAAAGTGACGGAATTCTCCGCCTTGGTATGCGACAATTCCAACAGATAGCAGCCCAGTCGTTGGGCGGTGGTGCGCAGTTTCAGGTCACAGACCTGGCGGACCATGGCACTGAAATCCAGCGCCTCGGCCCGCATGATCGCGGCGGCGACCGCTGGCTCCGCCCGCATCAGACGCATCAATCCTTCGGCGTTGACCGCGATCAGACGGGACACCGTCGTGGCCTGGGCGGTCAACAGCAGCGGCAACTGCGCCAGCAGCGTTGCCAGGATAAAATGGCCGCCCGGCTGAATAACCTCCACCAATGCGGTGGTGCCGTTGGGTGCCGTGTTTGACAGGATGACCTGCCCATCCACCAGGATGAACAGGTGCTCGGCCTGATCGCCTTGCCGGCACATAACGGCGTTTTCCGAGGCCGTCACCACGCTTGACAGCGATGCGAGGCGAGCCAGGATCGCACTGTCCAGGTTTTCGAAAATGCGTGAACCATTGAACAGCCCGACGTCGATACCGGTGTGCGGGAGCCGGTCGGACATGGCATCGGTCGAAACCTGGGACATGGGCGCGCCAACCTTCTCGTAGGAACAACGTCGTTATACGACCATTGTGGCGTGGCAATCCAATCCTGATCAAGAGTACCGAATGGATATACGTGCTCAGGCCGTCGTGGGGCCGGTTCCGTCCCCAGACTCGCGGATGCGTCGATCGCGCGGGATGCTTCCGCCCCGCCGCGTGCGCCGGCATCCCGAAGCCAGGCGTCAGGCGCGCCAAATGAATGGAAACCGCGGGCGGCGCTTCGGGTCCATGGGTTGGTGAGGTTCCGAAAGCAGACGGAGTCCTGTATCCAACCGGCTAGCATGAACAAGGGAGACGACCGTGAAAGCGATGGTATGTGAGGCGTTCGGCGGGCCCGAAGTGCTCGCGCTACGGGACCTGCCGGACCCGCCGCCGCCGTCCGAGGGGCAGATCCAGGTGCGAATCCGCGCACGCGGCGTGCAATATGTGGACGTTCTGATGCTCGCCGGGAAATACCAGTTCCGGCCGGACCCGCCGTTCGTTCCGGGCGGCGAGGCGGCGGGGGAGGTGGTCTCGGTCGGACCGGGTGTGACCCAGTTCCGGCCGGGCGATCGGGTCATGAGCCGCCATCAGCTTGGCGCGTGCGCCGAACTGGGCAATGCGAAAGCGGAGTTGTGCGACCTGGTGCCGGACGGCATGAGCCTGGAGTCGGCCGGCGTGTTCCGCGGTGCCTACTCCACGGCCTATCATGCGCTGCTGCAACGCGGGCGCATGCAGGCTGGCGAATGGGTGCTGGTGCATGGCGCGGCGGGCGGCATCGGGATCGCCGCGATCCAGGTGGCGAAGCTGTTCGGCGCCAGGGTCATCGCCACCGCCAGCACCGAGGAAAAGCGCGCCGCCTGCATCGAGGAAGGCGCCGATCACGCGATCGATTATCGCGGCGGTTTCGTGGATCAGGTGAAGGAACTGACCGGCGGGAAGGGGGTCGACATCGTCTACGATCCCATCGGCGATAAGGTGGCCGACGAATCGCTCCGCTGCCTTGCCTGGTGCGGGCGGCTGTTGATCCTGGGGTTCCTGGGCGGCGGTCCGACCAATATCCGCAGCAACTACCTGTTGATCAAGGGGATCGACGCGATCGGCGTCAGGATCGGCGGCCTGAACGAGGCGGACCCCGCCCTGGCGATCGCCAACATGAAGGCACTGACCGAACTCGCGGGCCAAGGCAAGCTGAAGCCCCGTATTTCCCACAGCTTCCCGTTGGATCAAGCCGCCGAAGCACTGCAAGCGGTGATAGACCGCAAGGTCATCGGCAAAGCCGTCCTGACAAGTTGAAGGGAGTAAGATTGTCCGGTTCCAAGGGCCGTCGCCCTTGGTGGGGTGTCCAGAGGGGCAAAGCCCCTTTGGCCGGACCGTCCCGCCTCTCCGATCGTTCCGCCAAACCCTGATCAATTTTCGAAAGGAACCCAAACCATGGGCGTGACCGCCGAACTCTCCAGGTTCTGTGCCGACATCAAGCTATCCACCCTGCCACCCGATGTCGTGAACCGCGCCCGCTTCCTGGTTCTGGACCTGGTTGGCAACATCGTCCGCGCCCGCCACGATGCGGAGAGCACGGCGTCCTTTCTCGCCGCCGCCCGCGCCATGGGCATGGGCAACGGCAATGCCGGCGTGTTCGGCGACCCGGCCCGTTACACCCCCGCCGGCGCCGCGTTCCTGAACGGGGCTTTGGCCCACTCGCTGGATTTTGACGACACGCACGCCGCGGGCTCGCTCCACCCTGGCGCGCCGGTGATCCCCGCCGCCATCGCCGCGGGCGAAATGGTGGGCGCATCCGGCGCCGACGTGCTGGCGGGCATCATCGCCGGCTACGAAGTCACCTGCCGCATCGCGCTGGCCCTGCCGGCGGGCGAGCACTACGACCGTGGCTTCCACCCCACCGCGACCTGCGGCGCCTTCGGGGCCGCCGCCGCCGCCGCACGGGTCTTCGGCCTGGACGCCGAGGGCGTGGCTGGCGCGATGGGCACGGTGCTGTCGCAATGTGCCGGCAGCCTGCAATTCCTGGCCAACGGCGCCTGGACGAAGCGCTTCCAGGTCGGCTGGGCCGCCTGCAACGGGCTGATGGCCGCAACCCTGGTCAAGGAAGGCTTCAAGGGCGCGTCGGAGGCGTTGGAAGGCAAGCACGGCTTCATGCGCGCCTATGCCCCGAACCCAACGCCGGAGCGTGCGGTGCAGGACCTCGGCATCGTGTTCGAACTCATGCACACGGCCGTGAAGCCCTACCCGTCCTGCCGCTACGGCCATGCCGGCATCGATGCCGCGCTGATGCTGCGCGCCGCCAATGACATCCAGCCCAAGGACATCACGTCCATCCGTCTCGGGCTGCCCAGGTCCGGAATGATGCTGATCGGCGAGCCCGCGGACAAGAAAGCCAATCCGCAGAATGTCGTGGACGGGCAGTTCAGCGGCCCGTTCGTGATCTCCTCCGCGCTCGCCACCGGCGCCATGGGATGGGACAGCTATACCGGCCTGCAAGACCCAGGCATCCGCGCCCTGCTCTCCAAGGTCACCTGCGAATTCGACCCGGAAATCGAGGCCGAGTTTCCCGCCAACATGTCCGGCAAACTGACGATCGAGGCCGGCGGCAAGACCTTCACGCAGACAGTGGTGGTGCCGAAGGGCGAACCCACCAACTTCCTGACCGAGAACGAACTCCGCTCCAAATTCGCCGGCCTCACCGACGCGGTTCTCGGTGAAGAACGCTCGGCCAAGCTCGCCGATGCCGTGCTGGCCATCGACACTACCAACGACATCGCCGGCCTGATGCGGCATTCGGCGCCGGTAACGCCAGCGCGCCTCGCGGGGGAGTAGCAGAACGCGCTTGCAACCGGGGCGGTTTGATGGCATCATTAACATCTAATGACAGGAGGCTCCGATGCCCATCGTCGTAACCATCAACCGCCCCGACGTCGTCGGATTGATCGAACAGACCGCGGTGCAACTCACCGCCGGCAACAAGACCGAAGCCGTGGCGCTCGCCATGCGCAGCCTGCTGGACCGCGAGGCCCGCAAGGGCTCGCTGTTCGGCGCGCATCCCGGCTCCGTGCGCATCGCGGACGGGTTCGATCTGGTGCACGCCGACATGGATGACCCGTCCGACGCCGAATCCGGTCGCGAAATCGACCGGTGACGCGCGGGTTTCTGCTGGACACGCATATCGCGCTCTGGCTGGACAGCGGGGATCCCAAGCTGCGCCGCTCCACCCGCGATCTGATCGACCGGTGCTGGCTCGATAGCGGCGTCATCATGCTCAGCGCCGTCACCGCCTGGGAAATCGGTATTCTGGTGGAGCGGGGCAAGATCGCCCTGGACCTTCCGCCGCATGCGTGGGTCAAGCGCTTTCTCCTCCAACCCGGCGTGCAGGGCGTGCCGCTGCACCCGGACGTCGCCGCCCGCACCGGCGCCCTGACCGACCTGGCGCATCGCGACCCCGGCGATCGGCTGCTGGTCGCCACGGCCATCGACCTCGGCTGCCCGCTGATCACCTATGACGACCGTATCGTCGGATTTGCCAGGGAGCACGGAAGCCGATACGGGCTGCTGGTCGAACAATAACCGTCCCGAGGAAAGCGCCATCCCATGCCGACCTTCAAATCCCAGGCCCTGTACAACGTCGCCCACCTGATCTCTCGCCGCATGGGCAGCGAGGACGCCGAAGCGGTGGAGGTCGCCGACCACCTGGTGCGCGCCAACCTTGCCGGGCATGACAGCCACGGCGTGGGCATGCTGCCGACCTATGTGCGGGTGTTCCAGGACGGGTTGCTGGTGCCGAACCAGACGCCGGAGATCGTTGTCGATACCGGCGCCCTGCTGGTTGTGGATGCACGCCGTGGCTATGGCCAGCGCATGGCCGCCAACGCCGTGCGCGCCGCGATCGAGCGTGCCAAGCAGGTCGGCGCCTGCGTGCTGGCGTTGCGCAACGCGTCCCATATCGGGCGCATCGGCACCTATGCCGAACTCGCGACCCGCGCCGGCTGCGTGTTCACCGCCTTCGTCAACGTGGCCGACCACCGCGACGCCCAGGCCACCTACGGCGCCGCGGAGCCGCGGCTGGGCACCAACCCGTTCTGCGCCGCGGTCCCGGGAGAGGACGGCCCCGCTGTGATGCTGGACATGGCAACCACCACCATTGCGGCCGGCAAGGCGCGCGTGGCGTTCAACAAGGGCGTGCCGGTGGCGGATGGATGCCTGATCGATTCGGCGGGCAATCCCACCAACGATCCCACCGAGTTCATCCGCGACAAGCGCGGCGCGCTGCGGGCATTCGGCACGCACAAGGGATCCGGCATGGCGGTCATGTGCGAACTGATGGCGAGTGCCATTGCCGGCGGCCAGGGTGCGTCCGATCTCGATATGATCAAGGGCGGCGTGCTGAACTCCATGCTGGCAACGATCGTGGATGTGTCGCAGTTGGGCGATCCGGCGCAGATCGCGCGCGATATCGCGGCGACCAAGGCACACATCAAGTCGGCCCGCCCGGCCCCTGGCTTCGATGAGGTGCTGGTCCCGGGTGAGCCCGAGCGTCGCTACGCCGAACAGCGGCTGGCGAAAGGGATCGAGGTGGATGACACGACCTGGCGCGACATCCGTGACGCCGCCGGGAAACTGGGCATCACGGACGCGGAGTTCGACCAGGCGGTGGGGTCCAATCAGGCCTGAGCGGCAGTGGCGAACCGCTGCGACAGCCGATGGAATGTCGGGTCTGCGTGAGCGGATCGCAGTCGCCGTGAAAGCGCAGCCGCTCGCGTTATACATCTCGGCCCGATCATCGGGTCTCTTTTACGCCTTTGGTGCCCACGGTCGAGGCGTGTTCGCCTCGACCAACGCGCCGATCGCGCCGTCTTGCGCCCAACTTGCCCGCCGTATCTGAACGCAAGATATGGCGACCCACGGCGATCCTGGCGCTGGCCCGCGGGATTGATTGCACGTCGCGGTCCCACGGGCGCGATGTCCTCATCCGGTCGCCATGGACGCAGGCCCTTGGCTTGTCCCACATCGCAACCCACCTTGACTCACGACTTCCCTCCGGCGCTGCATCCGGTCCAAACTGCGACCAAGTCGGGAGGACAGACGCATGGATCTCACCAGTTTCCGCGCCAGCACGCACCAGGAACAGCCGCCGCCCACATTGAGCCTCGCCCTGCAGACCCTCTGGTGGGACGCCAAAGGCGATTGGACCCAGGCGCATGAGTGTGCGCAAAAGGACGAAACCCCGACCGGCTCTCGCGTGCACGCCTATCTGCATCGGGTCGAGGGCGATCTGCGCAATGCCGGCTACTGGTACAACCGCGCGGAGCGGGAGCCGTCAACCGCTCCCCTGGCGGACGAATGGCAGGCCCTGGCAACCGAATTGCTGGGCGATCAACCGGGCTGAATCGCCAGCCACGCTCCGGCCCCCCGGCGGCATGCCGATCGCCGCCGGCGGACTGCCCGTGCGACACCTGCCCGGTCGTTTCTTGGCGATATCCGGTTGCATGGCCACCGATGTCCCGGCGTCATCGGTCAACCGACTGGGCCATCCGCACTGATTAGCCGGGCAATCGTCCCCGATGTCCTGGCGTTACCGGTCATCCTACCCGGCTGGCCCGCGCACGTTCGACCTCGGCTGCCGGCTTGTCGTTTTGACGCCGATAGCGAAGTCCATACCCTTCGTTTGACGGTTCTTTAGCCGCGTCCTTGACGCGCGATCTGCTCAGACACTCCCCGGCGCCAATGGGCGCCCGAAAGGGGAGATACCATGAACCGACATCGAAACATCCTCGGGCGCGAGCCCGCCTGACCCGGCGCGGTTCCTACAACCCGTATTCCGGCCAGATCCGATCCTTCGGGAGCCGGATCGCCCGAAACCAAGATCACAGGATCACTCATGCCACTCAGCACCAATCCAGCGTCCTATTGGACGCAAGTCGCGTTGGAAGCCAATCGCTCCGACTTCTCGGCGCCGCCGATGACTAAGCCACCCGAGGAGAACGGCGGTCCAACACGCAGTTCCCGGGCGCTCGCGATCGTTCATCTGGCGATGCACGATGCGTATTTCTCGATCCTTGGCACCACGGCGCCCTGGTTGCCCAACCTGAACGCGCCGGCGGCGGCGCAGGACCCGGAAGCGGCCATGGCGGCAGCGGCGGATGCGGCGCTTCGCGCGTTGTATCGCGCGCCGGCTCAGACTACCGCGTTCGACCAGGCCTACAGCGTGTTTCGGGCCAACCATCCGATGCCGTCCGCTTCCGAAGCATGGGGCCGCCATGTCGCCGAGCGGGTTGTCAATGACCGCACGGGCGACGATATGTTCACCGGTGACGCAAGAATTGATTCGTCCGCGCCGTATCGCCACCGCACCGATCCCTACACTCCAAAGCAGCGGGCTCACGGTCTGCTCTGGGGCAATTGCCGGCCGTTCGCCGTGCCGCGGATTGACTTGCTGCCGCCGCCCGGATGGCGACCGGACGGGTTCGACACCAACCCCTGGTACGAAACGGAATGGCTCCAGGTCCGTGACCTGGGCGCTCGGGTCAAACACACCCGCGTTCCGGACGAGACGGTTGCCGGCATTTTCTGGGCCTATGACGGAGCCGACAGCATTGGCACGCCACCCAGGCTGTATGCGCAGATTTGCCTGCAAATCCTCAACGCCACCGCGCTGGCAAAGCCCGGCATGGTCGAGACCCAGGATTATGTCCGCCTGCTGGCACTGCTCACCACGGCCATGGCGGATGCCGGAATTCAGGCCTGGCACTGGAAATACGAGTATGACCTGTGGCGTCCGGTCGTCGGGATCCGGGAAGCCGATCCCAGTTTCGGACCAGGCACATCGACGCCGGGCAAGGCGGAGAAGACTCTGATCGAGTGGGAGCCGTTGGGTGCGCCGCGAACCAATCGCGGGTCACGCGGGACGCCGGCATTCCCCGCCTATCCGTCCGGCCATGCGACCTTCGGGTCGGCCGCGTTCCACACGATCCGCTACTACTTGCAACAGCGCGGTCTGGCCGACCCTTGTCCCGAAGAACAGCCCGACACCATCGCCTTCGAATTCATGTCGGATGAGTTGAACGGCATCAACATCGACCCCGATGGCGGTATCAGGCCGCGCCATCTGCGCAAGTTCAAGTCGCTGTGGGAAGCGACGGTGGAGAATTCGGTCAGCCGGGTCTTCCTCGGCGTGCACTGGCAATTCGACGGAATCAGTCAGACGGACGGCGCGGGAGGAGCGCAGCACGGCGTTCCCCAGACTCCGGCCGAACTCGGGCCGGTCGGTGGCGTCTGGCTGGGGCGGGAAATCGCACGCCGGCTCGAAGCCGGAGGGCTCGTCCACCAGCCCTGATCCATCCCGGATGTGGTGTCGCGGTCTGACCGGTCCGCGACACCGCATGCCGCCATCGGTCCACGCACCCGCGTCGGGGCCCCGCGTGTCAAAGGCCCGGCCGGGGGCGCAGGGAAGACGTGAAAGACAACAACGAACCGACCAAGGAGAATCGTACAATGTCACAATCCCAAACTATCGCCGCGACCGCTCCCGCTACGGTTACCCTGCCGGGATTTCTGCTCGCCCGCCTGCGGGAGCCCAGCACATGGGCTGCTGTTGCGGCCCTGCTGGTCGCATTCCACGGGCCGCTCGCCCAGGGCGTCACCGAGAACATCACGACCATCGGCACCGCGATCGCTGGGCTTCTCGGTATATTGCTCGGGGAACAGACTTCGAGCTAGACTGGCTGGCCGGGGATGGGAAACCCTTGACCCATCCCAGGCTACCCCGACATAGTCCAATCGATGGCAACGGTGTATAGGCAGGCGCGAATTACCGGCCCGGCGGCCCAATCGGCCCCGGGACCTTACGCCTGACCTGAACCTCCAGCGCGGCTCCGGCCGCTCGGACACGCCATGAACGACGCACCCCCTAACGACCCTTCGGCCGACGCCAATCGCGATTACCGCGACACCGTCTTCCTGCCGAAGACCAACTTCCCCATGCGCGGCGACCTGCCCAAGAAGGAACCCGCGATCCTGGCCCGCTGGGACGCGACCGATCTGTGGAGCAAGCTGCGCGAGGCCTCCAAGGGCCGGCCGCAATTCATCCTGCATGACGGCCCGCCCTATGCGAACGGCAACCTGCATATCGGCACGGCGCTGAACAAGATCATGAAGGACGTGGTCAACCGCACCCGCCAGATGGCCGGCTACGACGCCAACTACATCCCCGGTTGGGACTGCCACGGCCTGCCGATCGAATGGAAGATCGAGGAGGAATACCGCGCCAAGAAGAAGGACAAGGACGCGGTCCCCGTTCTGCAATTCCGCGCGGAATGCCGAGCCTATGCCGCGCATTGGATGGGGGTGCAGGCGAAGGAGTTCAGGCGGCTCGGCGTCGAGGGCGCCTGGAAAGAGCGCTACGCGACGATGGACCATCCATCGGAAGCCGCGATCGCCAACGAAATCTGCAAGTTCCTGCTGAACGGCGCGCTGAACCGTGGGCTGCGGCCGGTCATGTGGTCTCCGGTGGAAAAGACCGCGCTGGCCGAGGCGGAAATCGAGTATCACGACCATACCTCCACCACGATCTGGGTGCGATTTCCGATCGTGCATGCCGTCGGGCCGGAAATGCGCGACGCGGCGGTCGTGATCTGGACCACGACACCCTGGACCATGCCCGGCAACCGCGCCATCGCCGCGGGGGCCGAGTTCGACTACGCCCTGATGCGGGTGGACGGCGTGGAAGACGGATCCCTGGCGCGCGTGGGGGAGAAACTGCTGGTCGCGCTGCCCTTGCTGCCGCAATTCTGCAAGGACTCCGGCATCGCGATGCATCACCTGATGCATGTGTTCAAGGGCGAAACCCTCGCCGGCACCATCTGCGCGCATCCCCTGCGCGGCCACGGCTACGAACAGGACACACCGGTCCTGCTGGCCGATTTCGTCACGACGGAGGCCGGCACCGGCTTCGTCCACATCGCCCCCGGCCATGGCGAGGACGACTTCATCCTCGGACGCGCCAACAACCTGGATATCCCGGAGACCGTCGGCGATGACGGGACGTTCAATGCCTGGGTGCCGCTGTTCGCCGGCGAGCATGTCTACAAGGCAGCCGATCCGGTCTGTGAGGCTCTGATCAACGCCGGCACCCTGGTGGCGCGCGGGTCGATCCGACACTCCTACCCGCATTCCTGGCGGTCCAAGGCGCCACTGATCTTCCGCGCCACGCCGCAATGGTTCATCCGCATGGACGGGCCGGAGCGCATCCGGGAGAAAGCCCTGCGCGCCCTGGACGCCACCCAATTCATTCCCGACCAAGGCCGCAACCGTATCGGCTCCATGGTCGCCGCTCGGCCGGACTGGTGCATCAGCCGCCAGCGCGCCTGGGGGGTGCCGATCGCGGTGTTCGTGGAGAAACAATCCGGCGAACCGTTGCGCGATCCTGCCGTGGTCGCGCGCATCGTCGATGCGTTCAAGACCGAGGGCGCCGACGCCTGGTATTCGTCCCCCGCCTCGCGCTTCCTGGGCAATGACCGCGATCCGAACGATTACGAGCAGGTGATGGACATCGTCGATGTCTGGTTCGAGTCGGGTTCCACCCACGCCTTCGTACTTGAAGATCGCGGCCTGCCCTGGCCGGCCGATCTGTATCTGGAAGGCTCCGACCAGCATCGCGGCTGGTTCCACTCGTCCTTGCTGGAATCCGTGGGCACCCGCGGCGTCGCGCCGTTCAAGGCGGTCCTGACCCACGGCTTCGTGATGGACGAGCACGGGCGGAAAATGTCGAAGTCGCTCGGCAACGTGACCGCGCCCGACGAAGTGGCACAGAAATACGGCGCCGATATCCTGCGCTTGTGGGTCATGTCGTCCGACACCAGCGAGGATCTGCGCATCGGCGGCGAAATCCTGAAGCAGCAGGCGGAACTCTATCGCCGCCTGCGCAACACCTTGCGCTGGGTGCTGGGCAGCCTGGACGGGTTCACTCCGGCCGAACGCGTGCCGGAAGCGGACATGCCGGAACTGGAGCGCTGGGTGCTGCACCGCCTGACCGATCTGGACGCGAAGATCCGGGCGGCGGTGGAAAGCTATGACTGGACCGGCGTCTATCCGGACCTGCACAATTTCTGCGCCACCGATCTGTCGGCGTTTTACTTCGATGTCCGCAAGGACGCGATCTACTGCGACCGGCCGGACAGTTTGCGGCGACGGGCGGCTCGGACGGTGCTGGATCATCTGCATCGCTGCCTGACCACCTGGCTCGCGCCGGTGCTGTGCTTCACGGCCGAGGAAGCCTGGGGCGCCCGCTTCGGCGATGACAGTTCCGTCCATCTGGAACTGTTCCCCACGCTGCCTCACCAGTGGCGCGACGATGCCCTGGCGGCGAAATGGGACACGATCCGGGCCATCCGCCGCCGCATCACCATCCCGATCGAGGAAGCGCGTGCCGCCAAGACCATCGGCGCGTCCTTGCAGGCCGGCGTGACCCTGAAACTGGCCCCTGATGAGGCGGAACTGCTGAACGCCGCGGAATGGGCCGAAATCGCCATCGTCTCCGCGGTCCACATGGTCGGCGGCCTCGGCGACGATATGGCCGAGGTTGCGCAGGCCCCCGGCACCAAATGCCTGCGCTGCTGGAAGGTGCTGCCCGAAGTCGGAACCCATGCGGCGCATCCGGGCCTGTGCCTGCGCTGCGCCGATGCGGTGGAGTCCGGCCTGGTGTGCCGGCCCGCCCCGTGAAGCACCACAACCTTACCATGCTGGGCCTCACCGCGGCGCTGTTGGTGCTGGTGGCGGATCAGGCCAGCAAGTGGTGGATCCTGGAGGTGCTGCAACTGGAGAGGCTGCGCCAGGTCGTGCTGCTACCGGTGCTGAACCTGACCATGGTGTGGAACCACGGCGTCACCTTCGGGCTGCTGACCGGGTTCGGGGAATGGGGGCCGCTGATCCTGGCGGCCGTCGCGCTGGCGGTGGTGATGGCCCTGATGGTCTGGCTGCATCGGGCCGAGACCAGAATGGTCGCCATCGCCATCGGTGCCATTGCGGGCGGCGCGGTTGGCAATGTGATCGACCGGGTCCGCTTCGGCGCGGTGGTGGATTTCCTGCATGTGCATATCGATACGCGTTGGGGTGATTTTTCCTGGTATGTGTTCAACGTGGCCGACGCGGCGATTGTTTGCGGCGTCGCGACGTTGGTGATCGATAGCTTATGCTGGCCCAAGACCGAAGCCAAGCGGCGGTAGGACGGGTGGAGCGGCGCTGGAGGGCAAGGGACCGATATCCATGGGTCCGGTTGCGTCCTTTGCTTTCGGTCCGACCCTGGTCCCTGTCGTTGGCATATTATACCAACCGTCCTAAACATTGACACATGCCCAAAGGGAGGCCTTGGCGCCAATGGAGCGGATCCGGTCTGGATCGGAGACGAGGAAGTTCCAAGCCTTGCAACACGCATCGACAATAGCCTCGTAGCTGTCCCAGACGATTGCGCA
>CAMATI010000007.1 GCA_945861095.1 Asaia bogorensis | reverse complement strand
GAGGTCACCGATAATTTCAGGATCATCGATCCTACGGATTTTCGGATTCTTGCGTGAGCAGGGTATACATAAACCGGACATGTTGACGAGCTAGCGACAGTCCTGTTCGAGGGCTCGGCGCGGGTTTGCACGCAGAATTGTCTACAGCGCATGCGGCAAAGACCGCGCTTGTGCCCAATGGCCGGATCCACACCATTCCGATGCGACGGGCTGGGGGGTCTTCTGATCCATCGTGGCCAGGACCGGGCGACACGGGGTGGCGTCCGTCACGGGTAGAGGGGGCCTACGGCGGCGCCTACCGGTGGTTCACAACGAACGCACCAGCATCAAGCGGAGATACGGCACATTGGACACCACCTTCAGCACGACGATCACCGCCAGATTCCACGGTGCGGTCGTCAGCCCAGGCACAGGGGGCGCCGCGATGCCGAGCGGGGCACGAGGATTGCTTTCTTCTCCCCCGGTATTGCGTGGCAGGCGGCGGTTATTCCGCCGCGAGCCGTCCCTCCGCCGGCCGCTCCTTGATCGACACGCGCCAGTGGATACGATCCTGATCCGGCGGATAGTCCCCAGCGGCCTTGTGGTAGGAGCAGCGATTGTCCCAGATCACGATGTCGCCCACCGCCCATTTGTGTCGGTACTCGCCGTCCGGCTGGATCATGTAGGTTTCCAGTTCATCGAGCAGGTCGTCGCTCTCGGCCTTTTCGGCGCCTTCGACGAACAGAATCTTGCCCGGGTCGAAATACATCGATTTCCGCCCGGTTTCCCGATGCGTGCGAACGATCGGATGCATGGAGGGCGGAAGATTCCGATCCTCGGGATTCAGCAGCGCGGTCGAATTGCGCCGCCCGCCGTAGGTGAAGCCTCCGAGCACCCCGTCGAGCCGGTCCTTCAGCCGCTGGGGCAGCCCGTCATAGGCCGCGTAGCCGCTGGCGAACAGCGTGTCGCCGCCGACCGAGGGGATCGCCACACCATACAACTGCGTGGCCTTGAACGGCTCCACATCATAGGCCCCGTCCGTGTGCCAACCATCCGCGCCCCGGCGATAGATCGCCTGGTTCAGCTTGCCGTCCGGATTGAACTTGTTGACGCCAAGCAGGGTGATTTCCGGATAGTCTGGATGGCGGGTGCTCTTGGATGGGTGCGGGGAGATCGTGCCGAAGCGACGGCTGTAGGCCAAGAAGTCGTCGATGGTCAGATCCTGCCCGGTGACCACCATGACGTTGTGGTCCAGCCACGCCTGATAGATCGGCGCGAAACTGGCATCGTCGAGCTTTCTGACATCGACCCCGGAAACCTGGACCCCGATCTTGGGACCCATACGACGAATCTCTACCATGGCATTTTCCCCCGCTTGCAGGCGTGGCCTTCGTTGCCGTTACCTGATTCGCTCCCCGCGCCCGAGTCAAGTTCGGCGCAGCCCATTGGGGCCGTTGCCGTCCGAGCGAACCCTGGTCGGAGCTGCATCGCAACGGTATGTCGTTCCGGTGCACAGGCGCCGCCTCGACGAGCCGGACCGCCTGCCGGGTTGCACCGGCTCTGTTGCACAGGACCATGCCAGCGCAACAGAGCCGTGTGATGCAACCGGACCTATCAGGCCTGGAAGCCCTTGAACACGCTCGGTATTCTCTTGATCGCCTCCACCGTCCCGCGCCGAACCGCCGCACTCGTGCCCGGAACGAAATCGATCGAGACGCTGTCCGCGATGCCGCCGAACCGCTTCTCGATCGCCTCGGGCAGCCCCTCGTAGGTCGATCGCGCGACGAACAGGTCCAGCACGTCGTCGGACACCTGCGCCGCCATCTCCTTCCACTGCCCCTGGCGCGCCATAGCGGTCAGTTTCAGGCCAAGATCGGTCAGGCCGTGGATGTCGAACACGCCGCGATAGGCCGGTGTCGAGCCGTAGAAGGCCACGCGATAGCGCACTTTCTCGGCCGCTTCCGTCACCGTCGCCTCATCCGGCCCGGTGGCGATGAAGCCGCCGCCGGTGATCTCGCAGGTCTCGAAGGACTTGCCGGACGCCGTCAGTTGCTCGACCAGCATGGGTCGCACGACATCTTCCAGATATTTCCGGGTCGCGAAACTGTGCAGGCGCACGCTGTCGGCAACACGGGCCGCGGTCTTCAGCATCAACGGACCCACCGCTGCCATGGCGATCGGCGGCATCGGCAGGTTGTTCGGCCCGGGCGAGAACTCCGGGGTCATCAATGAGAAATTGTAGTATTTGCCCTGATAGCTCAGCTTCTCGCCATGCTCCCAGCAGCGGAAGATCGCCCGCAGTGACTCGCCATATTCTCCCATGCGCGCGGCGGGCGCGATCCACGGCGTGGAAAACCGCCGCTCGTTATGGGCCTTGACCTGGCTGCCCAGCCCGACCACGAAGCGGCCCTTGGAATGACGCTGCAGGTCCCAGGCCAGGTTCGCCACCACCATCGGGCTGCGTGGAAAGGCGATCGCGACCGAGGGAACAAGCTGCACCCGCTCTGTCGCCAGCGCGGCGAACGCCAGCGGCGTGAACGGGTCGTGCCGCAATTCGTTGCTGGTGACGATATCGAAACCGTCATCCTCCGCCTGGCGGGCGGCGGGGCCGCAGGCCGCCCAATCATGCACCGGCAGGCTCATGGATACGCGCATTCTGTCCTCCCTCGATTGCCAGTGTTCCGATCGCGACATTTTGGCTTGGCCCGTCGCGTGAATCGGAACCCCAGATCAGCAGTCAATTTGCCGTCGGCGCCCCGGTCTCGTAAAGCGGAAGCAGCTTGTGGAGGAAAGAACGGATGGGCGAACTGACCGGCAAGGTGATGATCGTCACGGGCGCGAGCCGCGGCATTGGTGCGGCGGCCGCCCTGGCATTGGGCAAGGCTGGGGCGACCTTGGTGTTGACCGCGCGGGATGGCGCATTGGCCGGGGACGTCGCCCAGGCGGTGGTCGCCGCCGGCGGACGCGCCACCGCCCGGTCCTGCGACATTTCCGACTACGCCGCGGCCGAGGGACTGGTGGCGGAAACGATCGGCCGGTTCGGCCGGGTCGACGCGCTGATCAACAATGCCGGGGTGATCGAGCCGATCGCGCGGATCGAGGATAGCGACCCCGCGACCTGGGCGCGCAATGTCCAGATCAATCTCGTGGGCGCCTACAACGCCATTCGCGTGGTACTGGGACCAATGACCGCCGCCGGGGGTGGCACAATCGTCAATGTGTCATCGGGGGCCGCGCTACGGCCGTTGGAAGGATGGAGTGCCTATTGTTCCGCCAAGGCGGGGTTGCACATGCTGACCCGCGCCGTGCATCTGGAAATGGCCGACAAGGGCATCCGCGTGTTCGGCTTCCAGCCGGGTACCACCGATACCGACATGCAGGTGCTGATCCGCGCGTCCAAGATGAACCCGGTCAGCCAGATCCCGCGCGAGAACCTGATCCCGGTCGCGCATCCCGCCGCGGCCATCCTGTATCTCTGCACATCGGCGGCCGACGACCTTCTCGGTCAGGAAACCAACCTACGTGACGACGTGTTCCGCGCTCGTCTCAACCTGGAGGCCGCGTGATGTCTGGTCCACTGCATGGCGTGAAGGTCATTGAACTTGGTCAGGCACTGGCCGGGCCGCTCGCCGGGGTGATCCTGGCCGATATGGGCGCCGATGTGATCAAAGTGGAAAAACCCGATGGTGGAGACGACGCCCGCCTCTGGGGGCCTCCGTTCGCGGGCGACGACTCGGTCAGTTTCCACACCAACAACCGTGGCAAGCGATCCATCACCCTGGACATCAAGGCCGCCGGGGACGTGGCGAAACTGAAGGCGCTGGTCGCTGATGCCGACATCCTGATCCAGAACCTGCGTCCGGGGATCGTGGACGATTTCGGGATCGGGCCGGATGCGATGATGGCGGTCAATCCGCGGCTGATCTACTGCTCGATCTGGGCGTTTGGCTATGCGGGGCCGCTGCGGCTGGCCCCCGGGTTCGATCCGTTGCTGCAATGCTACGGCGCCGTCGTCAGCCTGACCGGCCGGCCAGAGGATCCGCCGACCTTCTGCGCCCCCGCGATCAACGACACCGCGACCGGCATGTGGTGCGTGATCGGCGCTCTCGCCGCGCTGAAGCAGCGGGAGACCACGGGCAAGGGTTGCGTGATGGACGCATCGCTGTTCGAGAGCGCGGTGGCCTGGGTACAAGGACCGCTGAACAACTACAATGTCACCGGCAAGCTGCCGCAGCGGCATGGGGCCGCCAGCGCGACCCTGGCGCCGTATCAGATATTCGAAACCGCCGACCGCCCGATCTGCATCGCCGCGGGCAACGACCGCCTGTTCGTCAAGCTCGCCCGTGCCATGGCGCATCCGGAATGGTGCGACGATCCCCGCTTCTCGGACGGGCGCAAGCGCGCCGCCAACCGTCTGGCGCTGGTCGATGCCATGCAACCGGTGCTGTCGCAAAAGACCCGGCAGGAATGGATGGGCATCATCGGGGAGGCCGGCGTGCCCTGCGCCCCGGTGAACGACATCGCCGAACTGGCGGAATCGGATCAGTTGCAGGCGATGGACATGATGCGCACCCTGCCGGGCAGCGGCCTGAAGATCGCTGGCTTGCCGATCAGTTTCGACAGGCAACGGCCGCATCCGGCGTCAGATTCGCCCAAACTCGGCGAGCATAATGAGCAGATCCTGGGCGGGCTCTAGAGGTCGGCAAGTTCTGCTTGATCCGGTCGCTGCACGCCCCCACACTCGCTGGGCAGATGTGCTCGGACAGATGCGGAAGATGACCCGTCCGACGGCGCCCGTAAGAGCGCCTCGGCAAACCATACAGGGAGAAAACCATGAACATCAGGAAATGCCTGGCATTGCCCATCGCGGCGATGTTGGGCCTGTGGGCCGGCTTCGCGACGCCGGTCGCGGCCCAAGGCTCGATCAAAATCGGCTACACGGAAGCACTGTCCGGCACGTTTTCCCAGATCGGCGACCAGGGCATCAAATCGCTCCAGGCGATTATCGACGTGGTCAACGCCAAGGGTGGCGCCTTGGGGAAAAAGTTGGAATTGGTCCCCATCGACAACAAGGCACAACCGGCCGACGCATTGCAGGCCCTGCAAAAGATGGTGGATGAAGGGTATCCCATCATCCTGAACTGCGGACCGTCGAATATCGCCGCGGCGCTGGTCGATGCCGTCAACAAGAACAACGAACGCAATAAGGATCGCCGCATCGTCTACGTCAATTGCGGTGCCGTCGCGCCTGAATTGACGAACGAAAAATGCAGCTTCTGGCATTTTCGCACCGACGCCCATGCCGGCATGAAGGCCGAGATCATGGTGCG
Organism: Asaia bogorensis; assembly: GCA_945861095.1. GTDB lineage: Bacteria > Pseudomonadota > Alphaproteobacteria > Acetobacterales > Acetobacteraceae > Rhodopila. Next base: position 41,256 of record CAMATI010000007.1, on the reverse strand, counting down.
CGGCCTGCCGAAGACCATCACCAAGGTCTATATGATCAACCAGGACTACCTGTTCGGCCAGGCCGTCCAGCGCGACCTGCGAGCCTATCTCGAAAAACTCCGCCCGGATGTGACCATCGTCGGCGATGAACTGATCCCGCTGGGCAAGGTCAAGGATTTTTCATCCTACGTCGCGAAGATCAAGGTTTCGGGCGCGCAGGCTTTGCTGACCGGCAATTGGGGTCCCGATCTGTCCCTGCTGGTGAAAGCCGGGATGGATGCTGGCCTTGGGATCGACGTCTTTGGCTACTACGCTCACCTCGCCGGCGGGCCTACCGCAATCGGTCCGGCCGGCAACGGCAAGGTCCACTCGGTGATGAACTTCAGCGAGAACATCGGCCTGCAGTTAAACAACCAGGCCCTTGATGCCTGGGTGCAGTCCTTCCGCGCCAAGCATGATTTCGACTTCGTTTTCGGCGATCGCCGCCTGGCGATCGAGTTGATCGTGGGCGCCATCAACAAGGCCGGTTCGACGGATCCGCTGAAAATCGCACTTGCCATGGAAGGCATGAGTTGGATTGACGCGACCGGTCAACCGGTGACGATGCGTGCCGACGACCATCAAATCCTGATGCCCTACTACCTGGGAACATTCACCACCGGCATGAAATACGATTCCGAAAAAACCGGGCTCGGCTGGCGTACCGGCACAACCGTCACGGCGGCCGAAATCGCACAACCGACCACCTGCAAAATGAAGCGCCCCGCCAGCTAACGTCAACATCGGGCACAACGTCACGCCGGCCAATCCCGGCCGGCGCATCGTTGTGGCCCATGCGCGCCAAACCCGCCAACAACATGGCCAATCGCAAGCCGAGCGTCTTCGACGGCATCATATGCTGCGTCAGCCACCGAAGGACGCAGAGCATGTGCTGGCGGCGATGTTCGGAGCGAGCGTTGGGCCGGAGATGGAAGCGGTCTGTCTTTGCTATCCGGTGCGAAGCCGCTTCAACCCAACGCTTGATCAGCCACCCTAACCCACCGCAAGCCCTGGCGGCGGGCGCGCGTATCGCGCATATGTTGTCCCAACGCATAACGATGAGGAAATACGATGAAGAGGTTTCAGAGACTGTGCGCCATGGCGGCCTTCGCCGTCGGCTTTGCGGTCGCGCCACAGTCGGCCGACGCTCAGGGAACCATCAAACTCGGTTACACCGAGCTGCTGTCCGGCACGTTTGCGCAGGTCGGTGACCAAGGCATCAAGACCATCCAATTCGTGATCGACGGGATCAATGCCAAGGGCGGCGTCCTGGGCAAGAAGTTGGAATTGGTCGCCCTGGACAATAAGGGTCAGCCGGCCGAGGCACTGCTGAATATGCAGAAGATGGTCGATGACGGCATCCAGATCATGTTGAACTGTGGCCCGTCCAATGTCGGCAGCGCCCTTATCGGCGCCGTTGAAAAGCATAATGAGCGCAACAAGGATCGCCGGATCTTGTACATCAACTGCGGCGCCCTTGCTCCGGAACTGACCAACGAAATGTGCAGCTTCTGGCATTTCCGCACATCGATGCATGCCGGTTTCCAGGCCGAGATCATGGTGCGCGCCATGTCGAAGGCCGTGACCAAGGTCTACCTGATCAACCAGGACTACATTTTCGGCCAATCGGCCCAGCGCGACCTGAAGAAATACCTGGCGGCCTTGCGCCCGGACGTGCAGGTGGTTGGTGAGGAAATGATCCCACTCGGCAAGGTCAAGGACTTTGCCCCGTATATCGCAAAGGTGAAGGCGTCGGGCGCTCAGGGCCTGCTGACCGGGAACTGGGGACCGGACCTGTCGCTTCTGGTCAAGGCAGGCATGGATGCCGGCCTCCCGGTAGACTATTATACCATGCTCGCTCATCTGGCCGGCAGTCCGACGGCGATCGGCCCAGGCGGGGAGAACCGGGTTCATTCCGTCATTTCGCTGCATGAGAATGTTGGCGCCGAGACAAAGAATGCCGAACTCGATGCCTGGATCCAGGAGTTTCGCAAGAAGCACGATTTCGACTTCATCTTCGGCGATCGTCGGCTCGCAATCGAGATGATCGCCGCCGCCATCACGAAGGCGGGATCGACCGATCCGATGAAGCTCGCGCTCGCGCTGGAAGGTATGAAACTCGTCGACGCGGCCGGTCATGAAGCCACCATGCGGGCTGCCGACCACCAGGTGTTGATCGCCTACTACGGCGCGGTGTTCACAAAGGGCGTGAAGTACGACTCGGAGCGGACCGGGTTGGGCTGGAAGACCGAGGCGACAATCAAGCCAGCGGAACTGGACCAGACGACCACCTGCAAGATGAAGCGGCCCGCCAGCTAGAGCGGTTTAACCCTGATAGGAAACGGCAGACCATCCGAACTCTCTGTTTGATCGCATGAAAGACGCTCGGCTACGTTCCGCTCAACGTTTTCATGCTTTAGGCGAACAGGCGGTTACCTCGGTTTGATCGGAACCAGCCTGCACGCCCACGCACCCACGGACGATCGCTGACGTCCGCGGCTGGGTGGGGGACGGGTCGGCCACGATCAAACCGAGGCGCCATCGAATAGCCCCCTACGCAATGGCCATCAGTCGTGGCACAAAAGATGGTCGCCACTCGCCTTCAAGCCCGAGGTGCCCATCATGACAGACGCCGCGCTCGATCGTGTCCGCCGCTACCAGGACGAACTGACCGCCATCCGCCGGGATATCCACGCCCATCCGGAACTTGGGCTGGAAGAATACCGCACCGCCGACATCGTGGCCCGGAAGTTGGAAGACTGGGGGATCGAGGTACACCGTGGTGTCGGTGTAACCGGCGTGGTCGGCGTGCTGCGGTCCGGCAACGGGCAAGCGTCGATCGGGCTGCGGGCGGATATGGACGCCCTACCAATTTTGGAAGCGACCGGGCTACCGCATGCCAGCCTGAACCCAGGTCGGATGCATGCCTGCGGGCATGACGGCCACACCACCATGCTGCTGGGTGCCGCAAAGTATCTGGCGGAAACGCGGAACTTCAACGGTACTGTCAATTTCATCTTCCAACCGGCCGAGGAAGGCGTCGGCGGCGCGCTCGCCATGCTCAAGGACGGATTGTTTGAACGGTTTCCGTGCAACGCGGTCTACGGCATGCACAATCGTCCCGGCCTGGCGGTTGGACTCTTTATCACCGGAAAAAGCACCCGTTCGGCAGGTGGTGCTTTTTTCGATATCACCATCACCGGCAAGGGCGCCCATGGGGCGCATCCGCAGCAGAGCATCGACCCGGTGGTCATTGCATGCCATATTGGCACAGCGCTGCAATCCATCGTTTCACGCAATGTCTCCGCTCAGGATACCGCGGTGTTGAGCATCACCCGGATCCAGGCTGGCGATGCCTACAACGTTATCCCGCAGCACGCGGTCCTGGCTGGCACTGTCCGCACGATGAAGCGGGAGGTCATGAGCTTGATCGAGCAGAACATGTCCCGTCTCGTCACCTCGATCGCGGCCGGCTTCGGCGCCGAGGCAACCATCGATTTCCGTCTCATCTTTGCCCCCATGGTCAATAACGCGGATGAGGCTCTGATCTTCGGCGATGCAGCCGCCGAACTTGTGGGCGAGGAAGCCGTCCTACGCGACGGCAACCCTGGCATGGGCTCCGAGGATTTCAGCTTCATGATGGAACGTGTGCCCGGCGCGCATATCAACCTTGGCAACGGCGACAGCGCCGCGTTGCACAACCATCTTTACGATTTCAACGATGAGGCAATCCCATACGGCGTCGCGCTGTATGCTAAGATCGCCGAAAAGAAACTCCCGAAAGGCTCGGTGGACTGATGTTCTCCCGCGGCGGATCGGGCGAAATCAGACTGTGGTTCGAAGGGCGTGAGCTCAGGGCGCAGGCGCAAGACACCGTCGCGGCGGCCTTGCTCAGCCATGGAATCCGAACGACGCGCGCCACCGCCAAGTCTGGCGTGGCACGGGGGCCCTACTGCATGATGGGGGTTTGTTTTGAATGCCTGGCTGTTATTGATGGGCGGTCAGGTATTCAGACATGCCTGACGCCCGTACGCGACGGCATGCGGGTGGAGCGGCAGAACGGGGCGCTAAACCTGTAGGGGTGATGCGCGGGGTGGGACCCCGCGCCGCCAGCTAGGCGACCGCCGCTTCCGAACGACGCTCGTTTCGCTTGCGCTCATGGGGGTCCAAGAACCGTTTGCGCAGGCGGATGGCGCTCGGCGTAACCTCGACCAACTCATCGTCTTCCACATAGGCGATGGCCTGCTCCAGGCTCATGCGGCGCGGCGGGATCAGCAGCATTGCATCGTCCTTGCCGGAGGCACGGACGTTGGTCAGCTTCTTTTCCTTGATTGGGTTTACTTCCAGGTCCGACCCACGGCTGTTTTCACCGAGGATCAGGCCCTGGTAGACCTTATCGCCCGGGTTGACGAACAACGTGCCGCGCTCCTGGATGTAGAACAGCGCATAGTGCACCGCCTCTCCCCCTTCGGTCGAGATCAGGGCGCCGTTACGACGGCCCTCGATCGGGCCTTTCCAGGGGCCATACCCGGCAAACATCCGGTTCATGATACCGCTGCCGCGCGTGTCCGTCAGGAACTCCCCATGGTACCCGATAAGCCCGCGGCTTGGCATGACAAAGGTCAGTCGGACCTTGCCGCCGCCCGACGGACGCATTTCCCGCAGTTCCGCTTTGCGACGGCTCAATTTCTCCACCACGACGCCGGAGAACGGCTCATCCACGTCCGCGAGAACCTCTTCCATCGGCTCCTCACGGGCGCCGGTTTCCGGGTTGATGCGGGTCAGCACCCGGGGACGCCCGATGGCGAGTTCAAACCCTTCACGGCGCATCTGTTCGATCAGCACGCCGAGCTGCAGCTCGCCACGGCCAGCCACCTCGAATGCCTCGGTCTCATTGGAGTCCGTGACCTTGATTGCAACATTGCCTTCGGCTTCGCGGAACAGACGCTCCCGGATCTGGCGGGAGGTGACTTTCTTACCTTCACGTCCGGCCAGAGGGCCGTCATTGATGCGAAAGGTCATCGCCAAGGTCGGCGGATCGACCGGAATAGCTGGCAGTGGAGCGGCCAGCTCCATCGCGCCGATCGTGTTGGGGATGGTCCCTTCCGACAGACCGGCCACGGCAACAATATCGCCCGCGAAAGCCTCATCGACCGGCACGCGATCCAGTCCACGGAAAGACATCAGCTTCGTCATCCGCCCGGTTTCGACAACGGTGCCGTCCTCGCGCAGCACCTTCACGGGCATGTTGGTCCGTGCGTGACCCTGCTCGATCCGGCCGGTCAGGACGCGGCCCAGAAAGTTATCGTATTCCAGGATGCTGGCGACCATCGCGAACGGGGCGTCCGGAAGAACGGTTGGCTCCGGCACGTGGCGCACGACCAAGTCAAACATCGCGGACAGGTCCTTCCGCGGCCCGTCCATCGTCGTATCGGCCCATCCCTGCCGGCCCGACGCGTAAAGCATCGGAAAATCGAGTTGGCTGTCCGTCGCGCCAAGTGCCGCGAAAAGATCGAAGACCTCGGTGTGGACTTCATCCGGGCGGGCGTCGCCGCGATCGACTTTGTTTACAACGACGATCGGGTGGATCCCGCGCGCCAAGGCTTTACCGACCACAAATTTGGTCTGGGGTAGCACGCCCTCGGCCGCATCGACCAGGACGATGGCCCCGTCCACCATGTTCAGGATCCGCTCCACCTCACCACCAAAATCGGCGTGACCGGGGGTATCGACGATATTGATGCGCGTATCATGCCACATCACCGACGTGCATTTCGCCAGGATCGTGATGCCACGCTCCCGTTCCAGGTCGTTGCGATCCATCGCCCGTTCCGCCACCTGCTGGTGTTCGCGGAACGACCCGGACTGGGCAAGCAGTTTATCAACGAGAGTGGTCTTCCCGTGATCGACATGGGCGATAATGGCTACATTGCGAATTTGCATGGGTACCTGAACGCGGAGGAAATATTGCACCGCACACATAGGCGCCTCGGCCGCCGGATACGAGCCTAAAACGTGCCAATCGCACGCTTCGCTGCCATGCTTCGTCAAACCGTCACGCAACGGCCCGACAAAGCCCGCCCGGCGGCGGTCTCGTCACGAATTAAGCGCCATTGCCGCCCCGGATTAAATCCCGGGCGGCGGGCGGTTGGCCTTAGCGCGATCAGCTACCGAGATTGACCACTTGCACGCGACGATTCCGCGCCTCTGAGACTTGGTCAGCGGTCGCAATCAGCGGGCGGTCAGCGCCCAGTCCAGCCGGTTCGAGCCGGCCCGTCGCGACTTTGAATTTTTCGGCGATGTATTCGACGACAACCGCGGCCCGACGCTCCGACAGGCTGCGGTTAAATTCGCGGGTACCGACGGTATCGGTATGGCCTTCGACCCGGAACCGGAAATTCGCCAGAATGTCGCTGCTGAGCGCCTTGCCCAGATCGTCCAACGCCGCGATCGCCTGGGGTGTCAATTCGGCAGACCCAAGCGCGAAGTTGACAGTCAGGTTGACCGACGGAGCGGCCGGTTGGGGAGGTTGGCCCACGGAAGTTTCGGTGCCAGGCGATTTGGTCGCCTTGGCGGGCGCGTGGGCCACCGGCAGCGCCGATGACCGAGCGTCCACCGGAGCGCCCGTGCTAGGCGACAGGCGGATTCCACGGGTGGCGGAGCGGCTGACATCGCCCATGGGGGTGAGCGACTTGATGATCTGATCCACGCTCGGGTTGCCTTGTGCCGAAACGGGCGCAACAGCTAGGAACGAGGGAATGATGATCAGGGCTGCAATCGTGCTACGCATTGATGGAGATCTTTCCTCATCTGGCGCTTTTCTTAGCACGGCCAGATCACGAATGGAACTGAACAACAGCCCTGAAACACTTCGAAACCCAGTCTCCGAACATGTGACAGCCAAGTCCCTTATGCTGGTGTCCGCGGCTTCAGCGTCGTCCTACTTGGCCATTGCCGGTTCGACAGCCTCGGCGGCCTTGATGCTCGCGACCTTCGCCTCGACCATCTCGACTATGTGATCGACCATAACGCGGCCATCGATCGTATGATCCGTCTTGCCGGCGCTGTAGACCATATGCCTGCCATTCCCACCGCCGGTGATACCAATATCGGTCATCAGCGCCTCGCCTGGGCCATTCACCACGCAGCCAATGATCGATAGCGTAATCGGGGTTTCGATATGGGCCAGGCGGTCTTCCAGGGTCCTGACGGTCTCAATCACATTGAATCCCTGGCGCGCGCAGGATGGGCAGGAGATGACCTTTACGCCCCGATGGCGAATGCCGAGCGATTTGAGGAGATCCCAGCCGACACGGACTTCCTCTTCCGGTTCATCTGAGAGCGACACCCGTAATGTGTCGCCGATGCCGGCCCACAGCAACGAACCCAGTCCGATCGAAGATTTCACCGTGCCCATGCGCCGGCCGCCTGCCTCGGTTATGCCGATATGCAATGGGTGGTCACACACCTCCGCCAACTGCTGATAGGCAGCTACCGCCAGAAACACGTCGGACGCCTTCACACTGATTTTGAAGTCATGAAAGTCGTGCTGCTGCAGGATATTGGCGTGGTACAGGGCACTCTCGACCAGCGCTTCCGGATTGGGTTCGCCATATTTCTCCAGCAGGTGCTTCTCCAGCGAGCCGGCGTTAACGCCTATCCGCATGGAACATCCGTGGTCGCGGGCAGCCTTGACGACCTCCTTCACGCGTTCGTCGCTGCCGATATTGCCGGGGTTGATACGCAGGCAAGCAGCGCCGCTTTCGGCGGCCTCGATTGCTCGACGGTAGTGGAAATGGATATCAGCCACGATCGGCACGTCGACCTGTTTGACGATGTCCTTCAGCGCGAGTGCGCTGTCTCGATCCGGGCAAGACACGCGGACGATATCCACCCCGGCAACCTGGGATCGTCGTATCTGGGCGACTGTCCCGTCAACATCGGTCGTCAGCGTGTTGGTCATGGTCTGCACGGTGATCGGCGCGCCATCGCCAACGGGCACCTGGCCGACATATACCCGTCTGGATTTGCGGCGTGAAATGTCCTGGTAGGGCCGATAGCTCATAACAGGTTCTCCGTATGCAGGTCGCACCGTCAGGGATTGAAGGCGGTATCACGTCCCAATTGGATGGCCGAGGCGGGTAGGGACGTTAGCACAGCACCGACTGCTATTGGTGGGCACGCATCGGCGCAGGTTGAAGGCCAAGCTTGCCCTCCTTGATCATGTCCAGATCGAGCGCGAGGTCGCGACGCACCATGCCGGCTTGGCCGAGGCTGGGCATTATGACCCCATCCACCAGCAATTCCGTACCACCTGCGTTGCCCGTGGTCATCAGCAGGCTGGCTTTCGGCGGCACCGGCCATGTTTCGCCGGGCTTCAGGACTCGGTTCAATAATATGGTACCGGCTCGGTCGCGCACCTGGATCCAGCTATCAGCACTTGCTCTCAGAACGATGCGGCTCTGGTCGGCCGCCGCATTTTGCATTGCCAGCGCGGGCTGGGCGCTAACCGGGGCCGCGGCGGCGGAACTCGGCGATATGGACGGCAGCGATGGTTGGGGTTCCAGCACCAGGGCGGGACCTTGCGTCGTCGGGCTATTGGCCAGCGGGCTATTGGCCAGCACCGGCGGATGCTGCTTTGCCGGTCTCGCCTGGTCAGCCAGAGATGCCAGCCGCTCGGGAACGGCGATCGCTGTCTCTGCCGGCAGCTTGCCTTCACCGGACAGGCGGTACCAGCCGACGTAAAAACCGACCGCGAGCACCGCACCCATCAGCATGACAGCGCCGGCGGGTAGGCCACGCTCGGGCACGGGGGCAGGGAACGAAAGATGGGTCTTGGCCGACATCTCGGCTGCCTCGGCACGAAAGCGGCGGACCGTCTCTTCCGCCTTCAGGCCGAGCGCCGTGGCGTAGGTACGTAAAAAGCCCAGGGCGTACGCGTTGGCTGGAATGGGGTTGATCTGTCCTTGTTCGAGCGCGTCGAGATAGGTTTGGCGAATTCGAAGCAGACTGGAGACGTCCTGAAGCGACCACACCAGACGCTCGCGCGCCTCCCGCAGTTCCGCGCCCGCACGGGGGGCGACCGGAGCGTCATCGGTTACGTTAGGCCCTGCCTTCCGGCCACACCCTATCGCTCGTTCATATCTGCGAATTTGCAGCACCACCGCCCCGTTAATGCCTTTGGTCTTGAGGGAATTGTCACCAACTGGTCGGATCGTGGCCCAGCAAGCGGTGCGTGTTTCTAACCCACGCCCCCACCCTTGCCAACTCTCCTAGAGCACCTCCCGCATTGTGCCGCGTCGATTAGCAACAACCGAAATCGCGGAAATCAGGCCCGTTTTCCAAATATTGCCAATTTGACGTTTGCAAGACACTGTAATCACAGTGGCAAACCGCGCTCCCGAGCCCAGGTGGCAATCGGCTCTCGCAGGCTTGCGGCACCGCTGCCGCCGCGCCGGATCGCGGTCAGCACCGGGCGAAAGGCAGTAAGGTCGGCTTCCGCCAGCAACGCCTTCACCGGCAGGATTCCGCTCGCCGCCATCGACAATGACGTCAGTCCCAGCCCCGCGAGCACCAATGCCTCCAATGGGCGGGACGCCGCTTCGCCGCACAGGGAAATCGGCACATTTGCCGCGTTGGCCATGGCCAGCAATTGTTCCAATAGGTCCAGCATGGGCTGTGAAAGGATATCGTACCGGTCGGCCAGGGACGGTGTGCCCCGATCGGCGGCAAACAGGAATTGGACCAGGTCGTTCGACCCCACGGAGATGAAGTCGGCTTCCCGCAGCAGGTCCTTGAGCTGCCACATCAGTGCCGGAATTTCCAGCATCGTGCCGATCGACAGGCTGGCCGGCGACGGGCGGATGCGCTTGGCTTCCGCGAGCAGCAAGGTCTTGGCAGCACGAAACTCCGCGACCGTCGCCACCATGGGAAACATCACCGACAGCGGCCTTCCGCCAGCCGCCAGCAATAGGGCCCGCAATTGGCGCCGCAACAAGGCCGGACGATCCAGGCCGATGCGGATGGATCGCCACCCCATCGCCGGGTTTTCCTCGTCACTGACCGTTCCGGGCAGCAGTTTGTCAGCGCCCAGGTCAAGGGTGCGGAACAGCACCGGTCGATCTCCAGCGGCATCGAGAGCGCGCGCGTAGATCGACGATTGTTCAGCGACATCAGCCATGGACCCGCGGGCCAGCATAGCGATTTCGGTGCGAAACAGGCCGATCCCGTCGGCGCCGGTTCGGTCCAGTTGCGCCAGCTCAAGCGCCAGACCGACATTCAGCATCAATTTAATCCGCACGCCGTCAGCGGTGGAAGCCGGACGAGAGCGCAACTCCCCCCAGGCCACATGTTGAGCGGTTCGGGCTTGCTGAGCCCGGGCATAATATTGGCGCAGTTCGGCTTCGGGTCGGAGCATCAGTTGCCCCTCGTCGCCGTCGACGATGGCTTCGTCGCCAGGCTGGGCGGTGTCCAGCATGCCGCGCGTGCCACCGACCGCCGGAATATCCAGAGCCCGCGCGACGATGGCGGCGTGTCCCGATGCGGTACCTTCCTCTATCGCGACACCTGCAATCCCACGCGCATGCCAGTCCAGCAGTTCGGCTGGCCCTAACCGACGAGCCAGAAGGATGGAACCTGGCGGTACGGGTTGAACCGGACTGGCGCCAGTGAGCGCGGTCAATAGCCGTTCGGCCATGTCCTCGATATCAGCCAGGCGCTCTCGTAGATAGGGATCGCTGATCCGCCGCATGCGGTCGTGCAATTCGCTCGCGACCCGCTGAACCGCAGCTTCGGCGGTCAGCCCGCCCCGGATTACATCGCCGACCCGTCGCAGCCAACCGGCATCGGCGGCCACCAACCGATAGGCTTCCAGTACTTCCCGGGAGGCAACTAAATCCTCCGGCCGGTTCGCACGAGCGGCGGTTTGCGGGACGCCAGCAATCAGCTCATCCAGACCATGCTGCATCCGTTCGGCCGTCTCGTGCAGACGAGTCAGTTCAAGGTCTGGATCATCGGCCAAAAGGCGAACGCCAGTCCGCAAAGTGCCATGTATTATGGTCGGCCCGATGGCGATGCCGGTCATCAATGTCATTCCGGCGAATACGCGCGGCACCGTCCCGCCCAGGCCTTCCGATGGCCCGTCGGAACCGCCGCCGGTCGTCGGCAGCAGCTCCCCCAGAAGCATCGCCACTGTTTCCAGTTCGTCGATCTCGTCTTCGGTGAAGTGCCGCGGGGCACGATTCTGCACCGCCAGCACACCGAGGGTACGTCCCGACCGTCGGACCGGCACGGCCAGCATCGAGGCAAATGGCTCTTCGCCGGTTTCAGGGCGGTAGACAAACGCGGGATGGTTCTGGGCATCGGGTAGGTTCATCACGGCGGCGGTGGCCGCGCAGAGTCCGATAATCCCTTCCCCAACCCGAAGTCGGGTGCGTCCGACCGCGAGCGTGTTCAGCCCTTCGGTCGCCGCTAGTTCCATGACATCGCCGCCACGGTTGACGTAGATCGAGCACACCTCGCTGACCAGCTCCGACGCGATCAGGCGTACCATATCAGGCAGAGGGACCGCCGCCTTGGCACGCATGTCGCGCAGACGGGCCACGATGCGATGCGGCGGGATCATGCCACGGCCGCCTCGGCCGGGCAGGTTTCCGGCATTTGGGGTGCTGGTCCGAGCGATCTTGTCCGGAGCGCCCCTGGGGATGACACGTCCCGGTACATAGACGGCTGGATCAGCTGTGCTGTCGGTTTAGCAGTGCGGTGACGGCCTGATCCACCAGTTCCGCGATAATGTCTGGGACCGCTTGTTCCGTGGTCACCATACCGACGGATTGACCAGCCATGACCGAGCCGTTCTCTACGTCGCCATCTATCACGGCCCGCCGCAGGGCACCCGCCCAGAAATGCTCGATAGCAAGCTGCGCTTCTTCCTTGTTCAGTTCGCCAGCCTGGAATCTGTCGCGCGTCTCTGCCTGGTGCCGCAGAAACCGCTTGGTGCCTTCGTTGACCAGGCCGCGTACCGGGATGACAGGAAACCGCTCATCCAGTTGAATTGATGGCACCGCATCGCGGGCATTGGCGCGGTAGAAGGCTTTCTTGAAGTTGGGATGGGCGATCGATTCAGCGGCGGCAGCGAAACGGGAGCCGAGTTGGGCGCCGGATGCCCCCATTTCAAGATAGGCAAGGATGGCCTCCCCGCGGCCCAGCCCACCAGCGACGAATACCGGGACGTCTTGAATATAAGGCAAAATCTCCTGAGCCAGGACGGTTAGTGACACCGGGCCTATATGACCGCCGGCCTCGGATCCCTCGATCACCAGAGCGTCTACGCCGGACCGGATCAGGCGCTTAGCCAGCACCAAAGCCGGCGTAAACGCAATGAGCTTGGCCCCGCCATCTTTAACGGCTCGCACAGCGTTCCCGGGCGGAATCCCACCAGCCAGCACGATATGGCTCACTCTTGCTTCCACACAAACCCGGACCAGATCATCCAGCTGTGGGTGCATGGTGATCAGGTTAACGCCAAATGGTCGGCTGGTCAGGGCCTTGGTAGCGGCAATCTCGGCAGCCAGCAGGTCAGGACCCATCGAGCCGCATGCGATCACCCCAAAACCACCAGCGTTAGAGATCGCGGACACCAGATGGCGCTCGCTCACCCAACTCATGGCGCCACCGAGAAGGACGAATTCGCAACCGAGGAACGCGGTGCCGCGTGACCACAGCCGATCAAGGCGGGCGCGGGCCACCGCCCTGGCGTCTCCGGCGGGGGGGGTATCAGGTTGCATCAAGGCCATACGCGGTATGAAGGGCCCGGACCGCGAGTTCGGTGTATTCGGCGGCAATCAGGACGCTGACCTTGATTTCGCTGGTTGATATGACCTGAATATTGATCGCCTTGTCAGCGAGGGTCCGGAACATCGTATTGGCGATCCCAGCATGGCTGCGCATGCCCACACCTACCACGCTGATCTTTGCAACGTTGGAGTCTTCCAACAGCTCACCATACCCGATTTGTGACTTAATGCCGCCGAGCGCGGCGTGAGCGCGTGCCAAATCGGTCTTCCCGACGGTAAAGGTCATGTCGGTCGTACCGTCGGCGGCAACATTCTGCACGATCATATCAACATTGACGTTTTGATCGGCCAGAGCCCCGAAGATGGTCGCTGCGATGCCAGGCCGGTCAGGCACCCGCCGCACGGTGATCTTTGCCTCATCCCGCGAGTAGGCGATCCCGGATACATTCTCTTTTTCCACGATCTCGTCCTCATCCACTACCATCGTACCGGGCCGGTCCGAGAAACTGGACAGGACCTGTACGCGTACTCGTTCGTTCATCGCCAGCTCGACGCTGCGGGTTTGTAACACTTTCGCACCGACGGATGCCAGCTCCAACATCTCCTCATAGCTGATTTTGGATAGCTTGCGGGCTTTCGGTACGATGCGAGGATCGGTGGTATAGATGCCGTCGACGTCGGTATAGATATCGCAACGCTCTGCCTTCAGCCCGGCGGCGAGTGCAACGGCCGAGGTGTCGGAGCCGCCGCGCCCCAGGGTGGTAATCCGATTATCAGGGCCGATACCCTGGAAGCCGGCAATCACGGCAACCCGCCCGCTGTCCATCTGGCGCGTCAACTCGCTGCCATCGATCGACTGTATGCGAGCCTTGCCGTGCGCGTTGTCGGTGCCAATCGCGATCTGCCACCCTTGCCAGGACCGTGCATCGATCCCGATGTCCTGGAGCGCTATGGCCAACAGGCCGGATGTCACCTGCTCGCCCGTCGCCACGACAGCGTCGTACTCCCGTGCATCATGCAGAGCGGACAGATCGCTGCAATACTTTACCAATTGGTTAGTGACACCCGACATGGCGGAAACCACGACGGCCACCTGGTTGCCATTCTCGACCTCCTGCTTCACACGGTGAGCCACATTGCGAATACGGTCCAGGTCGGCGACGGATGTGCCGCCAAATTTCATAACGATGCGTGCCATGTACCAAAGATCGTGTGTCAGGGTTCAGGCGTATCTCGGTTCGATCGGCGCCGGCCACAGGTCCGATCCGGGCCCCGCCAACCGCTACGCAAGACAGCGGCCAAAGGTTGCCCGTAGCCCCTAAGGTGGGCTGGCGCCGACCGAGCCCAGACACTACCCAGGGATTGGTCGTGACGTACACATACTGGCGCGAGGCATTAGGGGCAACCATGAGCAGCGAAACCGTTTCAGCCGATGAGATCGCCCGGTTCAATGCCTTGGCCACCGAATGGTGGAATCCCAACGGGCCGATGCGCCCACTCCACCAGATGAACCCAGCCCGGATCGACTGGATCGTGACGCGCATCGACCGTCGGTTTCCCGACCGTTCTCACGTTCGCATTCTCGATCTCGGCTGTGGCGCGGGGATAGCGTCCGAGGCATTGGCTCGGGCCGGGTTCGATGTTCTTGGGGTGGATGCAGCGGCAGACGCCATCAAGGCTGGCCGGATGCACGCCCAAAGCCAGGTCCAGGGCCAGACCCAGCTCCACCTACGCTACCAGGTGGGCTTGGCGGAGGACCTGCTCGGCGACGGCACGCGGTTCGATGTTATCACTGCGCTGGAAGTCATCGAACATGTGCCTGATCCGGCGAGCTTCGTCCGCGTTTTGCGTCGTCTACTGAGGCCGTCGGGGTTGATGTTCCTTTCGACGCTTAATCGGACCCCGGAATCGTTCGCCGCCGCCAAACTGGGCGCCGAGTACCTGTTGCGCTACCTTCCGGTCGGTACACATGATTGGCGGAAATTCATCAAACCGTCAGAAATGGCGCTTTTTCTGCGCGATGCTGGGTTTTGGCTATCCGATTCCGCTGGGTTGTCGGTCGACCCAGGAAAAGGAGGTTGGCGTACGGGGCGGAACTTGCGGGTGGGCTACCTGATTGAAGCAACGGGATGATCTACCGATTCCTACGGAGATGGGGGGCCGGGACGACGTCTGTGCCTTGTCCTGAATGCCGCGCCGGTTCGCCAGCCGTCAGAGCATACCGCTATGAGATGGGATTGAATCTCTATCCGTATCCTCGAAAACCCATGCGTCTTCGACGGACAGATAGTGCGCCGCGTCATTCAAAATACGGGGATTGGTTGCCGGTCTCTCCGTGTCATGGCGGGCGCAGGCCCGCCATGACACGGAGAGAGAGCCGAGCCACGATCCCTGCAAAATCAGCGACACGGACCGCTATGCACCTTGATACGTTCCCGTCAGCACTGGTCCGGCAGACTTGGCTCTTCGATGGGCCTGCCATACCTCCGACATGAACGGGCCGGCTACCAGGTGTGATGCAACGCCCGCCTCATTTACAGTGCGCACGATTCGCAATTGCTCCGGTTATCATATCCTGGTCCATCTTATTCACAGGGTTGCCGAAAATTCGCGTTATACAACGCGTTCTCAATGCACTAGGCCAAGATGGCCAAGGGCAGGAAATACTACGACAAAAAACGTCTAACCATTTGATAAGATTATATTTTCGGTAGTACCAGACACAGTTTATGAATAAGACGGGCTAGACCGTTTTCCGTTATGATCGGGGGATAACAGACCTTTTTTGGTTCTGGTTTTTCCGGCTTAGGCACTGTGAGCCGAACTGCATACGCCCTCGCCACATAGGTTTTTGATGCTATCGAAACCATCCAGATGCATTCATCCACAGGACAAGATTGTGGAAATCCCAGTTCCACACATGAATGTTAGGATATTTACCAGCTTTCCCCAGGAGTCAATAATAACCTACCTAAAGGACAAATCCTCGTCATTTTTTGAGATATAACACTTCGTCTTGATTTTAAAAGAGATTTTGTCTAATCTGGCCGAATTACAGGCCCTATGAACCGAAATATTTCCCGATTAAAGCGGAATAGCCATGTCTGGGTTAATTTGAAACTGCCGGAGCAGCAGCAAGACCGCTACAACCTTAACATCGACTAGACGGCGCACCGGCCATTGTTTCGGCCAATTGATACAACACCGGCCGCTATCGGGATGGTGGTGGTGCCAGTGGTGTTTGTTCCACCGTCATCGAAGCGGCCGTCGGGACATTCAGCAAGTCCCGCAAGTTACGCCGGATCTGGAACTCCAGTTCCACGTTCATGTCGTTCATCGTCGCGACAACCAGATCATAAAGACGTCCGCGGAGGCTGCCTGATCCCCCCGCACTGGTGCGCGAAACCCGAGCCTCCACAAATCCCGCCTGCCTGCCACCATCGCGGTAGATCGTCAGAGAGACCGCGAAGGAGCCGCTGATCGTATCCCCCCGCCGCGTCAACGATCCCTCCTGTATTGCCAGCACCGCTCGGCCGTCCCCACCCAGCGGGCTGAGCCGGTCACGTCCCATGGTTGTCAGTGCATCAACCGGCCGCACCGGGGCCAGCCCACTGACATCCGCACCGGTCCCCGATGGAACGAAGCGAGGCTCGATTTCGAGAGTCGCTACATTCAATCGGATTGGCGGCAGATAGTCGTAACGCAACGGCGGAAAGGCACGCTGTTCTTCTCCCCCCCCGCAAGCCGCGACCAGTAGGGTCAACAGCAGGACCGCGATATTGATCGGGCGGGCCGACAGCATGGCGTTCTGACTCCTGGACAAAGACATGGCGTTTCGACACGGCACCCCGTCAGGGGATGACATCCGGCACGCCCTGCACCCCGTCGCGCTGGAAGCGGAAATCGTAATTGCAGAACTCACAGGTCACGACGATTTCGCTACCGACCGTCATGTGGTCCAGATCGTCCACAGGAAACCCTTCCAGGATCCCCGCCAACCGTGCCCGGGAGCAGCGGCATCCATAGGAAAGCGAGCGTGCGAGATCCACCGCCACACCTTCGCTATGGAAAAGCCGATAGAGCAGCTGTTCCGACGACAGGTCGTCATCCAGCAATTCCGCATCGGTCACGGTGCCCGCGAGGACACAGGCGGTACGCCAGCTTTCCGCTCCCGCTTCATCGTCCATCGCCGGATCGATGCCGCCGGCGCCGGCAACTTTCTCCAGGATCAATGCCGCCGCTCGCCACCCGTGTTCGGTTTGTGCGCAGGCCAGGTGAACGAAGCACTGAAGCTGTTCACTGGTCGTGAAATAATGGTCGGCCATCGCTGCCAGTGAGTTGCCCTCAATAGTGACGATGCCCTGGTGACGCTGCTGGTCGACGCCCTCGTCCACGGTGAAGGCCAGATAGCCGGTGCCAAGCAGCGCGTCGGCGGTTGGGGTCGGGTTGCTGTCCAGCAAGGTCGCCAGCACCTCCGGTTTGGCGCGGGCATAGCCACGCAATTCCCCTGTATGGGTGCAGTCGGCCAACAGCATGCTCACCGGTCCGTTGCCCTTGGCATGCAGACTGAACGAGCCTCGGAATTTCAGCGCTGTGGACAGGCCAGCGGCCAAAGCGAGCGCTTGGCCGGCCAGCGCGGTGATCACCGGATGGTTCGGCTGACGGGTCAGCAGCGAGTCGGCCAGCGGCCCGAGCCGAACCAGCCGTCCGCGCACTGGGCGTTGCGGCAGGTAGAATGGCACGACGCCACGTGGCACCACGATATCGGGGACCGGCGGGCGACCGCCGTCGAGGAAGGCAGGAGTATCGGACATGGCCCCATGATAGGCATGGGACCGAGAGGGTTCAACGACCGGGTGTTATGCCAATCGGCCGAAATGGCAACCCAGAGGCGTCCCCTCACCGTCATGGTCGGACGTGATTCGTCAACCCGTCCCCTGCCGTTGCCGCGCGGGTTGCGGGGTTAAGGCCGGCAGTAGCGAGGCTGACAGCGCGTCAAACACATAAATTCTGACACTCTTCGTTCCGTGTTAACGATACGGGCCGATACGACAGGGTGGACTTTTCAGTCGTGGCCCGGATACGCCGCTGGGCATCCGCAAAGGTTCGTCCTATGTTCCTTCACATGCCCTCCGCTAAGTCTCACATGCCCTGGTTCCTCCCGACGTCGAATCCCCCCTCCGCGTGATTCATGGAATGGGAAGCTCCCTCCGTCGTCCTTGATGCTCGGCCTTACGGTGAGGGCGACGCCATCGTCGCCGTTATGACGGAGGAGTACGGCCTACACCGCGGATTGGCACGCGGCGGTACCTCCCGCGCGCAAACCACGATCTGGCAGATCGCCAACTTCGTCCAGGTGCGTTGGATCGCCCGCCTCTCCGACCAACTCGGCAATTTTTCCGGCGAGGTGATCCATGCCAATGCCCCCGATGTCATGCACGACCCTCTGGCGCTGGCCATGCTGACCTCGGTATGCGCCGTGGCCGCGGATGCGCTGCCGGAGCGGGAACCGCAGCCAGCCGTCTTCGCCGCCCTGCTGCATCTGATCGCACGTCTACCGATGGCGGGTCAGACGATGCCGGACCTGATCCGGTGGGAAGCGAGGCTGCTCGCCGGTCTCGGCTTTGGGCTGGACCTGTCGACCTGTGCCATCACAGGCGCCACCTCCGGCCTTGCTTTTGTTTCGCCACGGACTGGGCGTGCCGTGACGCGAGAGGCTGCCGGGGTGTGGGTGTCCCGGCTGCTTCCACTGCCAGCGTTCATGACCGATCCGATCGATGCGGCGTCCCAGACCACAGCCGCGGACTGGCGCGATGGATTGCGCCTGACCGGACATTTTCTGGCACGCGATGCGTTCGGACATCGCCATCGCCCGCTGCCGCAGGCGCGAACAATGCTATACGACCGGGTCGCCACACTGGCACACGGGTCGGAGGGGGCACAGGAGTCGGAGAACAAGGATGCCGGATGACTTCGCGGGCCATATCGAAGACACGCATCTGAAGGATGCGCTGTCGGAGCGCTATCTGGCCTATGCGCTGTCGACGATCATGTCGCGCTCCCTGCCCGACGTGCGCGATGGGCTGAAACCGGTGCACCGGCGGCTGATCTACGCCATGCACCAGTTGCGGCTGGACCCGACCGCCGGCTTCAAGAAATGCGCCCGCGTGGTCGGCGACGTGATCGGTAAATACCATCCGCATGGCGATGCCTCGGTCTACGACGCGCTGGTGCGTCTGGCACAGGACTTCGCCGCCCGTTACCCGCTGGTCGAGGGCCAGGGCAATTTCGGCAATATCGACGGCGATAACCCGGCGGCGATGCGCTACACCGAAGCGCGCCTAACCGAGGTCGCCCGTGCGATGCTGACCGGCATCGACGACGATACGGTCGATTTTAACAAGACCTATGACGGCGAGGAATCCGAGCCCGTCGTCCTGCCAGGCGCCTTCCCCAACCTGCTCGCCAACGGGTCGGCCGGCATTGCGGTCGGCATGGCGACCTCCATCCCTCCGCACAATGCCGGTGAAATCTGCGCCGCCGCGATCCATCTGATCGCAAATCCGGGTGCGTCCACTGCCGATCTGCTGCAATTCATCAAGGGCCCCGATTTCCCCACCGGCGGCACGATGGTGGAGGAGCAATCCGCCATCCAGGCCGCCTATGAAACCGGACGCGGCGGCTTCCGGGTCCGCGCGAAATGGGAGAAGGAGGCCGGCAAGCACGGCACCTGGCACATCGTGGTCACGGAAATTCCGTACCAGGTGCAGAAGGCCAGGCTGATCGAGCAGATCGCCCAGTTGATGGAGGACAAGAAACTCCCCCTGCTGGGCGATGTCCGCGACGAAAGCTCCGACATCATCCGCCTGGTGCTGGAACCCAAGACGCGCGGGGTCGAGCCTGAAGTGCTGATGGAGACGATCTTCCGCGCCACCGCCCTGGAATCGCGCTTTCCGCTCAATATGAACGTGCTGGACGCCACCCGCACCCCGCGCGTGATGTCATTGCCGGAAATCCTGCGCGCCTGGCTGGATCATCGCCATGAGGTGCTGGAGCGCCGTTCCAGGCACCAACTGGCCGCGATCGAGCGGCGGCTGGAAATCCTCGACGGCTATCTGCTCGTCTATCTCAATTTGGATGAGGTCATCCGCATCATCCGTGAGGAGGACCAGCCCAAGCCCCGCCTGATCGAGCGCTTCACGCTGACCGACACCCAGGCCGAAGCCATCCTGAACATGCGCCTGCGCAGCTTGCGCCGGCTGGAGGAGATGGAACTGCGCAAGGAGCATCGCTCCCTGTCACGCGAGGTAAAGGACCTGCGCGCTCTGCTCGCCAGCGAGAAACTGCGCTGGACCCGGATATCGGAGGAAGTCGGCAAAATCCGCGACCAGTTCGGTTCCGGCAAGCTGGGCGGCCGCCGGACCGTGGTGGGATCGGTGCCGACCGCGGTGGATGTCTCGACGGACGCTTTCGTGGAACGCGAGGCGATCACCGTCATCCTGTCCGACAAGGGTTGGATTCGGGCCGTGAAAGGCAGCGTGGCGGACCCGGCGGAGTTGAAGTTCAAGGAAGGGGACAAGCTGAATATGCTGTTGCCGTGCTTCACCACGGACCGACTGACCCTTTTTGCCACCAACGGGCGGGTATTCAGCTTGAAGGCCGCCGACCTGCCGCGTGGGCGCGGCGACGGGATGGCCGTGCGCCTGCTTGCCGAAATGGCGAATGAGGACGATATCACCGCTTTCTTCGTCGCAAACGAAAGGGTGCCCTATTTTCTGGCCTCGTCCTCTGGCCGCGGCTTCCTTGTGCCGGCGGCGGAGCTGATCGCCGAACGGCGGACCGGCAAGCAGTTGCTGAACCTGAGACTAGGCGAAAAGGCGGCGTTCTGCATTCCGGCGGATGGCGACCACGTGGCGATCATCGGTGAAAATCGCCGGCTGCTGGTGTTCCCGCTGAACCAGGTGCCGGAGATGGCGAAAGGCGCGGGCGTAATCCTGCAACGCTACAAGTATGGCGGCCTGAGCGACCTGAAGGTGATCCGGATCGCCGACGGCCTGACGTGGCGCTGGGGCGAGCGGGTGCGGACTGAGACCAGCCTGCGGGAATGGCTCGGAGAACGCGCGCAGGCCGGACGAATGCCGCCGAGCGGGTTCCCTCGGACGCCGAAATTTGGGTTGTAGGGGAAGTGGGGTAGAGCACGATCGTGTTTGGGGAACACAACAATTCTTGATTTAGACTCTACAGCGGAGGTCAGGCGCGAGTGCACCTAAATGATGCGCCGTCAGCATTTTCACGAAGATATTCCTGATACTTGCCAAGAATGTTTGTTCGGCTCGGCCTGCCGTATCCGGTAAGGCTGAACCCGCTCTCGGATGCCGAGGTTTCGGATGGCAAGGTTGTCACGTTCCGACCCCGCCGCTACCGTCCCGCCCAAGGAGGAACCACCCATGTCCCACGCGCCAACGAAGCCAATTCCCGTTCCGGATGCAATCAGTGCCCCGTTCTTCGACGGCGCGCGTGAAGGCAAACTGATGCTTCAGCATTGTGTGGCGTGCGGCGCCTGGAGCTTTCCGGTGCGTGAACGTTGCCCACATTGCTTTGCCGCCGAACTGGAATGGCTGCCTGCCAGCGGGCGCGGCATTCTCTACACGTTTACGATCATGCACCAGGTTATGAACCCTGGATTCGCCTCCTCCGTTCCTTACAACGTCGCGCAGGTCGACCTGGAGGAGGGAGTGCGGATGGTTTCGAATATCGTGGGCATTGATAACCGGGACCTCCGACCCGGCATGAAACTCGAAGTCGTGTTCGAGGATGTTGGCGAGAACGTCAGCATCCCGAAATTCCGTCCCGCTGTCGGCTGAACAGGAGCAAATCATGGCAAACCAGCCAAAAGGTGCCATCGTTGGCCTTGGTGTCACGCCGATGGGCAAGATTTATGGTCGCCGGTCGGTCGATTTCGCGGCGGAAGCAATAGCGCTTGCTCTGGAAGATGCCGGCCTGACCAAAACCGACGTCGATGGTCTGTTGATCAATGCGAACATTCCCGGCGACATGGATGTTCGCTCGCAGATGGTTCTGGGGTTTGAGAACCTGACCCTGGTGAATGTCATGAGCGCGTATGGATCAACCGCGGGTAGTATGATGCAATATGCCTGCATGGCCATCCGGGAAGGGTTGGTGAAGACCGTCGTGCTCGTTTACGCCGACGCGCCTTTGACACCCACGCGTGGCGCCGGACAATCCTATGCCGGTCCGCATCGTTTTCCATTGGGTGGCATGACCGGGCTGAAAGCGGCCTACGGCGACTTCGGCGCCAACCCCGGCTACGCGATGGCGGCCCGCCGGCACATGCATCTTTACGGCACAACTGAAGAACATTTCGGCACCATCGCCGTCGGGCAGCGCAAATGGGCGCAAATGAGCCCTTGGGCGCAGATGAAGGCGCCGATGACCATGGAAGACTATTACAACTCCCGCTGGATCGCCGAACCGCTGCGGTTGTTCGATTGCTGCCTGGTTTCCAATGGTGCCGTCGCGCTGATCGTGACCTCCGCCGACCGGGCGCGCGATCTGAAACAACCGCCCGTCAACGTTCTCGGCTATGCCCAGTGCTCGCCTG
Source organism: Asaia bogorensis (assembly GCA_945861095.1). Classification (GTDB taxonomy): domain Bacteria; phylum Pseudomonadota; class Alphaproteobacteria; order Acetobacterales; family Acetobacteraceae; genus Rhodopila. The sequence goes on along the minus strand of CAMATI010000007.1, from coordinate 18,821 downwards.
GCGACAATCTCAACACCGCCCGCCACCCGGCCGTCGAAACCGGTGCGAAACGAGCCGGCGAGGCGGCGTTCCGCATGGCCGGCATCACGCTGGACGATATCGGCACCTGCCAACTCTATGACTGCTACACCTACACCGTGCTGGTCACGTTGGAGGATTACGGATTTTGCCCGAAAGGGGAAGGTGGCCCTTTCATCGCGGACGGCAAGCTTGGCCCGGGCGGCGCGCTGCCGACGAATACCGGGGGCGGTCAACTGTCGGGCTATTACATGTGGGCGTTCACACCGCTATCCGAAGCAGTGGTGCAGGCAAGAGGTCAGGGTGGCGTTCGCCAGGTGCCTCGCAATGACTACGTGTTGGTCAGCGGGAATGGCGGAATCCTGAACTATCATTCCACGCTTATTCTAAGCCGGCACGCGTCCGGCTGACGCACGAGGTAACTGGGGGCGTCTCAGGCCCCAGCGTCGGAAAGGGCGGCCGTCTGCCTCGGGTCGCTCACCCCGTGCACGATGGAGGTGCGCGCGCGAACGGTCGTCAGACGTCTTCCGGACTCAGGACGCCGATCAACTCGGCGGATTTCTCATGCACCTCCGCTTCCCGTTCCAGGTTCTTCGGGAACCGACTGCGCTTTGCCTGAATGAGCGTCTTCTTTGCCTGCGATTCGTGCCACGCGCGTACGGCGGCAAGAGCCGCATCCCAACCGCGTTGGAATTCCGGGGTGATCTCCGGCAGAGGGGAGGCCATGGAGCATTCCTATTGCATTGTTGGCAGGCGGCCAGGACTGCACTCGACGCCGCCGCCCAGGTTATATACCAGCAGGCGGACACAATGACCGACGTTTTGCCCTCAGCGTCATTACCGGACTTAATCCCGCAGCCCGCCCCCGGTCGATAAAGCGCGGGTTACCGGGCCAGCCTCGGCAGTCACGAGACGTGCGGTGCATCGGGCAATGGTTACGTCGGTTGGCACAAGACGGTGTTCCCCGCGTTACGCAAGCGTTGCAGACGACGCGGATCCGGGGATCGTGGATGTTTCCGCACCGCGGGCGGCGATATCGCGCACAACCTTATCGTTCAAAATCTTCGTGTCCGAGAACCGATCGGCCTGCCCTGGCATGACCAGGAGGCGCCGACCGGAGAGTCGATCCTGGTATAATGCGAAAAAAAGAGCGGACCCTTCGGTCCGCTCTTTCGATTCCAGGACCACCCACAAGAGGTGGTCTCGAAGATTGGCGTACGGCGGCGCGGTTCTCAGAAGTCCATGTCGCCCATGCCGCCCATACCGCCGCCCGGAGGCATCGGCGGACCCTTCTTCTCCGGCTTCTCGGCGACCATCGCTTCGGTCGTGACGAGCAGACCGGCGATCGAGGCCGCATCCTGCAACGCGGTGCGAACGACCTTGGTCGGGTCGATGATGCCGGACTTCACCAGATCCTTGAACTCACCGGACTGGGCGTCGAAGCCGTAGTTGTACTCGTCCTTCTCCAGCGTCTTGCCGGCGATGACCGCACCATCTTCGCCGGCATTCTCGGCGATCTGGCGCAGCGGGGTCTGGATCGCCTTGCGGACGATCTCAATCCCGAAACGCTGGTCGTCGTTGTCGGCCTTCAGCTTGGACAGGATCAGGCTGGCGCGCGCCAGGGCAACACCGCCGCCCGGAACGATACCTTCCTCAACCGCGGCGCGCGTTGCATGCAGCGCATCGTCCACGCGATCCTTGCGCTCCTTCACCTCAACCTCGGTGGAACCACCGACGCGGATGACGGCAACGCCGCCGGCCAGCTTCGCCAGACGCTCTTGCAGCTTCTCACGGTCATAGTCCGAGGTGGTCTCCTCGATCTGCGCGCGGATCTGCGTGCAACGGCCCTGGATATCGCCCTTCTTGCCGGCGCCTTCCACGATCGTGGTGTTTTCCTTCTCGATCAGGATCTTCTTGGCCTTGCCGAGATCCGCGAGCTTCACGTTCTCCAGCTTGATGCCAAGGTCTTCGCTGATCACGGTGCCACCGGTCAGGATCGCGAGGTCTTCCAGCATCGCCTTGCGACGGTCGCCGAAGCCAGGCGCCTTCACGGCCGCGACCTTCAGGCCGCCACGCAGCTTGTTCACGACCAGGGTCGCGAGGGCTTCGCCTTCGACGTCCTCGGCGATGATCACCAGCGGACGGCCGGACTGCACGATGCTTTCCAGCAGCGGCAGCATCGGCTGCAGGCCGGACAGCTTCTTCTCATGGATCAGGATGTAGGGCTGATCCATGTCGGCGACCATCTTCTCCGCATTGGTGATGAAGTACGGAGAAACATAGCCGCGATCGAACTGCATGCCTTCGACGACGTCGAGCTCGGTCTGGATGCCCTTGGCTTCCTCAACCGTGATCACGCCCTCATTGCCGACCTTCTGCATGGCCTCGGAGATCATCTTGCCGATCTCGGCCTCGCCGTTGGCGGAGATCGTGCCAACCTGCGCCGTTTCGGCCGGGGTGGTGATCTTCTTGGTGCGCTTCTTAAGCTCATCCACGACGGCGATGACGGCCTTGTCGATGCCGCGCTTCAGGTCCATCGGGTTCATGCCGGCGGCGACGGCCTTGGCGCCTTCGCGCACGATCGCCTGCGCCAGAACCGTGGCGGTGGTGGTGCCGTCGCCAGCGATGTCGTTGGTCTTGCTGGCAACTTCGCGCACCATCTGCGCGCCCATGTTCTCGAACTTGTCGGCAAGCTCGATTTCCTTGGCGACGGTCACGCCGTCCTTGGTGATCCGCGGTGCGCCGAAGCTCTTGTCCAGAACCACGTTACGCCCCTTCGGGCCCAAGGTGACCTTGACCGCGTCGGCCAGGATATCGACACCGCGCAGCATACGCTGACGGGCATCACCGCCGAACCGAACGTCCTTGGCAGCCATGTGTTCATTCCCTCGTCTGATCAGTCGTTAAACGCAGGTTGGGTAAGCGGTCCGACCGGACCTACTTCTTCTTTCCCGCGGGGGTGGCATCAATGATGCCCATGATGTCGGACTCCTTCATGATGAGGAGTTCCTCGCCATCCAGCTTCACCTCGGTGCCGGACCACTTGCCGAACAGGATCTTGTCGCCAGCCTTGACGTCCAGCGCCACGAGCTGGCCCTGTTCATTGCGAGCACCAGGCCCAGCGGCGATCACTTCGCCTTCCATCGGCTTTTCCTTGGCCGTGTCGGGGATGATGATGCCGCCCGCGGTCTTCTCTTCGGCGGTCAGCCGACGGACCACGACCCGGTCGTGCAGGGGACGGAAATTCATTCGGATCGCTCCTGGGTTTTGTCTAAACCAGAGTTCATATGGGCTTCTTGCCAGCGCCCGACCTGGGCCTCGGAATGAGCGCCCGACCCGTTGCTAGCACTCCATGCTTAGGAGTGCCAGCGATCTAGGCGCGCGGCCGACCAGAGTCAAGTGTCGGCAGCACCCTTGAACCGGTCGGTTCTCTCCTTCGCGAGCACGCTAAGGCTGAGACGTGGCCAAGAAGCCGTCCGATCATCCTGAGTGCCCGACTATGGGACGCGACGACCGGCTGCGGCAGCCGCGCAATTACCGCCTACTTAGCCACCACCGCGGAGCACGCGGCAATCGCGTTGGCGGATCACGATAGTCCCCAGATATCCATTCCTTATGCGCAATCGACACACGGATCTGCCGGCCACCCCGACCGCTCGGCCTCGGGATACTGGAGGCAGGAGAACCGCTACCGGCCGAGTACGCATGGTCCGCAAAGCGCGGGACGCTTTCACGGACCTTGGGTACCGGCGGGTCATTCCCACGAACAGCCGTTTTTTAGGACCGCCCTTCGGTTGTCGGGCGATCGTTATCCGGACCGAGGCGTCACGGCCGTCAAGCAAATGGCGCGGGTTTCGCATCCCGGAATGGCGTCCCACTCTCGGCCAGGTCCCGCAGCAGTTTCGACGGCGCCCACCGCTCTCCATACTGCTGATGCCAGCTTGCGATCTGGTTGTAGACCTCCCGCACGCCGATCCCGTCGGCCCAGAAGAACAGCCCGCCGCGATAGCGGGGGAAGCCGAAACCGTGCAGCCACATCACGTCCACATCGCTGGTGCGGTAGGCCTTGCCTTCCTCCAGGATGCGGCAGGCCTCGTTCACGGATGAGAACAGCAGCCGGCACAGGATTTCCCGATCGGTGAATTCCTTCTGCGGCACGCCCATCTCGGTGGCGACCTGCTTGATGATGGCGGCGACTTCCGGGTCCGGATGCGGGGTGCGATCGCCCTTCTCATACCGATACCAGCCGGCGCCGGTCTTCTGGCCGTAGCGGCCCATCTCCACCAGCTTGTCCGCGATCGGCAGCTTCCGGTAGTCCGGATTCGCCAGTGCTCGGCGCTTGCGGCCCTCGGCGCCGATGTCCAGACCGGCGAGATCACCCACCGCGAACGGACCCATCGGGTAGCCGAAATCGATCATCATCTTGTCCACCTGCTCCGGCAGACAGCCTTCCTCCAGCAGGATAACCATCTCGCTGTTGAACGGCGCGCGGGAGCGGTTGGCAACGAACCCGTCCGTGTTGCCGGCCATGGCGGAAATCTTGCCGATCCGCCGGCCCATCGCCATCGCGGTCATCAAGGTTTCCGGCGACGCCGCCTTCGGACGCACCACTTCCAGCAACTTCATCACATTGGCGGGCGAGAAGAAATGCGTCCCCGCCACCTTCTCCGGCCGGCTGGTGACGGAAGCCAGATCGTCCATGTCGAGGGCAGACGTGTTGGAGAACAGGAACGCGTCCTTGTTCATCACCCGGTCCAATTCGGCGAACACCGGCTTCTTTACGTCCATCCGCTCGAACACCGCTTCCACGACGACATCGCAATCTTTGATGTCCTCATAGCCGGCGACGGGGTGAATGCGGGCGAGCCGGCGTTCCATCTCATCCTGTGCCAGACTGCCGCGCTTGACGGAGGTGGCGTAGTTGTTGCGGATACGCTCCATGCCGCGATTGAGGCCTTCCTCGCTCGCATCCATGATCATGACGTCGTAGCCGAAATCGGCGAAGGACATGGCGATGCCGCCGCCCATCGTGCCGGCACCGACCACCGCGGGCTTGGAGAAATCCGCCGCCGGCACGCCAGGGGGCAGGTCGGGCAGCTTGGCCACTTCGCGTTCGGCGAAGAACGCGTAGCGCAGGCCCTTGGCCTCGTCCGCGTTCTCCAGTTCCATGAACAATTCCTGCTCCCGCTTCATGCCTTCGTCGAAGGGCAGGGTGCAGGCGGCCTCCACCGCCAGGATGCAGTTGTACGGCGCCTTCTGGTTGCGGGCCCGACGCGCGATGGACTTGCGCATAGTGTCGAAGATACCGGCGTCGGCCTTGGCTTCCTTGTCGCGGACGCGCGGCATGGGGCGGATATCGGCAACCGCGCGGGCCTTGGCGACCGCTGCGTCCCGCAGATTGGCGCCTTCGGGCAGCACTTCGTCCAGGATGCCCAGCTTGAGGGCCTCCGGCGCCGGCACATGGCGACCGGAGACGATCATCTCCAGGGCGACCTGCGGGCCGGCGAGGCGTGGCAGGCGCTGGGTGCCGCCACCACCGGGCAGGATGCCGATCAGCACTTCCGGCAGACCGACCTTCGCGGAGGGCACGGCAATCCGGTAATGGCAGCCCATGGCATTCTCCAGCCCGCCGCCCAGCGCGTAACCATGGATCGCGGCGACCACCGGCTTCGCACTGCGGTCCATCACGTCATAGGTGCGCTCGCCCAGCGGCGGACGCTTGCGCCCGGTGCCGAAGCCACGGATGTCGGCGCCCGCGATGAAGCTGCGCCCGTCACCCATCAGCACCATCGCCTTGATCGACGGGTCCGCGTTGGCCTGGTTCAGGCAGGCGATGATCCCATCGGCCACGCCCGGCCCGAGTGCGTTCACTGGCGGGTAGTTGACGATGATGACGCCGATATCGCCGTCTTTCTCCAGGCGGACAACGGGTTTGTCGGACATTGGGCGTGTTCCTCATATTCGATCGTGTCGAAGATAGGCGAGGGTAGGCACCACGTCACCCCCGGCGCGGGGTGCGAACCAAAGTTGTACGCTCAAGCAGCAACGCCCGACGATACAGTGGGCCGGCGGAGATTGGCGGGTGGGCGTGGGTTGGCGGCGGGCGCGGCCCGATAGGCTTCCCAGCGGCGGTTCTTGCAGGTGAACCGGCGGTCGAGATCATAGATCCGGATAAGGGATGTCGCGCGGGCTCCCGAGCCGGAGCCGGCTGTGGGATCATGGTCGCCTCTCGGGAATCTTGGACGTTCAACGGACGCACAGGCAATCCCGACGGTCCCGTCAATGCGGCGGTTTGTTCTGGGTCGGATCCAGGTCCGGATGGTCGGCCCGCATCAGGCGTCGGATCAAGGGTGACACCGCGATAGTGACGACACCGACGATCACCGCGGCCAGGCCCACCTTGGTATAGACCAGACTGACATTTCCCGCCGCCTGCGCCCCGGTTGCCTCGGTGGCCTGGGCAATGAGCCCGGCGATGTAATTGCCGACCGCCGTGGCGAAGAACCAGGCGCCCATCAGCAACCCGCCCAGGCGCATCGGTGCCAGCCTGGTGACGGCCGACAGGCCGACCGGTGAAAGGCAGAGTTCCCCCGTGGTGTGAAACAGATAGAGAAGGAAGATGAAGACGACCGGGGTGCCCGATGCGCCGGCCACGGCGTCGCCGGCGACCAGAACCAAAAATCCGGCGCCGAGTTGGATCAGCCCCAAACCAAACTTGGCCGGGGCGGAGGGGTCCAAGCCGCGGCGCCCCAGCCAGGTCCAGACGCAGGCTAGGCATGGCGCCAGAACGACGATGTAGATCGCATTCAACGATTGAAACACCGAAGCCGGCAGTTCGGCGCCGAAAACCGACCGATCGACGTTTCGGTCGACATAGAGGTTCAGAGACGAGCCCGCCTGCTCGAACAACGCCCAGAACAGGACCGACAAAGCCATCAGCAACAGGATTGCGAGGATACGGTTCCGCTCGATCGGCGTCAGATCGGTGGCTGAAACATACAGCAGGTAAACGATCAGCACGCCTCCAGCGACGCCGAGCAGGTTGCCGATCAATTCCTGGTGCTGGATGAGTTGCCAGATGAGCACGACACCGCCGATTCCTGCCAGGTAGATCAGCCAGTCTCGCCGGATGCCGACCACGCGTTGGGCTAGCAGGCTGGGGTCGGAGGGTTCTCCTCGACCCAGCAGATGGGGCGTGAACGCCACGAACACGATCAGGCCGGCCAGCATGCCGACGCCGGCAAGTCCGAAGCCATAGGCCCAGCCATAGACCTCGCCCATGAATCCACAGAGCAATGCGCCCAATGCGGCGCCAAGATTGATGCCGACATAAAAAATGGTGAAAGCGGGATCGCGTCGAGGATCACTGCGGGAATACAAGGATCCGACGATCACCGAGATGTTGGCCTTCAGGAACCCCGAGCCGACGATGATAAAACTGAGTGCCAGGTAGAAGAAGGCGAGATAGGGGCTGTCGGCACCGCCAGCGCCCTCGAACCCCATCAGGAAATGCCCAAATGTCAGCAGGACGGCGCCATACAGGACAGCTCGGCGGCTGCCGAGCCAGCGATCGGCGAGGTAGCCGCCGATGATTGGGGTGATATAGACCAACGAGGTGTAGGCGCCGTAGATGATGTAGGCTTTTTCATCGGCAAAGAGGAAGTGCTTGGTCAGATAAAGGATCAGCAGGGCGCGCATGCCGTAATAGGAAAACCGCTCCCACATTTCGGCAAAGAACAGGACGAAGAGGCCGGTTGGGTGGCCAAGTATCGTTCGTTCGGTGGGGGTGGGATGCATGTCGTACTCACGGGGTTGGAGTTGGGAGGTCGCAAGGGGTCTCTGGGAGGGCAAAGCGCTGACCTACCACCCGCCATCAACCCCCACGGCCTGACCCGTCATGAACGCTGCCCCGTCCGAGGCCAGAAACGCGATCGTCGCGGCCACCTCGTCCGGCGATCCGAAACGCCCGACCGGTATATCCTTGGACCGCTCTCGGAATCCCACTTCCAGATCGTCCCCAAACTCCCTCCGGTTGGTGCTGATCGCGCGCGTCGTCCGGATCGGCCCGGGCAGCACGGCGTTCACCGTGATCCCGAACGGTGCCAGGTCGAACGACAGCGATTGGGTGATGCCGACGATGGCGGCCTTGGACGCGGCATAGACCACCCGCTTGCGCCCCGGTCGGAACGCGGCGCGGGACGACACGTTGATAATCCGCCCCCATCCGGCCTTGCGCATATGCGGCACCACGGCGCGTGACATAAGGAACGTGCCCTTGGCGTTCACGCCCATGGTCAGGTCCCAGGCCTCGACGGGCACATCCTCGATTTCGTTGCGGTCGGCACCCTGGGGCGCGCCGGCGTTGTTCACCAGGATATCCAGCCGCCCGTAGCGCGCCAGCACGGTTTCCACCATGCGTTTGGCATCGTCTTCCAGCATGACGCTGCCCAGGACCGAGGATGCGGTGCCGCCGCTGGTGGTAATCGCCTCGACCAGGCTGTCGACGCCGCCCCAATGCGGATCGACGTCACCCTGGACATTATGCTCGTTGGCAACGCCGGTTGGTGCGACATCGGCCACCACGACGGTGATGCCGGCGGCTGATAGGGCGCGCGCCGTGGAGTTGCCGATCCCGATAGGCTTGCCGCAGCCGGTAATCAGCGCGACGCGTGTGGGGTGGGCCAAGGTTTCCTCCCGTTGGGCTTTCCCGGAGGATAGGGCGGGATTCGCGCGGTTGGCGAATCCCGCCAGAAACATTTTCAGAACGGAAGGGAACCCTCTCCCCGACCGGGGAGAAGTGCAATCGACTCACTCAGGCGGCACGGAATATTAACTGCTCCGTTTGATGTTGGGTGCCGGTCTCTCCGCGTCTTGGCGGGTGAAGACCCGCCATCCACGACTCGCGGTGTTGATCTCAGCAAAGTCGTGGATGGTGGGCCGCCAGCGCGCGAACTTGAGCGGTTATCGTTGCGCGTCGCCTTACGCCGCCTTCGCCATCTCCCGCAGCACGTATTGCAAGATGCCGCCGTGCTGATAGTAACCGACCTCATCGACCGTATCGATGCGGCAGGTCACCGGCACCCGATCGGTGGTGCCGTTCGGACGATGGATCACCAGGGTCAGGTCCATGCGCGGCTTGATATCCTGCAAGCCGACGATGTCGATGATTTCCTCACCGGTGATGCCCAGGGTCTTGCGGTCCATGCCGTCCTTGAACGTCAGAGGCAGCACGCCCATGCCCACCAGGTTGGACCGGTGGATCCGCTCGAAGCTCTCGACGATCACCGCCTTGGCACCCAGCAGGAACGTGCCCTTCGCCGCCCAGTCGCGAGACGATCCCGTGCCGTATTCCTTGCCGCCGAAGATCACCAGCGGCACGCCTTCCGCCTTGTAGCGCATCGCCGCGTCGAAGATCGGCATCTGCTCGCCGGACGGCAAATGCTTCGTCATGCCGCCTTCGACATTGTTCAGCATCTCGTTGCGAATACGGATGTTGGCGAAGGTGCCGCGCATCATGATTTCGTGGTTGCCGCGACGCGCGCCATAGCTGTTGAAGTTGGCCTGGGTCACCTGCCGTTCCAGCAGATAGTCGCCAGCCGGGGAGGTCTTCCGGATCGAGCCGGCCGGGCTGATATGATCGGTGGTGATCGAATCGCCCAACTCCGCCAGAATCCGAGCCCCGATCACGTCGCCAACCGGATTCGGCTCCATCGTGATACCGTCAAAATACGGCGGGTTCTTCACGTAGGTGGATCCGTCTGACCAGCGATAGGTGGCGCTATCGCTCTCGACCTCCAGCGCCTGCCACTGCTTCGGCCCCTTGGTGACTTCGCTGTAGCGCTTCAGGAACTGGTCACGCGACAGGGACGTCGCGATGACGTCGGCGATTTCCTTGTTGGTCGGCCAGACGTCGCGCAAATAGACCGGGTTGCCATCGTTGCCGATGCCCAGCGGGACGGTGGTGATGTCCTGCGTCACCTTGCCCAGCAGCGCATAGGCCACCACCAACGGCGGCGACGCCAGGTAGTTCGCGCGCACATTGGCGTGCACCCGGCCTTCGAAGTTGCGGTTGCCGGAGATCACGGCGGTGCCGACCAGCTTGTTGTCCTCGATCGCGTCGACGATCGCGTCGTCCAGCGGGCCGGAGTTGCCGATGCAGGTCGCGCAGCCATAGCCGACCAGGTTGAAGCCGATCGCGTCCAGGTCGGCGGTCAGGCCGGCCTTGTCCAGATAGTCGGTCACCACCTGCGATCCGGGCGCGAGCGAGGTCTTCACCCACGGCTTCGGCCGCAGACCCTTGGCGTGTGCCTTGCGCGCCACCAGGCCGGCGGCGACCAGAACCGAGGGGTTGGATGTGTTGGTGCAGGAGGTGATCGACGCGATCACGACGTCGCCATGCGTCAGCTCGTAGTTCTTGCCTTCGACCTTCACGGACAGACCCACATCGGCGGCGGGAACGCCCAGACCCTTGGTCAGGTCGGCGTTGAACGACGAGGAAATATCCTTCAGCAGCACCCGGTCCTGCGGCCGCTTCGGGCCGGCCATGGAGGGCTGCACCGTGCTCAGGTCCAGGTCCAACGTGTCGGTGAAGATCGGGTCGGGCTGGCCGGGCTCCCGGAACATGCCCTGGGCCTTCAGATAGGCCTCCACCAAGGCGATCCGGTCGTTGTCGCGGCCGGACAGGTGCAGATAGTCCAGCGCGATTTTGTCCACCGGGAAGAAGCCGCAGGTGGCGCCATATTCCGGGGCCATGTTGCCGATGGTGGCGCGGTCCGGCAGGCCCAGATCGTCCAGGCCCGGCCCGAAGAATTCGACGAACTTACCGACCACGCCCTTGCGGCGCAGCATCTGGGTGACAGTCAGCACCACGTCCGTGGCGGTCACGCCTTCCGCGGTCTTGCCGGTCAGGCGGAAGCCGATCACATCCGGGATCAGCATGGCGATGGGCTGGCCGAGCATGGCCGCCTCGGCTTCGATGCCGCCGACGCCCCAGCCGAGGATGCCCAGGCCGTTCACCATGGTGGTGTGGCTGTCGGTGCCGTACAGGGTATCGGGGTAGGCGATCGTCCGACCCGCGTTCTGCGATGTCCAAACGCACTGGCCCAGATATTCCAGGTTCACCTGGTGGCAGATGCCAGTGCCGGGTGGCACGACGCGGAAATTGCTGAATGCTTCCTGGCCCCAGCGCAGGAATTTATAACGTTCCCCATTGCGCTCGAACTCGATCTCCTCGTTCTTGCGTGCCGAATCGGCGGTGCCGAACACGTCGATCTGCACCGAGTGGTCGATGACCAGATCCACCGGCACCAGCGGGTTCACTTTCTGCGGGTTGCCGCCCAGGCGGGTGATTCCGTCCCGCATGGCGGCCAGATCGACCACGGCCGGCACTCCGGTGAAATCCTGCATCAGGATCCGGGCGGGCTTGAACGGCACTTCCTTGGTCGAACTGCCCTTTTCCAGCCAGCCAACCACGGACCTGGCATCATCGACGGTGTAGCTGCGCCCATCCTCGAACCGTAGAACGTTTTCCAGCAGCACTTTCAGGCTGACTGGCAGGCGGGAAAAATCACCCAAGGTCTTCGCGGCTTCCGCCAGCGAGAAGTAGTCGTATTGCTGCCCGGCCACGGTCATTGTGCGGCGGGTCTTCATGCTGTCGTGGCCGAGTGTCGTCATTCGCCGGTTCCACCCTGTTTTGCAGGGCGCCTCTTGTCTTGTTAGGGCGGCGGAGGATGGAGCGCGCGCCGCGGATGCGATAGGGATAACGGCGGCTTAAAACACACCGGCAGGCACTCGTCCATCGGGCGATCACGCCGTCGGTCCCGTCGGGGATTCCAGAGTGCTCAGGGCAGAGGGGTTGGCGGCTTTCCGTGGGGAGCGTTTGGTCTTTCGTGACCTGGGATTCGCGGTGCCGGCGGGCGGTGCCCTGGTGCTGGCCGGCCCAAACGGGTCCGGCAAATCCACCCTGCTTCGTGTGTTGGCCGGCCTCGGGCGGCTCGCCGCTGGGCAACTGCTGTGGCAGGGGGCCGATGCCCTGGACGATCCGGCACTCCACGCCCGCCGCGTTTCCTACATCGGTCATCTCGACGCGGTGAAACCAGCCCTTACGGTGGAAGAGAACCTGCGCTTCACGCCCGGTCATCCGAAGGGTGATGTCCGGCGCGCGCTGGACGCCATGGGGTTGGCGGAACTGGCGGATCTACCGGCGCGGATGCTGTCGGCAGGGCAGAAGCGGCGGTTGGCCCTGTCCCAACTGGCCCTGTCGTCCACGCCGCTGTGGCTGCTCGATGAACCCACTCTGGGCCTGGACACCCAAGCCATTGCGCGGTTCGGCGACCTGCTGTCCTCCCACCGTTCGGCTGGCGGGATCGTGGTCGCGGCAACCCATGTGCCATTGCCGGTCAGCGATGTCTCGGAATTGCGGCTGGCATGAGGCCGCGTTCCAAGGAAGAATCGTTGGGCCGCATGGCGCTTGCGATGCTGGTCCGTGAATTGACCTTGTCCCTGCGCCACGGGGCCGACAGCTTGGCCGCGCTGCTGTTTTTTGTCCTGGCTGCCGCTTTGTTCCCCTTGGCCATTGGGCCGTCATCCGAGGTCCTGGGCCGGATCGCGCCTGGCGTGATCTGGGTTTGCGCCCTGCTGGCCGCGTTGCTGCCGCTGGATCGCCTGTTCGGGTCGGATTTTGAGGATGGATCGCTGGATCAGCTTCTGCTGAGCGGCATGCCCGCCAGTTTGGTTGCCGCGACCAAGGCCATGGCCCACTGGATTGTGACCGGCGTACCGCTGTTGCTCGCGGTTGGACCTATGGCGGTGATGCTACACTTCCCACCGGACGCAATCTCCACGCTCGTGGCAGGTCTGGTTCTGGGCACGGCCCTGCTGTCGCTGCTCGGCACCATGGCCGCGGCTATCGTTCTGGGCGCGCGCCGGGGAGGAGTTCTGCTGCCATTGCTCGTGTTGCCTCTCGCCATGCCGGTGCTGATCTTCGGCGTCGGCGCGGCGGACGCAGTGTCGGGAGGCCTCTCGGCTCAGCCGCATCTGCTGTTGCTGGGGGCCATGCTCGCCGCCGCTTTGCCCCTGTGCCCACTGGTGGCCGGGGCCGCGTTGGATAGCGCGGCGGAGTAGGTGCAATACACCCGGCTTTCCCGCCGAAGCGCTGTCGCATCCGCGGCAAGCGCGCTCTATCAATCCGCCGGGTCGGCCGAGCGGGCGGGAATTGCGAAGGGGGATCCGGCATTGCGGACCGTGGGTTTGATGTCCGTCGGGTCGGGGCGACCGATTAAATAGGCGGCCCAAAGGGGATTGTAGCCGCATCACGGCATCAACCCGCGCTCTGAGTCTACGCAGAATAACGTTTTGCACGATAAATGAACCAATGCGGCAGAGAGTGGGAATACTCTAGAAAATTGAGATCGCCGCTATCTGTAAGCAGTGCGCAACCAAAAGAATGGATAATGCGCGAGAGTTAAGCAGTTTGGCGCGCACAGGGTGCCTAAATCTCGTTCGGCTGCCAACCGCACTGTCATATGGGGGATAAATGCGCAATTCTTTAGTTCTGGCGGGTTTCGTGGCGGTGGGATTGCTCGGGATAAACCCCACCCCGGCACTCTCGCAGGACGCATTGGGCGGAGGCGCGTCCTTTCCGAATGCCGTGTATCAAAAATGGATAGAGATGGCCAAAGCGCAGATTGGCATCACCATCCAGTACAGTTCAGCTGGGGAAGCCGGTGCCGGGCAGAGCAAGGTCCTGGCACGCGAGATCGACTTTGCGGTATCGGGCCTGCCGATGCCCGCATCCATGCGGAGCGCGGGCAATTTGCTGCAATTTCCCGTCGTTATCGGTGCCGTGGTTCCGGTGTTCAACATACCCGGCGTGGCATCCGGGCAGCTTCGACTGAACGGCGCCTTGTTGGCGAAGATTTTCGCCGGCGGAATCAAACGCTGGAATGATCCGGCGATCGTTGCCATAAATCCAGGCATATCACTGCCGGACCTGGAAATCCGCCCGGTCAGCATTCGTGATGCGGGTGCGGGTGCCAGCTTCGGGTTCACCCAATATATCCTCGCCGCCGACGCTGAATGGCGCGACAAACATGGCACGATCGTCACGCGGCGGTGGGCGGTCGGTTCCAACGTCGAAGATGCGTCGGCGATGGTTGAAACAGTCAAAGGCCTGTCGGGCAGCATCGGTTACATGCCCTATGGTCTCGCAATGAGGACGAAGCAACCGCTGGTCGCACTATCGAACCCTGCCGGGAAATTCTTGGTTCCAACCCTTTCCGGGATTGCCGCGGCAGCGGCGAACGCCGATTGGAACGGCGCGACCGATCTTGTCATGACACTGGTCAACCAGCCTGGCGAGGAATCCTGGCCGATTGCGCAGACCAGCTACGCGCAAATCCCGCTGGATCCTCAGGATCCCGCGCGCAGCAAGGCCGTGCGGCGGTTCTTCGACTTCGCATATGGCCAGGGTGGTTCAATCCTGGCGGATTTGGGTTTTGTCCCTCTGTCCCCGGATGTGCAGAACCGGGCCCGCGCCCTGTGGACCAAAGTCGGCAGTTGACCTGGTAACCGGACCGACCGGCCGGTCACGCGCGCGAGGTTACGCGATGGCACGGACAGTCCGGTGCGGATCGGCGCTTGCTCGGCCGGCAAGCGTGTGGTCCGATCACGCCGAACGGTTTACGGCCGGTGCAGTTCGGCGCGCGGCCGGGTCACGGTTCGGACGCCGTTCTTGAACACCGCCAACGGCGTCCGCAACTCCGCCACCGCCTGTTCCGGGGTTGCGGCATCGACAATCACGATATCCGCCGGATTGCCCGGCGCGATGCCATAGTCGGTCAGGTTCATCAGACGGGCTGACCGGGATGTCAGCATATCGAAACAATCTCGCAACCGGTGAGACTGCCCGATCTGGCAGACATTGGCCTGAAGATTCGCCATGCGGATCAGCGAACAATCCCCCATCGGCGTGAACGGATTCAGAATGTTGTTGGAGGAGATCGAGCAATTCACCCCGTGCTCCACCAACAGGTTCGCATCCGCCAGGCCGCGCCGGACATTGTGGTCCTGATCGCGCCCCTGCATGAAAAGGTCGGTGGCCGGCAATACGGTCACCGCGACGCCGACATCGGCGATGCGGCGAGCCAGGACCGTCAGGTCACGAACCGGCATCGTGGAATACTTGCACCCATGCCCGACCGCGACGCGGCCGCCGAGGCCGTACCGCTCGGTCAGGTCGCAAACCAGATGGATGTCCATGTCGTCGGGCGAATTGCCGGAGTCCAGGTGCATGTCGATATCGACGTCATATTCCCGGGCCAGATCGAAAATGCGGTGGATATGGGTGACCTTGTCCGGATCGTAGTTGGGGGCCGCGCCGATGACTTTGGCGCCACGCTTCAAAGCCTGCACAAGCAATTCGTCGGAGCGAGGATTGTCGGTCAGACTCTCTTGCGGAAAGACGCATAATTCCAGATCGATCGCCCAGGCGTAGTCGTGCCGCAACGCCTCGATCGCCTCGAAACTGCGCATCTCGACCCCGCCATCCAGCTCCACATGCGTGCGCATGCGCGTGGTGCCATGCTTGATGCATTCTTCCAGCGTCTTGCCGGCGCGGGCATAGACGTCCTCGATCGAGAATGTGTGCTTAACCGCGGCAACCCGTTGCATCGCCTCGGGCGAACGGCCGGGTTCGGGCGTGCATCGATCGATGATCCGGGATTTGTCCAGATGGATATGGGTCTCGACGAAACCCGCACACACCAGGCAGCCGGCCGCATCATAGGTGGGCACATCCTGGTCCAGATGCGGCGCGACGACCGCGATCCGACCCCCGACGACCCCGATATCGACCGGCGGCGCTTCGGGTTGGCTGGCCAGCCGAGCATTGCGTACAATCATATCCATCTTCAAAACTCCATACCGCCGCTCGGCCATGTTTGCCGGCGGTCAGAAGCGTTGGGAGCAGGAATCGGGCCATGTTCCCAGGTCAGGGCGGCTTGCCGGAGTGGCGTTGCGGGCGGCGGCGTGGTGCCTGCGATCATGCGGGCTGGTTCCACTGGAATTGCGGGTCCAACGGAAACGCCGGCCGTCGTACTTTGCGGAAGGTCAGTTGCGCGTAATCCGACGTGCACACGCCCACGCCGGCGCATTCCACGATTTCCCGAGCGATCTTGCCCAGATCGGCCCGCCAATGCACGCGGCTCTTGATCGCGACGTATTTCTTCTTCGATGGATCGATGCCCAGGACCTGCAACATCTCCTGCGCCGTCGGCTCGATATGGCGGCTTAGCAGCACGATCTGGATCTTGCCGGTATCCAGCACGGCGGTCCGACCCATGTAGATACGCAACCCCGGGGTCAGGCCGCCCTTCAGGGTAAAATTGCCCGAGGAGATGGTCTGCACCGTCCC
The DNA here is from genome assembly GCA_945861095.1 of Asaia bogorensis. GTDB lineage: Bacteria > Pseudomonadota > Alphaproteobacteria > Acetobacterales > Acetobacteraceae > Rhodopila. The sequence goes on along the minus strand of CAMATI010000007.1, from coordinate 2,392 downwards.
AGTGACGGTCAGCGGAGAGCTGGCAACCGGCAATTGGGGCATCGGAAGCTTGGCACCGATCGAGAGCGTAACTGTCGCGCCGACACCGGCATCGACGGCCTGTTGCACGGCCTCGGGGTCGTAGATGCCGAAGAACACGACGTCATCCAGGTCTTGGCGGATGATTTCCCGCAAGGTGTCGGTGGTGTCCATGGTGCCGCCGCTGGCACAGTTGTCGTAATGATCCAGCAGCACCACGGGCAGCGATCCCGGCTGTCCCAGCGCCTTGGCCCGCTTGACCGAGGCTTCCAGAGGCTCGATCTCGAACATGAAATCCCGTCGAGCATTCCAGGCGGTGCTGATCAATTCATCGACCATGGCCTGAGCGTCGCCGGGGTTGTTGTCGGTGACGACCACGGCGGACAGGCCGGCCATTTCCACATCGGCGTGTGGGAAGCCGACAAACAGGCTTGCCGCCAACGCACGTCCGCTGGCTTCCCATCCGGCGCACATGGCCTGCAAATCCCGGTTGGGGAACTGATGTGTGCCCTGCGCCATGACATGCGGCAGCATCGGCGCCCGCCCCCAGGCGCTGGTGGGAGCAACCTGCTTGCGCATCACCCGCAGCAGAGCCCTTGCCGCGCGTTCCGCCGTTTCCCGCTGGTCGATATGCGGATAGGTCTGGTAGCCGGTGACGATCTGGGCGTTGGCGACCATGGCGTCGAAGATGTTGGCGTGCATGTCGTAGGCGACGCAAAGCGGCGTGACCGGATCGATCTCCCGAATGCGGCGCAGCAACTCGCCTTCCCCGTCGTCGAAATGCTCCGCGACCATGGCGCCATGCAGGTCCAGCCAGATTCCGTCGAAGCGACCTTTGGTCACTTCATCCAGGATCAGGCGGCAGAAGGTTTCATAGGCCTGCCGGTCCACCGCGCCGCTGGGGGGTGCGCTGGCGCAGACCGGCACCACGACTTCGGCGCCGAGTTCGGCCGCCACCGCCAGGTAACCGCCCATGCAGGTTCCGGTGCCACGGTAATGTTCGATGGCGGCCTGCCCTTGCAGCAGCGTCTTGCCGTCGCGCGCAAAGCGTTCAAGCTTCGTCGGCACCGGAGAGAACGTGTTGGTCTCGTGTGACATCGTCGCCAGCAACAGCCGCATGGAACCCACCTCGATCACGGATTTCGACCTGACAAGCATAGTCCGCAATGCGGCAAACACCGAAGGGGACTCCACGGGATCGCGAGCGTGGACGCCTAGGCTGGCCGCCTAGATCAGAACGGCGGTCGCGGCCACAACCCATCGAATAAGTGCCAGTGCCCGTATGTCGGACCGACCGTGCTGTGATCAGCGCCAGCAAGCTGCTTGCACAACACGGTTTCGAAGAAAGTTCGCTGTAAAAGACAGATGCGTGCACCGCTACGCGCGGTCGGACCCTAAAATATCGACGATTGGGCCGCGAGTCGATCTTCCTGGACCACGCGTTCATGCCCATCGCGGGAATTTCGGACGCGATAGCGGATGTCTCGCCCTTCTACGGGCATCAGCCGCTGGACGGTATATGCGCCCGGCGGGGCATCTCCATCCTGGCGATTGGGCGTCAAATTAACCGTTTGTCCGACCTTGAACTTATGCAATGACATCGACCAGCCTCCTGACTGACCGCTGGCGCCAAAAATATGGCGCCAGGGTATTTCGTCAGGCGCTCTTGAGGTTGTCCGCGGACATCTTGCCTTGCTGTCCACGCTGAAGATCGTAGCTGATCTTCTGACCCTCATTCAGGGTGCCCATCCCGGCACGTTCGACGGCGGAAATGTGCACGAACACATCCTTCGACCCGTCATCCGGCTGGATGAACCCATAACCCTTCTGACCATTGAACCACTTTACCGTACCGGTCGACATGACGGCACTCCTACAACACCGGCGGCCCGCACGTCGCGGACCGGAGTACTCTTCTGGTAGAGGGAGCGTCGAAATGCGACTTTGTCGCAAGGAGGCACGAGCAGCCCGTTAGCGAAAAGCGCCGATGGGGCGGCATATAAGGATGGTCGGGGCAAATTACCAGTCATTTCCCCGTCATTTCCCCTTGGGGCCGGAATGCCGGCGGACACGCCTCCGCAACCCGGGTCATGGGACGGCAAACCACCGCATCGTCGGCTGCCATCCACGCCCTGCACTCTTTTGAGCCGCGGCCTGCCCGTGGCCACGATAAGGCGACGCGCAATATTAACTGCTCCATTTGGTGTTGGGCGCCAGGCTCTCCGCGTCATGGTCGGCGCAGGCCGGCCTTCCACGACTTGCTGTGCCGGTCCAGAGAAAGTCGTGGTTGGTGGGCCTGCGCCCACCATGAGTGCGTCCGTGAGGACGCTTTGTCAGCGGGGTGCAAGTCCCCGTCTGGGTTGGTCGCAACCCA
>CAMATI010000006.1 GCA_945861095.1 Asaia bogorensis | reverse complement strand
AAAGGAAGTAATAATGTATTGACAAGTATAATCGAGGGACTATACTTACCCTCAGATACACCCCTCGGATCGGGAGGGGCGCTGGAAACGCGGTTGGACTCTCTCTTAAGTCACCCCGATTCCTGTCCAACCGATGGGGTCCACCTTACACCGCGTGGATATGGCAGTGATTAAGATGCAATGAAACGGAGAGTTTTCGGGCCGAGGGGCAGCCCAGATAAGGCGCTGCTGCTTGACCCGGCTATGACCATCATGACATGACCAAAATCGGCCCGCGAGACGATGCCAGCCTGGCCGCCATCAGATTGGAATGGTGGCCGCGATCAAATTGGAATCGGTGGCCGCCTGCGTCGGAATCTGAAGGGGAGAGGAATGGAGGAATGAGTTTTGGGACACCCGCACAACAACAACTCGGCCAAAAATTTTTCGCGCCATTTTTTAGATGGCCCGATGATGCTGCCCTGCGCGCCTGGCTCCAGGAGCAAAGCCCCGATGAACTTGAGCAGTTCCTCGGCTGGTTCGACTTAAGCAATCGTCGGGATCGCGAAACACTCGGCCGCCAGGAGCTTCGTAAATTGCGCAATCCAGATACGAAGATCAGAGCACTGTTGAGCGATGGCCGCGCCTTATTGAGTGGACGCGATCCAGTTAATACTCATAGCGAGTTCGAGCGCTGGACGAACAAGGTCGGTCTATGGCTCGAAGAGGATTTAGGTAACCCTGCCCTCAGTGCGATATGGAGTAGCCTGCCATACTCCCCGCTCGTAAGGGCCGCGTCTTATTTTGATGACGAGCCTGCATGGCACGAATTTAAGAGTGTGGTGACGCAGCGCCTCGGGTGGCTGGGAAAGGTTCTTCCTTCCTCGTCAAGCCCGCAATCCGAAACCACGATGCCTTCATCATCCAGTAAGATCTTCGTCGTACATGGTCGCGAGGAAGCACCTCGCCACGCCGTCGCTCGATTTTTGGATCGCCTTGGCTTTCAGCCCATCATCTTGCATGAACAGCCCAATCAAGGACGAACGATCATAGAGAAGATAGAAGCTCACAGCGATGTCGGTTTCGCGGTGATTATCCTAACCCCGGACGATATGGGCAATCTGAAGGGGGAGGAGCCACGACCAAGGGCTCGCCAAAACGTAATTCTAGAGTTAGGCTATTTCATCGGGAAGCTGACGCGCAAACGAGTCTTTACACTTACCGGGGCAGATCTGGAAGTTCCGTCTGACTGGCAGGGTGTTGTTGCCGTGCCATATGATGCGGCGGGCGGATGGGAGAAAAAGTTAGCGCACGAACTAGACGCCGCCGAATACAACATCGACTGGAACAAGGTGATGCGAGGCTGAGAGAGAATCATCACAAATGCCATACAGCCACGCAGACATGGCCTTGCGAACGACCCGTCCGGCCTGACCCCGACCTGGACGCCCCCGCCAGACGCAACTACCCCAACCCGAACTCCGCCCGGATCGCCGCCGAGTGCTCCCCGATCGACGGCACCGGCCCCAGCGCGCGAACGCCGTCGCTGGTGATCACCGGGGGTGCCGCGATGTCCACGACGCCGTTCGGAGTCTGGACCGGCGCGCGCCGCAAGGCCGGATGGTGAGAAAACGCCGCGACATCGTTCACGAAGCCATACGCCGTGTTCGCCGCCCGCAGCTTCATCGCCGCCTGGTCCCGCGTCAGCCCCACGAACATCGTGCCGACATGGGCGTCCACCTCGGCCCGGTTGGCGACCCGGATCACGTTGGTTTCGAACCCGGCGCGTTTCGGCAGGTCGGGCTCATCCATGAACTTCGCGCAGAAATCCACCCATTCGCGCTCATTCTGGATCGAGATCAGCACCAGCGCCCCATCCTTGGTCCCAAACGCGCCATAAGGGCAGATGGAGGGATGCGCCAGACCCAGGCGCTCCGGCGCCTTGCCGGTGCCTTCGAAATACAGCAGCGGGACGTTCATCCAGTCGGCCATGCCGTCGAACAGGCTGACCGCCAGCCCCTTTCCCTTGCCGGTGATGCCGCGCTCGATCAGTGCTTCCAGCACGCCGGCGTGGGCCGCCATGCCGCAGGCGATATCGCAGGCGGACACGCCGACACGTCCGGGGCCGGCAGGATGACCGGTGATCATCGCCAGCCCGGATTCGGCCTGCACTAAAAGGTCATACGCCTTCATCGTCGCGTAATCGCCGCTCTCCCCATAGCCGGAGATGTCTACCGTGATCAGGCGCGGATACTTCGCCCGCAACGCCTCCGATCCAAACCCCGCCCGTGCCGCCGCGCCGGGGGCGAGATTCTGGATGAACACGTCCGTCTGCGCCAGGATCCGGTGCAGCATCGCCGCGTCGTCCGCCTGCTTGATATCGGCGACAAGGCTCTGTTTGCCGCGGTTGAGCCAGACGAAATAGCTGGACCACCCTTTCGCCGCCTTGTCATAACCGCGTGCGAAATCGCCCTCCGGTCGTTCGATCTTGATGACCCGCGCGCCGGCGTCAGCCAAGCGGGAGGAGCAGTATGGCGCCGCCACCGCCTGTTCCAGTGAAACGACGGTCAGGCCTTGAAGTGGTTTTTGCATCAGCTCCGCTTCCGCTTACCTCTACACCTTCTCCACTTCCGCTCGGCCCAGCAGACCGGTCGGCATGAAGATCAGGGCGATGATCAGGATGGAGAACGCCGCGACGTCCTTGTATTCGACGCTGAAATAGGCCGACCAAAACACCTCGATCAAGCCGATCAGCAGGCCGCCCAGCACGGCGCCCGGCAGGCTGCCGATGCCGCCCAGCACCGCGGCGGTGAACGCCTTCACCCCGGCCAGGAAGCCAATAAAAAAGTCGATCACACCGTAATAAAGCAGGAACATCATCCCGGCGACGGACGCCAGCGCCGCGCCGATGACGAAGGTCAGGCTGATGGTCCGGTCCGTATCGATGCCCAGCAATCCGGCCATTTTCAGGTCTTGCTCACAGGCGCGCATGGAACGGCCGAGCGGGGTCTTGGTGACCAACCAGGTGAAGATGGCCAGAACCAGGAGGGTGGTCGCGACGATCGCGATCTGCATCCAGGAGAGGTAAACGGCGAACCCATCCTGCTCCATCACCGGGATGCCGCCTTCGATCAGCGCCTCCATGGGTTTGACCCGGGCGCCCTGGCTGACCTGCGCGAAGTTCTGCAACACGATGGACATGCCGATGGCGCTGATCAGCGGCGCGAGACGGAAGGAGCCTCGCAACGGGCGATAGGCTATTCGCTCCACGGTCCAGCCATAGAGCGCGGCGAGCGCGGCGGCGAATATCAGGGTCAGGGCCAACGCCAACGGGATTGCGGTGATGCCGATGCCCGCAAGGCCGAGCAGGGCAATAAGGGACAGGAAGGCGCCGATCATGAAGATGTCGCCATGGGCGAAATTGATCATGCCGATGATGCCGTAGACCATGGTGTATCCGACGGCGATCAGCCCGTAGATCATGCCCAGGGTCACGCCATTGATCAGTTGTTGCAGCGCGTAGGCCAAGGGGCGGGAACTCCGGGTGGAATGGGGGAGGACCGGCAGGAAACACGCCGTGCGCCATCCAGGCAAGGGCCGGACGAAACCAAATGACAACCTTGGGCAGGGTAAGGGCGTGGATCGCTCTTCAACCGTGGAACCCGGTTCATGACATTGTCGCTTCTGATTGACCCGCTGCGCCGAGCGGAGTGGCTAGACCGCGACCGGATCGTCGCCTGGGCAGCGACCCTGATGGCCATCGAACTGGCCTTTGCCGTGTTCATCGCCCTGTGGCAGCACGGCGCGTTTTTCGTGATCGAGAACCCGACTTCCAGCGATTTCGTCAGCTTTTTTGCCGCCGGGAAGCTGGCTTTGTCCGGCACTCCTGCGCTGGCCTATGACCAGACGGTGCATTACGCCGTGCAGCAGCAGACCTCGATGCCGGGTTCGCCGTATCAGTTCTTTTTTTATCCCCCGGTTTTCCTGTTTCTGTGCGCCGCTCTGGGCCTGTTGCCCTATTTCGTGGCGTATGCGGTGTTCCAGATCGCCTCGCTGGGTCTGCTGTTGTGGGTCATGCGCGCGATCCTGCGAGAGAGCGGCTGGTCCTGGATGCTGCCCATCCTGGCATTCCCCGCCGCGTTCTGGACCATCGGGCTCGGCCAGAACGCATTTCTGACCGCCGGGCTGTTCGGAGCGTTCACCCTGATGCTCGACCGGCGGCCGCTGTTGGCGGGGATCGTGCTGGGCTTGCTCTGCTACAAGCCGCATTTCGGGATGCTGGTGCCGGTCGCGCTGCTGGCCGGGGGTTACTGGCGCTGCTTTCTGGGTGCGGCGGTCAGTGTGATTGGCCTGGTCGGCCTGTCGGTGGCGCTGTTCGGGTGGGAGACGTGGCAGGCCTATTTCCATGCGTTTTCCGGGTCGGGCCAAGTCTATCAGTCCGGGCGGATCGACCTGGCGGGGATGGTCACGGTTTTTGGAGCCATGCGGTTGAACGGATTTTCGGCCGAACTCGCCTATGCAATGCAAGGGGCGGCGGCCCTGGCAATGGCCGCGCTGGTGGCGCTGATCTGGCGCCGCTGCCCGAGTCAGCCCGCGCGGTTCGCGGCGTTGGTGGCGGCGACCTTGCTCGCGGTGCCGTTGGCGTTGCTGTATGATCAGATGCTGCTCCTGGTGGCGGGCGCCTGGCTGATCCGCGATGGGCGGGCGAACGGATTCCTGGGTTGGGAAAAGATCGCGCTGCTCGTGGGCTATCCGCTGGTCCTGTTGCTCTGGCCCCTAGGCACCGGATGGCATCTGCCGCTCGGCCCGCTACTGAGCGTGGCGGTTCTGGCCCTGGGCCTGCGCCGGTTGTGGCCATTCCTCCTGGGTCGGTCGGCTGTCACGCGCGCGCCGGAGACCAGATTCGCGATCGGAGCCACCCCGTAGCAAGCCGTTCGGCCAGGATAGGCCCCCACGACCGCAATGAGACAGTCCGTCGCTTCGGATCGGCGGCCCCCCGTGCCAATCAGCCGGCCCGTCACCCAAATGTGATTTGGGGCTGGTTCGCTGGGCGGCGCCGGCCTATGATCGGGCATTCGAAAATGATCGGGCAGCCGCGGGGTGGAACTTCCACCCTATTCGCCCGATTGTGGCGGCTATCATAGTTATCCACATTGCAACTGACGTTTTATTAGGTACTGTTGGTCATCACTATCTGTCTACGATAGGAAATGCGCGCGATGTCTTTGTCCTCTCCCGATCATGTCTTGCGCACTCCGCCGTCGAATGTTCGGGCGGAGCAGGCATTGCTGGGAGCGATTCTGGCGAACAACCGGGCGTATGAACGGGTTTCGGATATCCTGAGCCCGGAGCATTTTTCCGATCCGGTGAATGGGCGATTGTTTCAGGCCATTGCGCGCAAGATCGAAGCCGGACAGCTCGCCGACCCGGTCACATTGAAGCCGGAACTGGAACATACCGGCGCCCTGACCGATGCGGGCGGGCTGCCGTATCTGTCCCGCCTGCTGACCGCGATGGTGGGCATCATCAACGTGTCCGACTATGGCAAGGCGATCCACGATAACTGGGTCCGCCGGCAGTTGATCGACCTTGGAGAACGGATCGTCAACGACGCGTTCGGATCGGAGGACAATCTTAGCGGCCCGGAGCAAATAGAATCCGCGGAACAGTCACTGTTTCAACTGACCGGCACCAGCCGGGTCGGCGGCGGCTTCATGACGTTCCATCAGGCGTTGACCGAGGCGTTGCACGGCGCCGAACGCGCCCTGAACCGCACCGGGCAGGTGTCCGGCCTGCCATCGGGATTGCGGGATCTGGATGCCAAACTGGGCGGCCTGCATCCGTCCGACCTGATGATCCTGGCCGGCCGTCCCGGCATGGGGAAAACCGCTTTGGCGACCAAAATCGCGTTCGGCGCGGCGAAGGCGCTGATGGCCGAAGCGGTGGCCGCCAACAGCGTCGCGCCCAACCCCGCCCAGGTCGCGGTGTTCTCCCTGGAAATGAGCTCCGAGCAGTTGGCGACACGCCTGCTGAGTGAGGAATCCAGGGTCTCCGGCGACAGAATCCGGCGCGGCGATATCGGGCAGAAGGAATTCGACACCTTCGTGCGCGTGTCGCGTGAAATCGCCAGCCTGCCCATACAGATCGACGATACACCGGCGATCACGATTTCCGCCCTGCGGACACGATGCCGGCGGTTGAAGCGGACCAAGGGTCTGGCTCTTGTGATCGTGGATTATCTGCAACTCATGCGCCCCGCGGTGGGCGTGCGGGCCGAGAACCGGGTGCTGGAAATCAGCCAGATCACGCAGGGATTGAAGGCGCTGGCCAAGGAACTGGCGGTACCGGTCATAGCGTTGTCGCAGTTGTCGCGTGCGGTTGAATCGCGAGAAGACAAACGCCCGCAGCTATCGGATCTGCGCGAATCTGGCACGATCGAACAGGACGCGGACTGCGTGATGTTCGTCTACCGGGATGAATACTACCTGGAACAGCGCATGCCGAAGGAAGCGTCCTTCACCGATGGGGCGGAAAAATTCCACAAGGCCATCGCCGACTGGCAGGCGCGGATGTCGGTCGCCCATAACCGGGCGGACCTTATCATCGCCAAGCAGCGGCATGGTCCGACGGGGACCATCCCGCTGTTCTTCGAGGCTGAATTCACCCGATTTGGGAATCTGGATACGTCGGAGATGCATAACGAGTATTGACGCCAACGGCCCGAGCCGGTGACCGACAGCGTCGCCCAAGGCAACGCGCCCAAATAATCGCTACAAGTGAACGCGCCGCCCCTCAACGTCATTGCCGGGCTCGGCACGGCAACCCGCGCTTCATCAGCAGGGAGCGGGTGGCCAGATCGAGTCCGGCAATGACGGAAAGGGGACTCGCGCAGTGGTCGTGGACAATTTAACCTTGCCCGTCAGATTGTCCATGTAACGACCTACCCCGCGGCAATCACGGTCCCCTTGGCGCATGGCCAGCACACGGTCGTGGCGGGCGCGGGCCCGACATCCACGACTCCCGTGGTCGCGACCTGGAAAATCGCGGACACCGCACCGCGCCAGCACGACGGAGGAAGCGGTCGATCTTTCCGCCGACCGGTAGCGGCTCAGGATGGCCCGGCCTTAATCCTCGTCGTCATTGGTCCGCCGGACCAAAACTTCCCGCTTGCCCACATGGTTGGCGGTGCTGACGATGCCTTCCTTCTCCATCTGCTCGATCAGCTTGGCGGCCCGGTTGTAGCCGATGTTCAAATGCCGCTGGATGAAGGACGTCGACGCCTTGCCCTCTCGCGCCACCACCGCGACGGCCTGATCGAACAGGCCCTTTTCCCCGTCGCTCGCACCGGCGATACCCGACATCGACGGTTCGTTTTCAGTGTCCGTCGGTTCGGTCACGTCTTCCACATAGGCCGGCTCGCCCTGTTCGCGCAGGAAGGCCACGACCTTCTCCACCTCATCGTCCGACACGAACGGGCCATGCACGCGGGTTACTCTGCCGCCACCCTGCATGAACAGCATGTCGCCCATGCCCAGCAGTTGCTCCGCGCCCTGCTCGCCCAGGATGGTGCGGCTGTCGAACTTGCTGATGACCTGGAAGCTGATGCGAGTCGGGAAATTGGCCTTGATCGTGCCGGTGATGACATCGACGGACGGGCGCTGCGTGGCCATGATCACATGGATGCCGGCGGCGCGGGCCATCTGCGCCAGGCGCTGCACCGCGGCCTCGATCTCCTTGCCAGCCACCATCATCAGGTCCGCCATTTCGTCGACCACGACCACGATGAACGGCAGCGTCTCCAGCGCGAGGGGCTGTTCTTCAAACGTCGGCCGGCCGGTATCGGGGTCGAAGCCGGTCTGCACGCGGCGGGTGACGACCTCTCCCTTTGACCGAGCCTCCGCCACGCGGTCGTTGTAGCCGCCGATGTTGCGCACGCCCAACTGGCTCATGGCGCGGTAGCGGCGTTCCATTTCCCGGACAGTCCATTTCAGAGCGGTAACGGCCTTGGCGGGTTCCGTCACCACCGGCGCCATCAGATGAGGAATGCCCTCATAAATCGACAGTTCCAGCATTTTCGGGTCGATCAGGATCAGCCGGCACTGGTCGGGCGACAGGCGATACAACAACGACAGGATCATCGCGTTCACGCCAACGGATTTGCCAGACCCGGTGGTGCCCGCGATCATCAGATGCGGCATGCGCGCCAGATCGGCCACGATGGACGTGCCGCCGATATCCTTGCCCAGCGCCAGCGACAGCCGCCCGGTATGTTTCTGCACCTCATCGCTGGCCAGGATTTCACTGAGATAAACGGTCTCCCGCTTGCTGTTCGGCACCTCGATGCCGATCACGTTGCGGCCGGGGACGGTGGCGATGCGCACGGCGGTCACGCACAGGCTGCGCGCCACGTCGTCGGCCAGGCCGATCACCCGCGCGCTGCGAATGCCCGGCGCCGGTTCCAGTTCATACAGGGTCACGACGGGCCCCGGACGGATCTCCACGATCGCGCCCTTGACCCCATAATCGTCCAGCACCGTCTCCAACAACCTCGCATTCGCCTGCAACGCCTCTTCGCTCGGCCCCGAGGCGGCCCGCGGCGGCGGTGCGACCAGCAGCGACAGATCGGGAAACCGCCAGCCGGCTTCCGTCAGCGGCAGGCTGGGTTGTTGGGCTTTCACCTTGGACGGCGGCGGTTGCTTGACCCGTGGCGGCGCGCTGACGGTCGCGATGGGCGGAACCTCGACGGGCGGGGCGATCAGGCGGTCGGTTCGAACCGGCGGTTCCGGGCGGATGACCTTGGGGGCGGGGGCGGATGCCCCGATCGCCGGCGGATAATCTGATTCGGGGGCCGAGGACGGCGCCGGCGCCGGCGCCGGCGCCGGCGCCGGTTCCCGCGCAATTCCCAGTCCCGGTCGTCCGGCAAACATGCCGGTCACCCAGGATGATGCCGTCCCGACGCCGCTGGCACCGCGCGCCATCGCATGGCCGGCTTGGCGCCCGCCAGAGACGGAGAAGCGTCCCACCCGCCACAGGCCGCGGCCCGCCGTGCGCCATTCCCCGGTGGAAAGGCCGAGCGCGGCGAAGGTGAGGATGAGGGTCAGCACAACGGCGAGGAACCAGACGGAGGTGACGCCGATAGGGCCAGCCAGGTCGCGCCCCACGCCAATGGCGGTTTCGGACAACAATTGGCCGATGGCCCCGCCCGGCCCGACAATGGCCGGCCAGGCGATTCCGATGGGGGTGAGGCAAAGCGTGAAGAACGCCGCCAGCACGGGTAAGGCTGCCAGCAGGCTGGCGATCCGCGCGGCCGGACTACCCAGGCCTCGGCGGGACGCGATCCGCCACGCCCAGGCCAGCAGGGCGATTCCGGGCAGCATTCCGGCCAACCCGAAGCCCTGAACGAGGATATCCGCAACGACCGCCCCGACCGGTCCGGTCAGGTTCTTGGTATGGCCCGTGGTGGCCGTGTTCAACGACGGGTCGGTTGGATGGTAGTCGAACATGGCGACCAGCAGCGCAAGGCCGAGCAGGCCCAGGGCGAAACCGCCGAGTTCGGCTGTGCGCCGGCCCATCAGGGCCATCAGCGCCGGAGAGGCCAGCCGGCGGGCCTCCAGTGTGGGTGATCGGGCGGCCATCGTTGTCTGCACCTCGGGCGCGGGGTTCCGTCGCTGGTTTAGATATAGCCTGGGTGTGATTGATTAAAAAGACTTTACAAACCTGTCATGCGCGGACGACGGATGATCTTCCGACGACGGTGCCCGCAATCCCCGCGGCAACAATCCCGCCGAAACAATCCCCGCGGCAAATCGCAATTCCCATGACACCGGAAAAGCCGGGTGCTACGGATTACGAATGCCCAACGCACGCAATCTCCGCCGTGTTCTGCTTTTGGCCCTGACCGTCCTGTCGGCCTGCGCCGCGTCCGATCCCGGCGCCAGGTCGCGCGGACGAGTCGACCGATTTGCGCCGACCGGAGCCTTTGGGAACTACCTCGCGGGCCGCTATGCGCTGCAGCGCACGGACGCGGTAACCGCATGCAACGACCTGCTGAAGGCACACGCCGCGGCGCCCGACGATCCGGAAGTGACCACGCAAGCCTTTGTCGCATGCCTGAACACAGGCCGACCGGAAGCGACGACGCTGGCCCGCAGGCTGCCCGACAATCCGGTCGCGCAATTGCTGCTTGCCAATGTCGATGCGAAGGCGGGGCGCTGGAAGGCGACCGAACGCCGCATGAGCGGTTTGCCGCGCCAGGGATTGACCCAGGTCTTGCAGCCCCTGCTGTTAGCCTGGTCCTTGCAGGCGGAAGGCAGGACCGATGAAGCACTGACGGTCCTGCGCCCGTTCATCGACGTACAACGGTCTCGCCCGACATTCGCCTTGCATGCCGCGTTGATCGCCGACGCCGCGAACCGACGTGACGATGCGGACCGGTACTACCGGATCGTTCGCACCGAATTCGGCTCCTCCAGCGTGCGGGTCGCGCAAATCCTCGCGAGTTGGCAGGCCCGCTCCGGCCACCCGGCCGAGGCCCAGGCAACCCTGGCGGGATTGGCGGGCACTTCCAACGACGCGCAGATCGCGTTGCCGGCGTTGTTGCAGTCCGTGACCACCCGGCCCGTGGGCACCCCGACGGATGGCATGGCGGAGGCCTACATGGCGTTCGCTTCGGCCCTGACGTCCCAGAACGCGAACGACCTGTCACTTGTGATGTTGCGCCTGGCACTGGATATCCGCCCGGACCTCACCGCCGCTCGGCTGGCCGCGGCGGAAATCCTGGTGGTGCAACGCCATCCGGAAGCCGCCCTGGCCATGTTGGCCAATGTCACCTTGCGGGACCCCTTGTCGGCGGTCGTCCGGTTGCGGCGGGTGGCGTTGCAGGATCGCACGGGCAAGACCGACGCAGCGGTGACAGACTTGCGGCAATTGAGCACCGATTATCCGGACAGTCCGTTGCCGGACCTGCAACTGGGTGATCTTTACCGAACCAAGCAGCGGCATGACGAAGCAATCGCCGCCTATGATCGCGCGATCGCCCGTGTCGCCCGGCCGACCCGCAACGACTGGGTGATGTATTACAGCCGCGGCATTTCGTTTGAGCGCAGCAATCAGTGGCCGAAAGCGGAAGCCGACTTCCTGTTTGCCTTGACCCTGGCGCCGGAACAGCCACTGGTCCTGAACTACCTGGGATATTCCTGGGCGGACAAAGGAGTGAACCTCGATCGCGCGCGGGAGATGTTGCAGAAAGCCGCGCAGCGACGGCCGAACGATGGGGCCATCATCGACAGTCTGGGCTGGGTCCTGTTCCGGCAGGGTGCCATACAGGAAGCGGTCAAGACCTTGGAGCGCGCGGTGGAGCTGGAGCCGGACGACCCCACCATCAACGCCCATCTCGGCGATGCATACTGGGCGGTCGGCCGGAAGATAGAGGCCCAATATCAATGGCGTCGGGCACTGACACTCAACCCGCCTCCGGACGACGTTGCCAAGCTGGAAGCGAAGCTGAACCCGCCGCCAGGCACGCAGCCGATTGGGGCACCGGCCGGCGGATCGGTCGCGGCCGGCCAATAGCTGGCGGCGTGCTGCATGGCGATCCGATGCCGACCCGGTCGAGGCCCGCAATGACGGGTCAGGCGGCGCCCGCCAAGGTCAACCTGTTTCTCCATATCCTCGGCCGACGGGAAGACGGATATCATCTGCTGGACAGTCTCGTGGCCTTCGCCGCATGCGGCGATCGGTTGGAGGCGTTCGCCGCGGACGATCTGTCGCTGGCGGTCACCGGCCCGTTTGCCGCCGAGCTGGCGAATGAACCGGATAATCTGGTGCTACGGGCCGCGCATTTGCTGGCGAGCTCGGCTGGAATCACGCCGAAAGCCAATCTGATCCTGCACAAGAACCTGCCGATCGCATCGGGGATTGGCGGCGGTTCGGCCGATGCCGCGGCGGCTTTGCGCCTGCTGTCCCAGCTTTGGGACCTGCAACCCGACCCCGCGCTGCTGCATGGCATCGCTCAGCGGCTTGGGGCGGATGTTCCCGTCTGCCTAGCCAGCCGTACCACCCGCATGGGCGGGATCGGCGAACGATTGGAAGCCGCGCCCTTGCTGCCATCGTGCGGGCTGGTGCTGGTCAACCCTGGGGTGGCGGTATCGACCCCGGCGGTATTCAAATCGCGCGATCCCGGATTTTCCCTGCCCGCGCGCCTGGCGGACGGCTGGCCCGACGCCCATGCGTTGGCCGCCGATCTGTCGCATGCGCACAACGACCTGCAGGCGGCGGCGATCCGGCTGTGTCCGCCGATCGACCAGGTGCTGGCGGCAATCGCGTCGGCGCCGGACTGTCTGCTGGTGCGCATGAGCGGTTCGGGGGCAACCTGTTTTGGCTTGTTCCCGGATGCCGGTTCGGCCGAACGGGCGGCCGATGCGATCAGCCGGCCCGGCTGGTGGGCATGGGGTGGCGCCGCCGGCTGACCCACGCGGCCACGACGTCCTTCCCCCGATTGCTTGACCCGAGGCGTTGTTCTCCCTTTACGCGGCGCGCGACGCGACCTATCACCTGCGCGCGGATGGGGCGTCGCCAAGCGGTAAGGCAACGGATTTTGATTCCGTCATTCGGAGGTTCGATCCCTCCCGCCCCAGCCAGCATATCATCGTGCCAGCGTGCCGCTGGGCGGCATCCGCAACTGCGCTAAGGGCGCAACTTCCATCGTTCCTGGCAATCCAACCGCCAGGGCCAACCGATCCAGTCGGCGCATGATGCTTTCCCCGACGAAGACGCCGCTGTTTTCGTGCAGTTGCAGCACCAGAGCAGAGCGTTCCACCCGCAAGGTTGCCGCCGCCAGCAAATCCAGCGTGCCCGCCGACAAGGTGTAGGCCAGCCGCAGGGCAACCCCCAGGATTTCGGCCCTGCGCGCGGCGTCCGGGGTCAGCAGAACGCGCGTGGGTTGCAAATAGGCGGCATTCATGTCCGCCTCGTAGCGCAGCGCGATGGCCATCGCGAGGAACGCCCGGGAAGGATGATCCAACCCGACCCCAGGCTGTCGCAGCACGCGATTGAACGCCTGCTCCGCCCTGAATTCCGGGTGGTCGTGGCTGCCGACGTCGGACATCCAGCACGCGACTTCCCGAATCTGGCGGTCGGCCCGGGTTTCGCCCTGGAACAACGGGTCGGTCCATACGAGCAGCGCGGGCGGTAAGGCCGGGTCCCGGCCATGCTGCGCCGCCAGTTCATGGCCCGCGGCCAGCAAAGGATCCTGCTGGCGTATCTCCGGCGACATGCGCCGCATGAACCAGCCTTCGCGCAGACCGTTGGCACTGAACACGACGCGGCGGACACCCGTCACGCGCACCAGCCGCCGTAACACGGTGGCTGCCAGTGGCAGGTCGTCCAATCGTCGCCGAGGTGCGCCGGGCAGTTTTTCCAGCAATTTCCGGTTGGCACCGGCGATCAGGCCGGCAAGGTCACGGGCTTCCTCTCGTCCGATGACGTAGTGATGCACCATGGGAAGCGGATAGCCAGTCTGGGCCATGTGAATGCGCGCCAGGGCGCGCCACGCGCCGCCGACCAGATAAAGATCGCGCCCGTTGCCTTCGGACAGCCATGGGACGGTGGCCATGTCGGATTCGGCGATCATCCGGGCCTGCACCAGATCGCCGCCCGACCGCTCCGTCAGCCGGATGACACCCAACCGCAAGGTCTGCGAAAGACCCTGGCGCCCCGCGTTCAACTGCACCACTTCCAGGGAGCCGCCACCGATGTCGGCCAGAATCCCGTCCGCCGCCGGGATCCCACACAACAGCCCTTCAGCCGAAAACCCGGCCTCCTGGTGTCCGGACAGCACATGGATGGGCACGCCATTCATGCGGTTCCGCAGATCGGCGACGAAATCGGAGCCATTATGGGCGTCACGCACCGCGGCCGTCGCCAGAACCTCGAACGGTTCCGCCCCCATGGCACGGGCGACCGCGTGATAGCGATGCATCACGGTCAGCGCCTGACGCATGCCGTCCTCGTTCAGAAAGCCGGATTCCTGCAGCCCCTGCCCGAGTCGCAGGACCGCCTTCTCGTTGAAGATGATCGACGGATTGCGACGGTGTCCCTCATAGACAACAAGGCGCACGGAATTGGAACCAAGATCGACCACGCCGCATCGTGGCTGCCTGGCAGGCGGTGAAAAAGGCATATGTCAGTCCTGGTTCACTCGATCCTGACGGCGGCTTTCGGGCAACGGAGAGGGGAGGGACGGCCCATGCAGCGCCGAACCGCGACCCGACAGGGACGGGTTGACCATGAAATATTCATGCGCGGACACCGGCCGCCTGCCGGGCGTTACACGCTTCCAGCCGCCATCGGCCCGCAGCTCCCATGTTTGCAAGGTATCCTTCAGATTGATGGCCATGATCTGATCAAGCATTTGCTCGTGCACGGTTGGATTATGGATCGGCACCAGGGTTTCCACGCGCCAGTCCATATTGCGCTCCATCCAATCAGCCGAACTGATATAGACCCGCGCATGCCGGCTCGGCAGGGCGTAACCGTTGCCAAATGCATAAATCCGACTGTGCTCCAGGAAGCGTCCGACAATGGACCGGACACGAATATTCTCCGACAGGCCAGGAACGCCCGGCCGGAGGCAGCAGATGCCGCGGACCACGGCGACCGTCTTCACCCCGGCTGCGGACGCCTCATACAAGGCCTCGATCAACTGACGGTCGACCAAACTGTTCATCTTCAGCCAGATGGAGGCGGGGCGGCCGGCCTTGGCGAACTCGATCTCGCGTTGGATATCGGCCAGCAGGGCATCGCGCGTGGCGATCGGGCTGAACCCGAGTTCCTCCATCGCCGCCGGTCGGGCATAGCCGGTCATGTAGTTGAACAGGCGCGCGGCGTCGCGGGTCAGCGCCGGATCGCTGGTGAAGAAGCTCAGGTCCGTATAGATGCGCGCGGTGATCGGATGGTAGTTGCCAGTGCCGAAATGGGCATAGGACCGCAAGGTCCCCGCCTCCCGCCGGACCACCAGCGACAATTTCGCGTGGGTCTTCAGTTCGGTGAAGCCGTAGACCACCTGCACGCCGGCTGCTTCCATGGTGCGGGCGAGGCGGATGTTGGCTTCTTCATCGAAGCGCGCACGCAGTTCCACCATGGCGACGACGAATTTGCCGGCCTCGGCGGCTTCGATCAGCGCCTTGACGATCGTGCTGTCGCGGCTGGTGCGATACAGCGTCTGCTTGACCGCGACGACATTGGGATCCTGCGCCGCCTGGCGCAGGAATTGGACGACGACGTCGAAGCTTTCATACGGATGGTGGACGACGATGTCCTTGGCGCGGATCGCCGCGAAGCAGTCGCCGCCGAAATCGCGGATGCGTTCCGGAAAGCGCGGGGTGAACGGCGGGAACAGCAGGTCCGGGCGATCGTCGACAATCAACTGGGTAAGGTCGACCACGCCCATCAGGCCGCGCTGAGGATACACCTCGTCGGCCGAGGCGTTCAGCGCGTCCATCACCAGGGTGCGCAATTCCGACGGCATTTCGGTATCGAGTTCCAGGTGGATCGCGACCCCGCGCCGACGCCGCTTCAGAGCGGTCTCATAGGATCGCACCAGGTCCTCGGCTTCTTCCTCGAACTCGACATCCGTGTCGCGGATGACCCGGAACAGGCCCTTGCCGGTCAGCTGGAAGCCCGGGAAGATTCGCTCCAGGAACATGATCACCAAATGTTCCAGCACCACGAAGCGGATCGGACCGTGGCCGCCCCCCTGACCGCCCCCCTGGCCGTTCACCGCCGGGGGCAGCCGGATGAAGCGTTCCACCTGGTTCGGCAGCGGCAACAGGCCGCGCATGCCGACGCCATCGATCTCTCGCACCAGCAACAGCGCCATCACCAGGCCCATGTTGGAGATGAACGGGAACGGATGCGCCGGGTCGATGGCCAGCGGGGTCAGCACCGGAAACACGCGTTCCATGAACCAGGCATCGAGCCAGATACGGTCGTCGTCGGACAGCGAATCCGGCGCGCAAATCTCGATCCCGACGGCATGCAGCAGCGTGATCAGCTCTCGCCCGGAGCGCTGTTGAGCCGCCCGCAATGCCTCGGCGCTGCGCCTGATCTCCACCAGTTGCTGCGCGGGGGTCAGACCGTCCGTCGAAAGATTGGCAACGCCGGCTTTCGCCTGCCCGATCAATCCAGCCACCCGCACCGAGTAGAATTCATCGAGATTGGACGCGCTGATCGACAGAAACCGCACTCGCTCCAACAGCGGATGGCGCGGATTGTCCGCTTCTTCCACCACGCGCCGGTTGAAATCCAGCCAGGATAGCTCCCGATTGATATACCGATTGCCAATGCCATCCGGCCGCGGTGTGGCGGCAACCGTGGCTTCGCCGGCGATCTGGGCCGGCGGCGCGATTTCGGCATCGTGTATCATGCGGAGCAGCCTTTTCGTCGGCATATGGTTTACCCCGTCTCTACCGGACGCGCGCCACCGCGACTCCTGGGCTCATTGTCCGAACCATCGTATGACACCGAATCTTCATCCATGGCAGCCAATACCGACGCGGCAAGGGCCTTGGTGATCCGTCCACGCTGCCGCAACTCCGCCCGATCCAGGCGTAGAACCGCTTCCCGCAGCGCCGCCGGCGTGCGCACCAGCCGCAACAGCAGCCAATCCTGCAGGGCCGGTGCCACCGCCAACTGCCGATCGGCCAGCAGACGAGCCAGCAACGCCTGTAGCAGCGAGTCTTCAGGCGTATGGACCTCGATCGCGGTGATCGCCCGCAGCCGGCTGGTCAAATCGGGCAGCTGGGTGGTCCAACGCGCCGGTGCCCGCGTCGCCGCCAGCAATACCGGCAACCCGGCGGCGAGGCTGGCGTTCAGCAAATGCAGCAGGGCCGGCTCGTCTGCCATGGCATCCGCGTCGTCGATGGCGATCCCGCCGGATGCCGGCGGCAACGGCACCCCCCGCAACTCTGGTCCGTGCCGAATCTCCGCACCCATCCGATCGGCCCAAATATGCAATAGGTGAGTCTTGCCGCAGCCACTGGGTCCCCATAGCGCCAGACGGCGATCGGGCCAGTCCTGGGTCCGGTTCAACCATGCCAACGCGGCTTCGTTGGAATCGCCCACCATGAAATCGACCGCGGCGAAGCCGGGCTGAAACGGGAACGGCAGCCGGAGTTGCCGGCCGGTCGTCACGGGCATATCATTGTGATGGCGGATCGAGATAAAGCGGGCTCGCCAGATAGCGCCGCAACCAGAATCGGCACAACACCCCGATCGTCGCGGCGATCGGCACCGCCAGCATCACCCCGACGAACCCAAACGCCGCCGCGCCGGCGAACAGGGCGAAGATCACCCAGACGGCGGGCAACTCGACCCGGTCGCCGAGGAAACGGGGATAGATGATGTAGCCCTCCAGGATGTGGCCGACGATCAGGACACTGCATACGACGGCGACGCCGCGCCAGTCGGGAAATTGCGCCAATGCCAGGGCGATCGACGTGACGGCGCCCGAGATCGATCCGACATACGGGATGAACGACAGCAACCCGGCGGTCAGCCCGACGATCAGGCCCAGGTCCAGGCCCGCCATGCTCAGGCCCACCGCATAAAATAGTGCCAGGATCAAGCAGCATAACGCCTGCCCGCGCACCCATGCCGACAGGACGCGATCGACCTCCCGCGCCTGGGCCCGGACTACCGTGGCGTAGCGAACCGGGAGCCACGAATCGACCATGCTGATCACATGCGGCCAGTCGCGCAGCAGGTAGAACCCGACCACCGGTGTGACCACGGCCAGGCTGAGCACGTTGAAGATGGCGAAGCTGCTGCCGATAACGCCGGTAACCGTGGACAGCAGGATGCTCAACATGCTGGCCGCCTGGCCGCTGACCAGGTCGCGCAATCGGTCGTTGACCAGTTCCGGTCCGAAATTCTGCTGCAACTCGGTCAGAATGCCGCGCGCCCAGCCCTGGATCAGGAACGCATATTGCGGGATGCGGTAGACCAACAGCCCGATCTGCGCGAGCAACAAAGGATACAGCAGCAGCGCGAACAGCAGCACCGCGGTCAACGACAGCAGGATCATCAGCAAGGCGGACAGCCCGCGCGGCAGACCCAGCTTGGTCAGTTGAGACGTCGGTGGGTCCAGCGCATAGGCAATCACGGCGGCGGCGACAAACGGTGTCAGCACCGATGCGAACAACTGCAACGCAAGCCACAAACCGACCAACAAGCCAAGGCCGAGGGCGATGCGCTGGCCTCTCGTCGACCGGGTGGCGAGGGATGCCGTCAGCCAGATACCACCGCCGCTCGCGACAGGCGCGGCTTCGCTCGGCGCGACGCCGGGATCAGGAGGAGCCTTCGGAGCTATGCTATCGACCGCGTGCGGTGACCCAGACATAAGCTCCACCCGACGCCAATGTTGTTGCCGCCACGACCCAGATCATTGCTTCACACACCCATGGCATGGAAAGGCCAAATCCTGCCTGCAGCAGGATCGCAGCCACAAGCATAATCTGGAACATGGTGTTGAGCTTGGAGATATAAAGCGGCCGGATGACCACCGGATGCCCCAGCACACCCAGGATCAGCACGCCCCCGACGATCACGAGGTCGCGGAACACGACCAGAATCGCCAGCCAGGCTGGCAAGGCATCGACCGCGGCCAGCGTGACATACATCGTGACCAACAAAGCCTTGTCGGCCACGGGATCGAGCAAGGCGCCAATCGCGTTGCCGCCATATCGACGCGCGAGCCACCCGTCGACGGCGTCCGACAGACCCGCTGCCACGAACAGGAAAAACGCCTGGTCGAGCCGATGTTCCAGCACCAGCCAAAAGGCGAGCGGGACCGCGCAAAGCCGAGCGAAGGTGACGATGTTGGGCGCGGTGAGCAATCCCGAGGATACGGTCCGACCAAATTCGCCGCCGTCAGGCATCGGGAGCCCCTTGGTTGCCCGCCCCTGGGATCGCCATGCCCTTGGCGCCCGGCCGAACCTTGCCGAACCAAGGAGATGAGCCCCGGCCGAACCAAACCGACGGGCGCTCTCCGCACCAATTCGAGGGGCGCTCTCCGCACCACTTCGACGGGCGATTGCCACTCTGCCCGCGACGGCTGGTGCCGATCAGCATGGTATCTGTCCCCCGCTCTGAATGGGCCACCGTTGCGTTCTAGCCGCCGCATGTGGTTCTGTCTGCCCTCCTTCACCGATTACCTTTCGAGGGCCGCCATGACCAGCGGAGACCACAGCCGCTCGGCCGGCCATAATCGCCTGGACTACCGCTCCGCCGGCGTCGATATCGAAGCCGGCGACGCGCTGGTCGAGGCTATCAAGCCCCTGGCCCGGGCAACCACGCGGCCCGGCGTGTTGGGCGGATTGGGCGGCTTCGGCGCGCTGTTCGATCCCAAGGCCGCCGGCTTCGTCGATCCAATTCTGGTATCGACGACCGATGGCGTGGGCACGAAGCTGAAAGTCGCCATCGAAACCGGGATCCACGATACGGTCGGCATCGACCTCGTGGCCATGTGCGTCAATGACCTGGTCGTGCAGGGCGCGGAACCGCTGTTTTTCCTGGACTATTTCGCTACCGGCAAGCTGGAGGTCGCCGCCGCGCGGACCATCATCGCCGGCATCGCGGAAGGCTGTCGACAGGCTGGCTGTGCCCTCGTCGGGGGGGAAACGGCGGAGATGCCGGGTCTCTATGCCCTGGGCGATTACGACCTGGCGGGATTTTCGGTCGGCGCCGCCGAACGCGGGACCCTGTTGCCCCGCGATGTCGCTCCGGGCGACACGATCCTGGGGCTAGCCAGCAGCGGCGTGCACTCGAACGGATTTTCCCTTGTACGGCGCGTGGTCGAGGCCAGCGGCCTCGGCTGGGATGCCGCGGCACCCTTCGCAACGGCGGGCGCCCCTGATGCTTCCCCTGATGCTTCCCCTGGCGCTCCCCCTGGCGCTCCCCTTGGGGTCACATTGGGGCGAGCCCTGATGGAACCGACGCGGATCTATGTGCCCGCTTTGGTCGCACTGCATCGGGCCGGGCTGATGAAGGCGGCGGCGCATATCACCGGCGGGGGGCTGCCGGGCAACCTGCCCCGCGTGCTGCCGAATGGCACGACAGCGGTCCTGCAACCCTCCTGGCCGGTTCCGCCGGTGTTTGGCTGGCTCGCCCGGACTGGCGGCATCGCGCCCGAGGAAATGTTGCGCGTTTTCAACTGCGGGATTGGCATGGCCCTGGTCGTCGCCGACCCCGACGCGGCCATCGCACTGCTGGAAGCCGCCGGAGAGCGGGTTTGGCGCATCGGAACCATCGCGCGCGCCGACGATGACCTGGCACCCGCCACGGTTCGCATCCCGGTCCCATCCGGTTGGCCGGCGTGACCGGAGGCGACGACGCAAACGCCCGACCCAGGCCCTGGCGATCCGAGGATCGTCCAGCCGCCGCACGCCATGCGCGCCTCGCCCCCAAAGCCGAACCTCGCAGGCGTTGAATGATGGGTATCAGGCGGCGGCGGACCGCGATCCTGATCAGCGGGCGCGGTTCCAACATGGCGGCCTTGCTGGCCGCCGCGGCGGACCCCGCCTATCCGGCCGAGATCGTCCTGGTGCTGTCGAACCGGCCAGATGCCGCGGGATTGGATCGTGCCGCCGCGGCCGGTGTGCCGACCCTGGCGATCGATCATCGCCCGTTCGGCAAGAATCGCGGTGACCACGAAGCAGCCCTGGACACTGCGTTGCGATCGGCAAAGGTCGAGATCGTGTGCCTGGCGGGTTACATGCGCCTGATGACCCCTCGGCTGGTGGATCCGTGGTCCGACCGAATGCTGAACATCCATCCCAGCCTTTTGCCAGCGTTTCCCGGCCTGCATACTCATGCCCGCGCCCTGAAAAGCGGCGCGAAGATCCACGGCTGCACCGTGCATCTGGTCACCCGGGATATGGATGCCGGACCGATCCTGGCCCAGGCCGCTGTCCCGGTCCTGCCCGACGATACCGAGGACAGCCTGGCCGAACGGGTGCTGCGCCAGGAACACGCGATCTATCCGGCGGCGTTGGCGGCCTTTGCCTCCGGCACCAGGACAGCCTGGGCGCCGGACACGGCCGCCCTTGCCAACCCCTTGCCATGGGATCGCACCTCACAATAAAAAGGGCCTCGGATTGATCGCAGCAGGGCGGAGCAGTTGATGGCCAGTCACGGCAGTAGTCATTTTCAGGGGCCGGAGACACCGGAACAACTGGTGGCGGAACGGCAACGGACCTGGGACGCGTTTACCAATGCCACGGTTGGGAGCATCATCTTCATGGTGGTGCTGCTGGTCGGCATGGCCGTGTTCCTGCTGTAGGACCTCTCCACAACTCTGTTTCCGCTATCGATAAATCGGAACTGTTTGCGTCGTGCGGCCGAAACGTGAGCCCGCACCGAAATGGCGCGGGTTGTCCGCCACACCCATGCGCGTCCCCGGTCACCATGCGCGTCCCTGGTCAGCGGTAGAATTCGACCTTCGCTTCCCGAAACCACAGAAAGTTTGCCGGCACGGCCGAAATCGGCCCGTTGATGGCGAAAATGGCAATTTCGAACCGCTCCCCAGGCTTCACCATATCCCGCAACACCAGCCGGTTGGGCATGTTGAACCCCTGGATCGCCGCCGGGCTCGGCCGGCCCGCCGAACGCGGCAGCTCGCCATCAACCCAGACTTCAGCGTAGTCGTCGACATTCACGGTCAGAACCACGCGCGTGTCGGCGGTATCGAACCCCATGGCCTGGGCCGGGATCGTCAGGGTTGTGCGGAACCAATAAAACGATACCAGCCCACCGCCGCGACGCGCCGCGAGATCCGTGGCCGCGATGTCGGTCCAGGCTGAGTCATCGAAACCCACCAGTTCGGCATGCGGCTCCACGTCGTAGGTCGTCCGGAATTCGGGCATCGAATCCGACAGCGCCGAGCACTCGACCAGCTTTGCCTCACAGCCCTTCCACCGCGCCCCAAAGGCGGCCGATCCGGCGGCGGTCATCAGGTTGACCACATGCGCCGCGGGCACCAGGGGTGCGATCGGCGGTTGCGGCTGCAACAGCGGCGGGATCGCCGGAGGGGCCGAAACGGTCGGCCGTGTGTAGGATTTCGCGGACATGTCGGGGTTCCTTTCCGCCAGTGTGCCGGCAGGGGCTGATGATACCAGCCGGCCGGACCATTGACTTGTCAAGAGACTGGCAACCGGCTGGTACCGCCTGGACTTCGCGCGCCCCCCCGGGCCATCTCCCCTTGGAGGCAACCCTGGTTCAGGCGGCGGCGTTCAGCACCATGTCCGCCGCCTTTTCCCCGATCATGATCGATGGCGCGTTGGTGTTGCCCGATGTCAAGGTCGGCATGATGGACGCGTCGGCCACCCGCAACCCCGCGATCCCGTGCACACGAAGCTGGGAGTCGACCACCGCCATCGCGTCCGCCCCCATCTTGCAGGTCCCCACCGGGTGATAGGTCGTTTCGGCCACGCGCTTCACCCAATCCAGGATTTCGTCATCCGTGGTCAGCGCGGTGCCCGGCCCGATCTCTGAAACCTGCAACGACGCCATCGCCGGCGCCGTCATGATCGAACGGGCGATCCGCACCGCGCGGATGGTCAGTTCCGCGTCGATCGGCGACGACAGGAAATTGAAGTTGATCGCCGGCGGCCGTCGCGGATCGGCGGCCGTGATGTGGATGTGGCCGCGGCTTTCGGGCCGCATTGGGTGAGCATAGCAGGTTATGCCGGACTGACGGGACAGTCTGGGGCCTTTCGGCCCCGGCTCGGTCAGCATCGGCACCCAACCCAGCAGGAGATCCGGCGCATCAAGACCTTCGCGAGAACGGACAAAGGCGCGCATCGGCGCACCCACCATATTCAGCAGGCTGGGTTGGAACAACGCGTAGCGGATCGCCTGTCCCACCAAACCCAGGCCGCGAGCGCGATCATTGAAGGTGATCCCTTTCCGGCCGATGGCCCACCGTGTCCGCGGCGCGTAATGATCGCGCAGATTCTCCCCGACCCCGGGCAGTGCGTGGCGGACCTCGATCCCGAGCCCCCGCAAGCGCCCCGGTTGGCCGATGCCCGACAATTCCAGCAGTTGCGGGGAGTTGATCGCCCCGGCGCTCACCACGACTTCTCGCTCGGCCCGCGCTTCCCGTGGTTCCCCGTTCACCGTGTATCGAACCCCGATGCAGCGTTTGCCTTCCAGCAGAATTGCCTCGGTGAGGGCCCTGGTCTCGATATGGAGGTTCGCGCGTTTGCGGATCGGGTCCAGATAGCAGCGGGCGGTGCTCATGCGTTGGCCGGCCGCGATGGTGGCCTGGCTCATGGCAATGCCGTCCTGCCGAGCACCATTGTAGTCAGGATTGTGGGGGATGCCGACCTGCCCGGCGGCTTCGATGACGGTCGCGAATAGCGTGCTGCTGGGTTGCGGATTGGTGACGCGGATCGGGCCGCCCCGGCCCCGGAATGTATCGTCGCCGCCGCCCTCGTAGCTTTCCATGCGCTTGAAGAAGGGCAGGACGTGTTCGTAGCTCCACCCTTGATTGCCCATCTGCGCCCAGGTGTCGAAATCCTGCGCCTGGCCGCGGACGAACGCCAACCCGTTGATCGCACTGGAACCGCCCAGCAGCTTGCCGCGCGGCACGGGGAGTTTGCGGCCATTGGTGTTGGCCTCGGGTTCGGATGCGTAGAGCCAGTTGGCGGCGGGGTTGGTCAGCAGGCGCGCATAACCGACCGGAATGCGGGACCACGGGTGACTTGGGGCGCCGGCTTCCAGCAACAGGACCTTGTTGCGGGCATCCGCCGACAGCCGGTGCGCGACGGCGGCGCCAGCGGAGCCGGCACCAACAACGATGTAATCGTATGTTTGCATCTTTTTCTCGGTCCCCGCGGATTCCCAGGCGTCGTATCAATTCCTGCGCCGTCTGTCGGTGATGGGGTGGCGGCCGGCGCCGTCGGATGATTTGGCTATGCCGCGACGCGGTGCCGGTCAAGGGCGACCGGGCGTGTCGGAACCCATCAAGGGCGAGACTTGCTAAGACCCACCACCACGGCGAGGATGCCGGTCTTGCCCATGGCCGACAGGAAGCGACGACGATGACCTGGAAAATCCATCACGTAAACCTGCCGGCTCACGACGTGCGGGAAAGCGCTTCGTTCTTCAACGCGATATTCGGCATGCGCGAAGGCGTCTTTCAGCGCCCGGCGTCAGGCGGCGATTTCCGGTCCGATCCGGCGGCTCTGGCGACGTTCGAGCAGGACGGCGCGGAAGCGGTGGGGCTGGGTGTCAATAACGGGCTGCATATCGTCAAGCCCGTGCCGAACTTCGCCAAGGCCAATGGGTTGCAGCACAATCCGACCATCGGCGGTCATGTCGCGATCACCGTGCCCGATCTGGATGCGGTCATGCGGCGACTGGATGACGCCGGCATCATGTACTCCGATGCCGGGCAGTACGCGATGCTGGGGTATCGACAGATCTATCTCTACGATCCGTCGATGAACCTGATCGAGGTCAACCAGCGCGTCGGGGTGTAAAACCAACCGGGAAAGCGCTCTTCGGGCAGCTTTCCCTGTCGCGGCGGGACCGGAAATCCCCTTCTGTTGAAGCGATTGCCTGGGTTCTATTTCGGCCTCTTATTGCGCTGATCATGCGATCGTCGAATACTGACGTTGTGGCGCCCTCCGGCGGCTCGGCGGGTTGGCCCCACCGGACCGTCGCCGCGTGCCGCTCCGATGGCCTGTCCAAGGCCCAAGGCTTACGCTTATGGAGGAAGATCGATGTCATTCTACCGAGGCATGACCTGCGAAAATGTGACTATCAAGGGTCACGGGGGAGCCCCGATTACGGCTTACGTGGCCAAGCCGGAGGGTCCTGGCCCCTTTCCGGGCGTCGTGTTGATCCACCATCTTCCTGGCTGGAGCGAGCTATACATCGAGACGGCGCGCCGGTTCGCGCACCATGGATATCTCGCGATCTGCGCCAACCTGTATGAGCGCGAAGGCGGCGGCAGCGATGGCAACCCCGACGACGTTGCCGCCAAGGTGCGTGCCGACGGCGGCATCTCCGACGCCCAAATGGTTGGGGATACCGAAGCCGCCGTGAAGTGGATGCGCGCGCAACCTGGTAACAACGGCAAGGTCGGCCTGATCGGGTCCTGCTCCGGTGGCCGCCACGCCGTGATCTATGCCTGCCAGAAGACCGATATCGATGCCGTCATCGATCAATGGGGTGGCGGCGTGGTGATGAGCAAGGAGGAGCTCAACGCGAAGAAGCCCGTCGCGCCCGTCGACATGACACCTGGCCTGAGCTGCCCGCTGCTCGGCCTGTTCGGCAACGACGACCGCGCGCCGAGCCCGGAGCAGGTTAATCTGCATGAAGAAGAGCTGAAGAAGCACGGCAAGACGTATGAGTTCCACCGGTACGACGGCGCCGGCCATGGTTTCTTCTACTGGCACCGCCCCCTGTATCGGCCCGAGCAGGCGATGGACGGCTGGAACAAGATCTGGGCCTTCTTTGGCAAATATCTGGCGAAGTAGGAGTCTCGGACATGTGCACGTCGATCATCGAGGTCGTGCGCGCCGAGGGCATGGCGAAACGCGGGGACCAGTGGTTCCCGTTGTCGCATGCGGTGGTCGCCTATGACCACGCGCGCCATGCGCCACTCGGCGACGTCATCACGCTCGACTTTCTCAACACGGACCTCGGTGCCGGGGCGCGGGCGGGGATCGAGCTGACTTTGGAAAGCGCGAAAGAACTGCGCGCAGCGCTCGATCGGGCGATTGCCGCGGCCGAGTTCGAGGAGGCGGAAGTTCGGGGCAAGGGCGCCGTGCTCAGCCTCGTTCGTGCGGCGTGACATAACGCGGCGGGTTGGCATTATCCGCTGGTAACCGAACGGCCGGCCGCCCGCGGAGGCCGATAGCAACGGGTCTTCCGGGCCATGCTGCCATCTGGCGCACGGATGGCGGCTGCTGTCGCCACATGCCGGATGGTTCTCACGCAAACCAGGCGTGCCGCGAAGCATCGCCATCCCCGGCCGATCGTCACATTTTACCCGGACCGCATCCGGGCGACGGTCAACACCACTGCGCACAGGAACTTGATCTCTGCTCAATCGCCTGATTGACAAACCGTGACAGTCCGTTCGGCATGATCATGCCCTAGCCATAGACCGTCGAACCGCTGCCCCGCGCCAGGGGTTCGAACGGAATGCCGCCGGTGAGGAGCAAGGCGACAGCCTCGGCGATCCGGATGCCATCCACACCCGCCGACAGGATGCCGCCGGCGTAGCCGGCGCCCTCCCCCGCGGGAAACAACCCCTTGGTGTTGACGCTCTGTCCGCTTGCATCGCGTTGTATCCGGATCGGGGAGGATGTACGGGTCTCAACACCGATCATCACCGCATCCGGCATCGCAAACCCGGGTATTTGGCGATCGAAGGCCGGCAACGCCTCCCGGATCGCGGCGATCGCGTAATCCGGAAGGCACAGGGTCAGATCCGTCGCCCGCACCCCGGGCTTGTAGGAAGGGATCACCGATCCCAAACCGGTGGAGGCTCTGCCGGCCAGAAAATCCCCTACCAACTGCACGGGCGCGGCATAGGTGCCACCGCCCGCGACGAAAGCCTGCTGCTCCCAACGGCGTTGCAGGGCGACACCTCCGAGGACTCCCTCGGGAAAGTCGGACGGCGTGATGCCGACCACGATGCCGGCGTTGGCGTTGAATTCGGCGCGGGAATACTGGCTCATGCCGTTGGTCGCCACACAGCCGACTTCCGAGGTCGCGGCAACCACGCGCCCGCCTGGACACATGCAGAAACTGTAGACCGACCGGCCATTCGCGGCATGGTGGACCAGCTTGTAGTCGGCTGGCCCGAGAAGTTTGTCACCGGCGAAACGCCCGAACCGGGCGCGGTCGATCAGGGCCTGCGGATGTTCGATGCGAACACCGATGGAGAACGACTTCGGCTCGATCTGCACCCCTCGGTCCAGCAGCATGTCGAAGGTGTCGCGCGCACTGTGTCCGATTGCCAGGACGACATGGTCGGTGGCCAGGTAGTCGCCATCGGCCAGCATCACGCCCCGGACCTGGCGAACGCCATCCGCGGCCGTCTGAATATCCAGGTCGGTAACCCGGGCGCCAAACCGGTATTCGCCGCCAAGCGCGAGGATTTTTTCCCGGATGCCTTCCACAACGGTCACCAGGCGGAACGTGCCGATATGCGGCTTGCTGTTCCACAGGATTTCGTCCGGCGCCCCGGCTTCCACGAACGCTGTCAGCACCTTGCGGCCGAGATAGCGACTGTCCTTGATCCCGCTATACAGCTTGCCGTCGGAAAACGTGCCGGCGCCCCCCTCGCCGAACTGCACGTTGCTTTCCGGCGTCAGGACCGATTTCCGCCACAGCGCCCAGGTGTCCCTGGTCCGCTCCCGCACGATCTTGCCGCGCTCCAGGATGATCGGGCGCAGGCCCATTTCCGCCAGGGTCAGGGCCGCGAGCAACCCGCAGGGACCGCAGCCGATCACTACGGGCCGGGTGGACGATCGGACCGGGGTCGGCACCACGAACCGGTAAGAAGTGTCGGGTATCGGCCCGATCCGCGGGTCGCTCGGGATGGCCACACCGTCCGCGACGATGGCGTCGATCGTGTAGACAAGGCTGATCGCCGATCGCTTGCGGGCGTCGTAACCCCGGCGAGCGACGGAGAATGAGATCAGCGCGGTCTCGGGGATGCACAGACGCGCGCAGATAGTCGCCCGCAATGCCGGTCGATCGTGATCCAGCGGTAGTTTCAGTTCGGTGATGCGGGGCATCAGCGGTTCAAGTCGCGGTCAGCCCGCCCGCCGCAGGACGAACAATCCCTGCTCCCCAAACAGGTTCGCCAGCCGCGGAAACCGCCGCCAGGGCGTCCGCTGCCCGGCATCGTCGGCGGCCAGCCAGCTTTCGACGACATAACCCTCCTGGTCGCACAACACGAAAAAGTCCCGGATCGTGCAGGGATGAATGTTCGGCGTCTCGTGCCAGGGCCGGTTCCAGGTGGGGGTCATCGGCATCCGCCCGGTGCTGAGCAACTGCCAGCGCACCAGCCAATGACCGAAATTCGGAAAACTGACCACGGCCCGCGCGCCGATGCGAAGCATCTGGTGCAGCACGGCGCGCGGCCGCTCGACCGCCTGCAAGGTCCGCGACAGCACCACATAATCGAACGCGCCGTCCGGGTAATAGGTCAGATCGTCATCCGCGTCGCCATGCATCACCGGCAGCCCATAGGCGACGGCCTGGGTGACCTCCCCCATGTCGATTTCGATACCGCGCGCATCGCAGCCTTTGGTCTGGAACAGATGATCGATCAGGGTGCCGTCGCCGCAGCCGATATCCAGGACCCGCGAGCCAGGCGCGATCATGCTGGCGATCAGCGCCAGGTCCATCCGCATGTTCTTGGCGACGAAGCGCACCGGGTCGTGGGTGCTCATGCGTCGCGCAACGCGTCACGCAGCCCGGCGTGCAGGGCACAGCCACGCAGGAACCCGGCCAAAGCGCGATGGAAGTCCGGCTCATCCAGCAGGAACGCGTCGTGGCCCTTGTCGCTGGGGAATTCGACGAACGACACATTCGCCCCGGCGCGGTTCAAAGCCCGCGCGATGCTGCGACTTTCCGAGGTCGGGAACAGCCAGTCGGACGTAAACGAGGCCAGCAGGAACCGGGTCTTGGAGCCGCGAAACGCGTCCGCCAGATTGCCATCGCAGTCGGCGGCGAGGTCGAAATAGTCCATCGCCCGCGTGATGGTCAGGTAGCTGTTGGCGTCGAAGCGTTGCACGAAGGTGCTGCCTTGGTGGCGCAGATAGCTCTCGACCTCAAACATTTCGCCGAACAGGTTGATCGCCTCGGAGCTGTCCTTCGGCGCATTCTGCAGCCGGCGGCCGAATTTCCGGGTCAGCGCCTGTTCCGACAGATAGGTGATGTGCGCACACATCCGCGCCACCGCCAGGCCGCGCGCGGGGATATCGCCGGTTTCCCAGTAGCGGCCGTTGCGCCAGTCGGGATCGGCGAAGATCGCCTGCCGCCCGACCTCATGGAACGCGATATTTTGCGCCGAATGGTATGCTGCGGTCGCGATCGGCATCGCCGCGAACACCATGTCGGGATAGGTTGCCACCCATTGCAGCACCTGCATGCCGCCCATCGACCCGCCGACGACCGCGAACAGGCGGCCGATCCCCAGGAAATCCATCAATTGCTTCTGGGCCTGCACCATGTCGCGGATGGTGGTCGGCGGAAAATCGGTGCCCCATGGCTCTCCGGCGCCACCGGGTTTCGGGCTGCGCGGCCCGGTGCTTCCCATGCAGCCGCCCAGCACATTGGCGCAGACGACGAAATACCGGTCGGTGTCGATCGGGCGCCCCGGTCCCACCACGGCATCCCACCATCCACCCTTGCCGGTAATCGGATGGGTTTCCGCCACATACTGATCGCCGGTCAGCGCATGGCACACCAGCACCGCATTGCTCCGTTCGGCGTTCAGCGTGCCATAGGTGCGATAGGCCACGGTATGGCTATCCAGGCGAATCCCGCACTCCAACATAAGCCCGTCGTTCAACACGACATGGCTGTGAGCGAGATCGGTGAGGGGCGCGGTCTGATCCATTGCCTCTTCTTGAATAGTGTCCCGACGCATCGCTCGCAACCGGCGGGTTTGCATGGCAGCGTGCATCCGCTAGATGTTCCGGCCCCTTATGGCCAGAACGATGCCCAGCACCACTCCGCCCACCGACCCGTCATCCAGTCCAGACGCCCCAGCCCCGCAGGATGGCTGGCCAGGCGGACTGGCGGCTTTGCGCGCCGAACTCGATCGAATCGACGACACGATCCATGACCTGCTGATGGAACGGGCCAAGGTGGTCGAGCATGTCGCGCGATCCGGCAAGGCCGCCGCGTTCCGTCCGGGGCGGGAGGCATCGATCATCCGCCGCCTCGTCGGGCGGCATGGCGGCTCCCTGCCGGCGCATACGTTGTTCGGCATGTGGCGGGAAATGCTGGCCGGCACGACCGCCATGCAGTCGCCCGTGATCGTTGCCGTCTGTGAAACCGAAGCCAGCGGCGGCATGACCCAGATGGCGCGTGAGCATTTCGGCTCCATGACCCCGATCCGGGTGCATAGCGCGTCGGCACGCGCCTTGACCGAGGTCAGCAACGGCACTGCCTCTGTCGCCGTGATGCCGTTCCCCTCGGAAACCGACCGATGGTGGACTTCGCTGTTAAATCGCGAACCCCGCTTCTACATCATCGCTCGCCTGCCGTTCTGGACCCGGCGGGCCGAGGGGGCGCCGACGGTGCAGGCGGTGGTGGTGGCGTCCAGCGCGCCTGATCCCAGCGGCAGCGACCGCACCTTCCTCTGCCTGGAGTTGGAACAGGAGGTCAGCCGCACCCGCATCGTCTCGGCGCTGACCGCGGCAAACCTGAGGCCGGACACCATGGTGGTCGGCCAGAACCGGGCGCTGGTCGAGGTGGAGGGCTACCTGACCGATGACGACCCAAGGCTCGCCAGCCTGGGATCGGTGACAAGCCGAGCGGTTGTGGTGGGAGCGTATGCGAATCCGATTGGGGGAGGCGCGGTATGACCGCACCGTCACCTCGTCCGGAAATCCTGACGATCCATCCCTATGTCGGCGGTGAATCCTCGTTGCCCGGGGTCAATCGCACCCTGAAACTGTCGTCCAACGAAGGCGCGTTCGGCGTGCCGCCCGGCGCGCAGGAGGCGATCCGGCGGATCACGCCCGAGGTGTATCGCTATCCCGATGGCGGCGCGGATCGGCTGCGGGAGGCACTGGGCAAGCGCTGGGGCCTGGACCCAGCCCGGATCGTGTGCGGCGCCGGCTCGGACGACCTGATCTACCAGTTCTGCCTAGCCTATGGAGGGCCCGGTCGCGACATTATCATGTCGGCGCACGGCTTTGCCATCTACCATATTGCCGGAACCTATGCCGGCAGCCGCGTCATCAAGGTGCCCGAGCGCAATTTGACCGCCGATCTGGACGCGATGCTGGCCGCGGTGTCACCCTCGACCCGACTGATGTTCCTGGCCAATCCGAACAATCCGACCGGGTCTATGGTGTCGGAACGGGAGGTTGCCCGCCTGCGCGCCGCCTTGCCGCCGGAAGTCCTGCTGGTGCTGGATTCGGCCTATGCGGAATACGTGACGCGGGATGATTACGACGCCGGCGTAAGGCTGGTGGATGCCACCAACAACACGGTGATGACCCGCACATTCTCAAAAATATTCGGTTTGGGCGGGATGCGGATCGGCTGGTGCTACGCGCCACCTTCCGTGGTCGACGTGCTGAACCGGGTCCGCGGACCGTTCAATGTCTCGGTCGCCGCTCAGGAAGCGGCGATCGCCGCGATGTCGGAACCCGGCTGGGTGGAAATGAGCCGATCCCACAACACGGAATGGCGGCCGAAACTGACAGCCGGATTGCAAGCGGCCGGGATCAAGGTCTGGCCCAGCGAGGGGAATTTCGTGCTCGCGGATTTTGGCACGGTGGACGGGGCGAATGCTGCCGATGCCTTCCTGCGCTCCCGCGGGATCATCGTCCGCAAGGTCGCGGGATACGGATTGCCGCATTGCCTGCGAATCACCGTCGGGCCGGCTGAAGAATTGGTGCAAGTGATCGACACCCTGACCGAATTCATGCGCGTAACCCCGGCAATCGCCAGCGAGGCCGCCCGTGGCTGAGCCGCTGTTCGAGCGCATCGCGTTCCTGGGGATCGGCCTGATCGGCTCCTCCGTTGCCCGCATCGCGCGGGAACGCGGCGATATCGCGCGAGAGATCGTGGTCAACGCCCGCACCCAGAAGACGTTGGACCGGGTGATGGAGCTGGGCTTCGCCGACCGGGTGGAACTGGATCCGGCCAAGGCGGTGGAAGGCGCGGATTGCGTCATGCTGTGCGCGCCGGTGGGGGCCTTCGCCGATCTGGCCGCCAGGATCGCGCCGCATCTGGCGCAGGGCGCCGTGCTGACGGATGTCGGGTCCACCAAGCAATCGGTGATCCGCGATGTCGGGCCGCTGATCCCGGCGGGGGTGCATTTCGTGCCCGCCCATCCGGTTGCGGGCACCGAATATTCCGGCCCGGATTCCGGCTTTACCACCCTGTTTCAGGGCCGCTGGACCCTGGTGACGCCTCCCCCTGGCACGGATGAGGTCTCGGTCGAGAAAATTTCCGAACTCTGGCGCCGCTGCGGCAGCATGGTGGAGCGGATGGAGGCCGGCCATCATGACCGTGTGCTGGCGATCGTGTCGCACCTGCCGCATCTGATCGCCTTCACCATCTGCGGCACGGCCGACGATCTGGCCGATGAGAGCCGCCAGGAGGTGATCAATTTCGCCGCTTCCGGCTTCCGCGACTTCACGCGCATCGCCGCCAGCGACCCGGTGATGTGGCGCGACATTTTCCTGAACAACCGGGAAGCGGTGCTGGAGATGCTGCAACGCTTCATGGAAGACGCTCAGGGGATGGCACGCGCGATCCGTTGGGGCGATGCCGAATACATTGAGGGCATGGTGGAGCGCGGACGGAAGATCCGTCGGAGCCTGATCCAGCAGAAACAGGCGTAGCGGCCGCGGCCCACCGAAACCGCGATGATTAGCAGGCGTTGGCGGGTTGGGGATCAAGTCCGGCAATGACGATGCCAGGGACCCCAATGGGTTATTGTTGCGGTCGGTCGGGATAACTGTGTCACATCAGCCGAAGTCGGCTCCCCTCCGACCGGTATGGACATAACGCCGTCGCGGGGTAGAGATGCAGGCATGACCGACATCATCAATGCCTTCGTCCCGGGTCCGCGCATTCACATCGACGGAACCCAGGGTGGCCCGCTGAGCGGCCTTACCTTCGCCGCGAAGGATCTGTTCGACGTGGCCGGTGCGCCGACCGGCGGTGGAAACCACGACTGGGCACGCGCAAACCCCGTCCCCACGCGGCATGCCTGGGCGGTGCAAACGCTTCTGGACGCCAGCGCCACCCTTGTCGGCAAAACCATCACCGACGAAGTCTCGCTCGGCATTCTAGGCGAAAATGCCTTTGACGGCACACCCCTCAACAGTAACGCGCCGGATCGGGTGCCCGGCGGTTCGTCGTCGGGTTCAGCCGCGGCCGTCGCGGCCGGGTTATGCGATACCGCGTTGGGCACCGACACCGGCGGATCCGTGCGCGTTCCCGCCAGCTTCTGCGGGCTTTACGGAATCCGACCAACGCATGGACGGTTGAACGTAACCGGCATGCTGCCGCAGGCCCCAAGTTCAGATACGACAGGTTGGTTTGCCCGCGACGCCGAAACCTTCGCACGTGTCTCGGCCGTACTGCTGGGTGAGGCCCCTTCGACCCGCCTTCCCGAAAGGTTGCTGATCGCCGTCGATGCGTTCGGTTTCGCCGATCCGAACGTCGCCACGGCGCTACAGCCGATGGTCGAACGTCTGATCCGGCTCATCGGTTCGGCTCGGGACGAGGTCATGGCCCCACAGGGCCTTTCGGTCTGGGCGCGTGCGCAGCGCACCCTGCAACCCGTCGAGGCATGGAACACATTCCGCGATTGGGTCGAACGCGATAACCCGCGCATGGCCTTCAGCGTCGCCCGCGGTCTAATCGCGGGTGCGCAGGTCCCGGCGGCCGACCACGCCTGGGCCGAGTTGATGCGACAGGAGGCGCGCGGTCGAATGGCGTATCTGCTGCCGCCTAATACCATCCTCTGCCTGCCGACCACGCCGTTTCCAGCGCCTGTCAAAGGGCTGCCCTTACCGGTTCTGACGCCGCTCCGAGATCGTATCACCTGTTTGTGCGCGCAGGGTGGCCTGGCCGGGGTGCCACAGGTCAACCTGCCCGGCGCGTCGGTCGACGGCGTCCCGATCGGCCTGTCGATCATTGGCGGGCGCGGCAGTGACGCCATGCTGATCGCCGTGGCACGGGCAATGGCAGCCAACGCATAAAGACCCGCCATCGCCGTCGGTGACCAGCGTGCAAGATTGCATCCGCCGACCTGCTTGTGGGCGCTGAAGGACTTCTCGGATGCATACGGTTGAGATCACCTATCGATATCGGACCCATGGCGCCTCGGAACGCATCAGACCAACAGATCCCGAGGAGGCGCGACGTCGCCTCAACACCGGCAACGCGATGTTTGCCACTTTGCTGCATGGACTGACCGACGCCGGGACTGTCCGGCGGCGTGTGGTCGATGTCGATGTGGAGGATCTGGGGATCACCGCCGGAGAATCTGAGGTCCCTCGCCATCGTCCCTTTGCCGCGGTTCTAGGCTGCTCGGATGCCAGGGTGCCGGTGGAGTTGGTCTTCAGCGAAGGGCCGAACGACCTTTTCGTGATACGGGTCGCAGGCAACAGCCTCGGTGGAGACGTCCTGGGCAGCCTGAAATACGCGCTGGATCATCTGAAGAGCATTCGGCTGGCCGTCGTCCTGGGCCATAGCGGCTGTGGCGCCCTGACCGCGGCGGTCGATCTGTTCTTGCGCCCCGCCGGGTATTTGTCCCTGGCCACGAGCCACGCACTGCGTGGACTTCTCGATCGGCAATTGATTGTCGTGCAGGCCTGCTCCCGCCAACTGGTTCGCCGGTTTGGCGCGGACGTGACGGAGCGACCGGGTTACCGATCCGCGCTGATCGAGACAGCGATCGCGTCGAATGCGGCGCTGTCGGCCTATACGATCCAGCAGGAGATTTCCCGGGTGAACCCGGACGGGCCGCGTGCCGTGTTTGGGGTGTATCTGTTGCGAACGCGGGAAGTTTGGGCACCGAGCATCGACGATTCGTCGTCGAATGGGTTGGCTTACCCCCCGCGGGATCAGGCATCGTTCCTGGCATTTGGAGAGGCGATGGTCGCGTCGCAGCGCATCGCGTCGCTGCTGACGTAGTCGCGCCGGCGTGCGGGGCTCGGTATCCTCCGAGCCCCGCGATAGCTGACTACTCGGCGGCTTCCTGGGGAAGGTAGATCTCCTTGCCCTTATCCGCGAACTCCTTGCTCTTTTCTTCCATGCCGGCCATCCGCTCGGCTTCAACCCGAATATCCTGGGAGATCCGCATGGAGCAGAATTTCGGCCCGCACATGGAACAGAAATGCGCGACCTTGTGCGCTTCCTTGGGCAGGGTTTCGTCATGGAAGTTGCGCGCCGTGTCGGGGTCCAGCGACAGGTTGAACTGATCCTGCCAGCGGAACTCGAATCGGGCTCGGCTGACCGCATCGTCGCGCAGTTTCGCCGCCGGGTGGCCCTTCGCCAGATCGGCCGCGTGCGCCGCGATACGGTATGTGATGACGCCGGTCTTGACGTCGTCGCGGTTCGGCAGACCCAGATGCTCCTTCGGCGTCACGTAGCACAGCATCGCGGTGCCGAACCAACCGATCATGGCCGCGCCGATCGCCGATGTGATGTGGTCGTAGCCCGGCGCGATGTCGGTGGTCAGCGGCCCAAGCGTGTAGAACGGGGCTTCGCCGCATTCGCGAAGCTGCTTGTCCATGTTGATCTTGATCTTGTGCATCGGCACATGGCCGGGGCCTTCGATCATCACCTGGCAACCCTTGTCCCAGGCGACCT
The DNA here is from genome assembly GCA_945861095.1 of Asaia bogorensis. Lineage (GTDB taxonomy): Bacteria > Pseudomonadota > Alphaproteobacteria > Acetobacterales > Acetobacteraceae > Rhodopila. Next base: position 12,988 of record CAMATI010000006.1, on the reverse strand, counting down.
TGGTCAGCTCCCCCAGGGTTTCCAGTTCGCCGAACTGCGCGGCGTCGTTGGCGTCGGCGTTCGACCCCGGGCGCAGACCATCGCCCAAGGAGAACGACACGTCATACTTGCGCATGATGTCGCAGATTTCGTCGAAGCGCTCGTAGAGGAAGCTCTCCTTGTGGTGCGACAGGCACCAGCGCGCCATGATCGACCCACCGCGCGACACGATCCCGGTCACGCGCTTGGCGGTCAGCGGCACGTATTTCAGCCGCACGCCGGCATGGATGGTGAAGTAGTCGACACCCTGCTCGGCCTGCTCGATCAGGGTGTCCTTGAACACTTCCCAGTCGAGCTTAGAGGCATCGCCGTCCACCTTCTCCAGCGCCTGGTAGATCGGCACCGTGCCGATCGGCACGGGGGAGTTGCGCAGGATCCAGCCGCGGATGTTGTGGATGTTCCGCCCGGTGGACAGATCCATCACGGTGTCGGAGCCCCAGCGGATCGCCCAGACCAGCTTTTCGACCTCTTCGGCCGCGCTGGATGTGACGGCGGAGTTGCCGATATTGCCGTTGATCTTCACCAGGAAGTTGCGGCCGATGATGACCGGTTCCAGCTCCGGGTGGTTGATATTGGCGGGGATGATGGCGCGCCCGCGGGCGATTTCGCTGCGCACGAATTCCGGCGTGATGAAGGCGGGGATTTCGGCGCCGAAGCTCTCGCCGTCGGCAACGCGTTCCTCGGCGCCCTCGATCATCTTGTGCCGGCCCATGTTTTCGCGATGGGCGACGTAGATCATTTCCTCGGTGATGATGCCGGCGCGCGCATATTCATACTGCGTGACCATCTGGCCGAGCTTGCCGCCATAGATCGGTAGTTCCGCGGGGCAGCCGGGCACCAGCTTGCCGTCGCTGATATTGCCGTTGTCTTCCGGCTTCACCGCGCGTGGGGTGATCCGATCGAAGCCACGACGAGCGATCCACTGCGCGCGGACCGGCGGCAGACCGGCTTCCAGGTCGATGGTCGCGGTCGAGTCCGTGTAGATGCCGGAGCAGTCATAGGCGCGATACGGCTCTTCCTTTGCCGTCGGGTCCAGCGTGATCTCGCGGAACGGGACCATGATGTCGGGATGGCCCTCGGGGCTGCTGTAGATCTTGTGCGACCCGGCGATCGGGCCAGTGGTCACCGTGCTCGGACGGGCAGCGGTTTTCGATTGGACCGTCATGGACCTCTCCTTACGTCGTATGAGGGCCATGTTTGGCGTGGGGAGGGTGGTGCCAGAAAAATGAAGACATTGGCGTTCCCGTCCCTACGCCGGCATGACCCGGTTCAGGTTCAAGGGTCACGGTGCCGTCGGATGTCAAATCCGACTATGCCGTCTCTCAGCCCCTAAGGCGGGACTCCCCTCGGTAAGAGGTCATCATGCAGGAGTCAGGGGATTGTGTCAAATCGCGTTTGGCCCGCGGAAAGGCTGACCGGGGGCACGCGGTCAGCTCATATCGCGTCCGCGGATCGAGAGTTTGCCAGACGCATCCAGCCGCTCCACGATCCGGCGATAAAGCGCCTCATCTTCTGTCACCATCCGGTCGATCCGCGCTTTCAGGCCTGGGTCGAGTTCATCGCGGGTAACGAACCGCCGCGAGGTATTGGCACGTTGGGTGGTCAGGCCCCAGCGAGACTCCAGCCAGCGGTTATAGCGGGATGTGTCGGTTACCTCGATGTCCGACCCGGTCAGGTAGGTGATGGCGGATTCGGTCGTTCCCGTGCCGAGGGAAGCGCTGAGAATGTTCGGGCGAATGACCCCCGGGTCGGACAGCATCCGAGTGGCGAGGCGAACGATCTGCGCCTGATCCGGTGCTTCGGGAAAACGCGCCAGGTCGAGCCTTTTGAGCCAATGGCGCGTGTCGGCCGCCCGTCCTTCGGGGTCGGTGCTGAACCGGGTCAGGCGATAATTGATCGACGATATCAGGATGTCGATCGGATCGCGGACGACGGTGAAGATCTGGTCGGTCGGCCGGATCAGATTCTGGCTGACGTAACGTCGCAAGGGAACATGCCCACGCACGAACCATGTATCGACCAGGGGCGCCGCGATCACCAGATCCCGCAAATAGAGCAGCAAGCCCTCCGGCGAGAACGAGTCCGGATGATCCATCGTGCCGATCACCGTGTGGAACCGTCGTCCCAGAGCCACGGACAAATCCGTCCCGGCACATTTCGGCACGTGCACGAAGATAACCCGTCGCTTTTCGGGAAATGCGTCGAGCAGGTTTCTCAGGATGCCGCGCCGGAACGCATCGCCCAGCAGGGTCTGCTTGAAGCAGTCGGCGGGCAAAATATCATCGGTGGACGCGGGCGAGGCCCCCAGCATGGCGCGAGACAAATGGTGTGATCGGACGCCGTCGAAGTCGATCCGTTTGATCAACTCGTCCATGCCGGTCTCACGATCATACATCGCCAGCAATTGAAACATATCCCGAGGATTGCGGGGCGGCGCAAAGCGCATGTCGATTCGCCTTTCAGCGGATTCGCAAAGACGTATGACGGGTGCGGCGTCTCGCCACGCCGGCCGACGAAAATCCCCCCAGCCAAACGAAACCGGGGAGAATTTTCCACAACGGAGACGTGCGACAAGTACGGCGCCGATACCCGGGAGCATCTGATACGGCCGGACCGACGATCCCGAGGGAATGTCGGTCCGTCCGATCAACTCAGTTCCACTTGCTAAGCCAAAACCGTGGCAGTTCGTCCGCATAAGGCTTCAGCGCCAGGGTCTTCGACAGACCGTAGGTGGTGACGTAAGTGTGCAAAGGCACGAAATACGCCTGCTCCGACGCGCGTTTGATCAGTGCGCTGTAAGCTGCCTTGCGCTTCTCCGGATCCGTCGTTGTGCCGCCGAAGGTGACGAGCCTGGCGGTTTCCGGATCGCGCGCGTGGTCGTCCTTCCCACCGCCGAAATAAACCGGCAGGATCGCCGATACGTCGTTGATCGAATAGGAACCCCAGCTTCCGATGTCCAACGGGCATTCGCCCACCTGCTGGCAGCGCTGAATCAGCGCCTGCACCTGGATCTGGCTGATCTTGGCCTTGATACCGACCGCGCCCAGGAACCCCTGCACCGCGGCGCCCCATTGCGGCAGGACATAGGTCACCAACTCGGTTTCGAAGCCGTTCGGATAACCAGCCTCGGTCAGGAGCTGCTTCGCCTTTGCCGGGTCGTAGGCGTATTTGACGGCGGCGTCGCCGTCGCAGCCGAACTGGGTCGGGAAGCAGGGCGCCGGCGGGACGCGCGAGCCCCCCTGCACCAGCTTGGCGGCAATCTGCTCACGATCGATTGCATGGAAGATCGCCTGACGTACTTTCAGATTCTGCAGCGGCTTGTTCGCCTCGTTGGTGCCGGCGAGGTCGAGGCGCATGTAACCGACCCGCATCGATTCCTGGCGTAGCGCCTGCAACATCGGCATGCGGTTCACAGGATCGAATTGATCCGGGTTGAAATTCCAGATGAAGTCGGCCCGACCGGCCAGCAGTTCCGTCATTTCGGTCGCCGAGTCTGGCACGAAGCGAACCGTCATCTTGCCGATCGCGGGCTTGCCCTTCGGGCTGTCGGCATAATAGCCGGCATAACGTTCCAAATCCACCTGGCCGGCGTCGACACGCGTAATCTTGTAGGGGCCCGCGCCGACTGGAGCCTTGGCATAACCGTCCAGTCCCACCTTCTCCCGGTAGGCTTTCGGATAGATTGGCAGCACCATGGCGAAATACTCAAGCGCCGCCGGGGTGGCCTGTTTCAGCTTTACGCGGACCGAGAAATCGCCGGTCTTTTGGACCGTTTCGATCCAGTTTGCATTGCTGGGGGTCGAGATCTTGGAATCAGCGGAACTGACAAGATTCAACGTATAGACGACATCATCGGCGGTAAAGGGATCGCCATTGTGGAACGTCACCCCCTGGCGGAGGGTGAAATCGATCGTGGTATCGTCCACCAGTTTCCATTCGGTCGCCAGGAGGGGTTTTGGCGAGAAGGTCTCGGGGTCTCGGTAGACCAGCGCGTCCCACGATTGGTGCGCTATGACCAGACCGGTTCGAAGCTGGTTGTAATAAGGGTCAACATTGGTAACGGCGTCCCGGAAGACAATCCGCAGCGTGTCCGCCGATTTCTGCGCGGTGGCGGGGGACCCGGTCAGCATCGTACCGACCACCATCGCGGCGATCATGGCTTTGAATTTCATTCGGTGCGCTCCCTGTGCGACGACCGTAGGATAGGTCCCGGCGTGGTCCCTGGCCAGCATTCTATGGCGCCGCGGAAGGGGCGGGCCACCGGGATGATTGACTTCCCGTGCCCCTACCCCTACCTCCGCGCCCTTCCTGAAAGAGCCGAGCAAAGAGATGTCCCGCCGCAAGCCGCGCGGTCGCCCGTTGGACGGGTGGCTGGTTATCGACAAACCGCCGGGGCTAACCAGCACCGATGTGGTCAACCGTGTCCGTCGCATTTTCGACGCGCAGAAGGCTGGCCATGGTGGCACGCTCGACCCCCTGGCGACCGGGCTGCTGCCGATCGCGTTCGGCGCCGCCACCAAGACCGTACCTTACGTGATGGATGGCACGAAGCTGTATCATTTCACCCTGCGGTTCGGGGAGGCACGGGATACCGACGATGCTGACGGGCAGGTGATCGAAATTAGCGATATCCGCCCCTCGGACGACATGATCCGGGCTGAACTGCCGGCATTTCGGGGGTCCATCATGCAGGTTCCCCCGGCCTACTCGGCGGTGAAGGTCGCCGGGGAGCGGGCCTATGACATGGCGCGCGAAGGGCGGGCGCCGGTGCTGGAGGCTCGTCCGGCGCGGGTGGATCGGTTTGAGCTGATCGCGCGTCCCGATCCGGACACCGCGATCTTCGAGGTCGCATCCGGCAAGGGTGTCTATATGCGCAGCTTGGCGCGCGATCTGGCCCGAGCGTGCGGCACGGTGGGCCACATCACCGCGCTACGTCGGCTGCGGGTCGGCCCGTTTCTGGAGGCGTCGGCGATTCCTCTGGACAAACTGCGCGCACCGGAGGATACCGCGCCAGCTTCCCCGGACCTTCTGCTTCCGGTCGCGACCGCGCTGGCCGACATCCCGGCGCTGGCCTTGACCCAAGCGGAGGCCGTTGACCTTCAACATGGCCAGGCCATCAGCCTAGTTGCGTTGATGGGTCGTATTCCAGGGGCGGCCGATCCCGATGGGGGATTGGTCCGTGCCATGGCGGGGGGCCGCGTGCTTGGGCTGTGCCGTCTTGAAGACGGCATGATGAAGCCCGAACGGATGCTCTGAATACCGCATCCCGGCCCGCGATCTTCCAACCCCTTGCAATGGAGAACCCCCGATGTCGATTACGGCGGAGCGTCGTACGACGCTCATCGGCGAATACGCAACCGGCCAGAGCGATACCGGCAGCCCCGAAGTTCAGGTTGCCATCCTGTCGGAACGCATTACCAACCTGACCGAACATCTGAAGACGCACGCGAAGGACTTCCATTCGCGCCGGGGTCTGCTGATGCTCGTTGGCCGCCGCCGGCGGCTGTTGGACTATCTGAAGGCGAAGGACCACAAGCGGTACGAGACGTTGATCGGTCGTTTGAGCCTGCGTCGCTGACCGCCCCCCATCACGCGATGGGGTGTGGGCGCTGACGAACCGGCATGCCTTTCTATATATGCATGCGGATAACCTTGATCCCGCGTCAATGGTGACGCGGGGCGAAAGCCCGGGGGACGATAACGCCCGGGGGCAGACCAGTCCAACGGGGTGAGACCAGCCCGGTTGGATAAGGCCGGGGGGGCGGGCACCAGCCCCCGAACGCCGCGAATCGCGGTGGAGCAGCAGATTGCCGATCCGGACGCTTTTGGTATGAGCGGGAACCGCGACGGCGTTTCCGGCCCCTTGGCCCGCGGCCGCGCCTGATTGCGCGGCCCGCCATCCCAGGGACCCGAGACGCCGCCTCCCGTCCACAGGCCCTCGGTTCGTGATCATGCCATCCACCCCGCCTCGCGCCCGAGAAGGATGAATGGATGTTCAACTATTTCCGCAAGGAACTCGAATGGGGCGGGCGCAAGCTCGTTCTGGAAACCGGCAAGATCGCCCGTCAGGCTGACGGTGCCGTGATGGTCTCCTACGGGGAGACGATCGTGCTGTGCACCGCGGTGGGGGTTAAGACCTCCAAGCCGGGCCAGGACTTCTTCCCGCTGACCGTCAACTATCAGGAAAAGGCATTCGCCGCGGGCAAGATCCCCGGCGGGTTCTTCAAGCGGGAAGGCCGGCCGAACGAGGCCGAGGTGCTGAAAAGCCGTCTGATCGACCGACCAATCCGGCCGCTGTTTCCGGAAGGCTTCCGGAATGAGGTCCAGATCGTCGCCACCGTGCTAAGCCACGACATGGAAAACGACCCGGACATCGTGGCCATGATCGGCTGTTCGGCGGCGCTGACCCTGTCCGGCATCCCGTTCTTCGGCCCGGTCGCCGCCGCGCGCGTGGGTTACGAGAACGGTCAGTATGTCCTTAATCCCACCATGGCGGCGGCGAAGGCCGGTGCATTGGAATTGGTGGTTGCCGGCACGATCGAGGGCGTCCTCATGGTCGAGTCCGAAGCCCATGAACTCTCCGAGGAGATCATGCTGGGTGCGGTCGCCTTCGGGCATGCGTCGTTCCAGCCGGTGATCGCCGCGATCATCGAACTGGCTGAACACGCCGCGAAGGAGCCCTGGGTGCTGCCGGAGCCGTCGGAGGAGCATCTGGCGCTGAAGGCGCGGGTCGATGCGGTAGGCCGAGCGGGAATTGCCGAGGCGTATCAGGAGAAGGTGAAGCAGACGCGGTATGAGAAGGTGGGCGCCGCGAAGAAGGCCGCCGCCGCCGCCCTAGCCGCCGAGGGCCTCGATCCGGAGAAGGCCAAGGGCCTGTTCCACGATCTGGAAGCCGATGTCGTCCGCAACGCCATCCTGGACACCGGCCTGCGCATCGACGGTCGCGACACGAAGACCGTCCGCCCCATCATCGCCGAGGTCGGCATCCTGCCGCGCGCGCATGGTTCGTCGCTGTTCACCCGCGGGGAGACGCAGGCGTTCTGCGTTGCCACCCTGGGCACCGGCCAGGACGAGCAGGTGATCGACGCGCTGGAAGGCGAGTATCGGGAGCATTTCATGCTCCACTACAACTTCCCTCCCTACTCGGTAGGCGAGGCGGGCCGCATGGGCTCCCCCGGGCGGCGCGAAGTCGGGCATGGCAAGCTGGCCTGGCGCGCGATCCATCCGGTGCTGCCGGCGAAAGACAAGTTCCCCTACACCCTGCGCGTGGTGTCGGAGATCACGGAATCCAACGGGTCTTCGTCGATGGCGACGGTCTGTGGGACGTCCTTGTCGCTGATGGATGCCGGCGTGCCGCTGGTTCGTCCGGTGGCTGGGATCGCGATGGGCCTGATCAAGGAAGATCGTGGCTTTGCGGTGCTGTCCGACATCCTGGGCGACGAGGATCACCTCGGCGACATGGACTTCAAGGTGGCCGGCACCGAGCAGGGCATCACCAGCCTGCAGATGGACATCAAGATCACGTCCATCACGCCGGAGATCATGCAGATCGCCCTGGCGCAGGCGCGCGAAGGCCGGCTGCACATCCTGGGTGAGATGGCCAAGGCGCTGACCGGGCATCGCGGGGAAGTGGCCGATACGGCGCCTCGGATCAGCATCATGAACGTGCCGAAGGAAAAGATCCGCGACATCATCGGCACCGGCGGCAAGGTGATCCGCGAGATCGTCGAGGCGACCAAGTGCAAGATCGACATCAACGACGATGGCACGATCAAGATCGCGTCGTCCGATCCGTTGCAGGCACAGCAGGCGATGGACTGGATCCGCGGCATCGTGGCGGAGCCGGAAATTGGCCTGATCTACACCGGCAAGGTGGTGAAGACCGCCGATTTCGGTGCGTTCGTCAACTTCCTGGGCGCGCGTGACGGGCTGGTGCATATCAGCGAGCTGCAGCAGGGCCGGGTCGCCAAGACCACCGACGTGGTGAACCAGGGCGACGCCGTGAAGGTGAAGGTCATCGGCTTCGACGATCGCGGCAAGGTGAAGCTTTCCATGCGGGTGGTCGATCAGGCCACCGGTGAGGACATCACGGAGCAGGTCGGCGCCCGTCCCCCGCGGGAGGGTGGCGATCGTCCGGACCGTGGCGACCGTCCTGATCGTGGTGGGGACCGTGGCGATCGCGGTCCTCGGCGTGACCGGGGCGAGTATCGTGGCCGCGGCGATGGCGGACCGGTGCCGGAAGGGACGGAGCAGCCGCCGATCGGCGAGTAACGCTAGAACCCGACCATACGCGCCTGTCGGGATGCGGAAATGCTTGCATCCCCTGACAGGCGTCGTATCGGTCGGTTTCAAGAAGGCGGAAGGTCCGGTCGCGCCAGAACAGACCGGCCGCATCACCGGCTGATAAGGAACCTGTGTGCCATGCAGGCGATCAACGCGATCCGCATGGGCGGTGTCGAGGTCCTGCCGCTTATCGAGGGCGGCAAGGGCGTGTCCATCTCCAACGGCATTTCCGCCGGCCATTGGGCGTCCGCCGGCGGCGTCGGCACGTTCAGTGCGGTCAACGCCGACAGTTTCGATGAGAACGGCCGCCGCATCCCGCAACTCTATCACGGCAAAACCCGGCGGGACCGGCATGAAGAACTGATTGCCTACGCGGTCGACGGCGCGCTGACGCAGGCTCGGCGCGCCTGGGACCTGACGGGCGGCAAGGGCCGGATCCACGCCAATATCCTGTGGGAGATGGGCGGGGCCGAACGCATCATCACCCAGGTGCTGGAACAGGCGAAAGGGATGATCCACGGGATCACCTGCGGGGCCGGCATGCCCTATCGGCTGTCGGACATCGCCGTGCGCTTCAACGTGCACTACTACCCGATCATCTCCTCGGCACGGGCGTTCAACGCGCTGTGGAAGCGGGCCTATTCCAAGGCCGCCTCGCTACTGGGCGGCGTGGTCTACGAAGACCCTTGGCTTGCGGGGGGCCATAACGGTCTGTCGAACGGGGAAGACCCGAACACGCCCGAAGACCCGTTCCCCCGCGTGCTCGCGCTGCGCAAGGTCATGCGCGAATTCGGCCTGCACGACACCCCGATCATCATGGCCGGGGGCGTCTGGTGGCTGGAGGAGTGGGAACACTGGATCGACAATCCCGACCTGGGTCCGATCGCCTTCCAGTTCGGCACCCGCCCGCTGCTGACCCAGGAAAGCCCGATCGGCGACGCCTGGAAGCAGCGCCTGCTGACCCTGCGGGAAGGCGACGTCTTCCTGAACCGCTTCAGCCCGACGGGGTTCTACTCCAGCGCGGTGAACAACGCGTTCATTGGCGAACTGCGCGGCCGGAATGAGCGGCAGGTCGCTTTCACCACGGAAGCCATTGGCGAACATCTCGCGGAATACGGCGTCGGCCCGCGCAAGCGGATCGTCTATCTGACCCCGGCGGATCGTCAACATGCGATGGATTGGGAGGCAAAGGGGTACACCGACGCACTGCGGACCCCGGATTCGACGCTGATTTTCGTGACGCCGGACAAGGCTCAGGAAATCCTGAAGGATCAGGCCGACTGCATGGGCTGCCTGAGTTCCTGCCGCTTCTCCAATTGGGCGCACATGGAGCCCAGTTTCGACAACGGCAAGAGAGCCGATCCGCGCAGCTTCTGCATTCAGAAGACACTGCAGGACATCGCGCATGACAGCAGCCAGGCCGACGCGGTCGAACAGAACCTGATGTTCAGCGGCCACAACGGCTATCGCTTCGCCAAGGACCCATTTTACTCGAATGGTTTCGTTCCGACGGTCAAGCAGTTGGTGGAGCGCATCCTGACCGGGCGTTGACAACCACGGAATGGCATCATGCGGCTGCTCCTGATCAATCCGAACATAACCGCCGCCATGACGGATGCCATGGCGGCCGAGGCACGCCGTTTTGCGTCGCCTGGCACCGAAATCACTGCCATAACCGCGGCGTTCGGCACCCAGTATATCGAAAACCGCGCGGAGGCCGCGATCGCCGGCCATGCCGTGCTGGACGTTCTGGCGAAGCATGAGGCCGGCCACGATGCCGCAATCATCGCGGCATTCGGCGACCCTGGCCTGGCTGGCGCACGCGAATTCGCCTCGATCCCGATCCTCGGCATCGCCGAATCGGCGATGTTGACCGCCTGGACGCTCGGCCGGCGATACGCGATCATCTGCCTGACCCCGCGGCTGCGCCGCTGGTATATCGAATGCGCTCAGGAGCACGGTCTGGACGGTCGCCTGGCCAGCGTGCGGGCTCTGGATGTGGCGATTCCCGATATCACGCAGGCCAAGGATCAATTCCGCGACCGGTTGCTGGAAGAATGCGCTCGTGCAATCGAGGACGATGAAGCCGAAGTCGTCATCTTCGGTGGCGGCCCGATCGCCGGACTTGCGCGGGAATGCGCGGACTTGATCCCTGTGCCCACATTGGACGGCGTCAGTTGCGCGGTCCGTCTGGCGGAGGCCATTGTCGGCCTGCATCCGCGCAAGGCAACCCGAGGCAGCTTCGCGCGACCCCGGGCGAAGCCGGCGGCGGGTTTGGCGACCGCGTTGCAGCAGCGGATCGAAAACGGCTGAGCCGCCTGCCCGCCTTACCGCAAACCAACCCAACCTCCCCTGCGCTCCCATACCGCTCGGCCTGTCAGTCTGGCACACTCACACTCATGCTCGCTCCTCGCTTTACCGACCACGCGCTCGTGCTGTTCTCCGGCGGTCAGGATTCAGCCACCTGCCTGGCCTGGGCGCTCGCCCGCTATCCGCATGTGGAAACCATCGGGTTTACCTATGGTCAGCGCCACGCAATCGAGATGGACTGCCGAGAGCCAATCCGAGCGGCGCTGGGTGGACCCGGCCTGGGTCCGGACCATATCGTCGACCTTGCCGCGACGATCGCGTCCCTGGGGCGCACTGCTCTGACCGATGACGTGGCCATCGCGATGACCGAGGAAGGCCTGCCCAACACGTTCGTCCCCGGTCGCAACCTGCTGTTCCTGACCTGCGCCGCTGCCATCGCCTATCGCCGGGGCCTGCGACGGATCGTTGCCGGGATGTGCGAAACCGACTACTCTGGGTACCCCGACTGCCGTGACGATACGATCAAGGCCATGCAACTCGCACTGAATCTCGGCCTGCAACGGCGGTTGGTTCTGGAGACCCCCTTGATGTGGCGCGACAAGGCTGCCACCTGGGAGCTGGCCCGGGAACTGGGCGGCGACAGTCTGGTGGAAACCATCCGCGAGCATTCCCACAGTTGCTACCTGGGCGACCGCACCCAACGGCACGATTGGGGATATGGGTGCGGCGCCTGTCCGGCCTGCGACTTGCGGGCCGATGGGTGGCGCCGCTGGCGGGAACCGGGCTGACCCGATCAATTTGACAGGAGACAAAGCCGATGAAGCGCTTCTTGATCGTTGCCGCGCTGGCCGCGACGGCAACCTGGTCTCAGGCCCAGGCCCAGGCCCCGGCGCAAACCAACCTGCACGCTCGCACGGCCTCCGAACTTGCGGAACTCTGCGGCACGAAACCGACCGATCCTGCCAGCGCGGCACGACTCAATTTCTGCCTTGGCTACGGGCAAGCAACACTGGATGCGGAAGCCAAACAGGCGGCGGGCAGGAAATCCTATTGCATCCCCAGTCCGTCTCCCACCCGTCAAGCCACGATGGCGGAGTTCGCTGGCTGGGTTCGTGCGACCCCTTCGATGGCCGGCGGCAATTCGCAGGAAGCTCTGACGAAATTCATGCAGCAGAGATTCCCCTGCAAAACCTGATCCGAACTACCCCGCTTCCACCGTAAATCCCGCCTCTCGCACCGCCGCTGCCAACGTATCCGTGGCGGCGGTGCTGGTCACCCGCACCTGCTTCGTATCCAGATTGGCGTCGACCGAAGCCGCCGCATCGATATCCCGCACGGCGCTGGTCACGGCGCGCACGCAGCCCGAGCAGGTCATGTCGGGCACGCGAAACAGGTGCATCGGTTTCTCCTAATCGTTGATGATGGCGACCGCACGGGTCCAGCCCGCCGACGCCCGATGGATTTTGACCGGAAAGCAGACCACCTCGAAACCATCAGCTGGCAACTGGTCCAGATTGTGTAGCTTTTCCAGGTGGGAGTAACCGATTTCCCGCCCGGCCCGGTGGCCTTCCCAGATCAATTCCGCGTTGCCGGTCTTTGCCACCGCCAGGCGGGTCAGCGAAAACGGCGCGTCCCAACTCCATCCATCGGTGCCGACCAGGCGCACGCCACGTTCCAGCATCCACATCGTCGCGGCCTTGCCCATGCCGCAGCCGCGGTCGACATAGTCGTCCTCCCCATACCGGGCGCCGGCGGCGGTGTTCACCACCACGATCTCCAGTGGCCGCAAGGTATGGCCGATGCGCTTCAATTCCGCTTCCACATCGCCAGGTGTCGCCACGTAGCCATCCGGCAGATGCCGGAAATCCAGCTTCACGCCAGGTTGGTAGCACCATTCCAGCGGCACCTCGTCGATCCGCCACGACGGCTCCCCGCCCGGTTTCAGAGCGTGGTTCATGGTGGAGAAATAATGGTAAGGCGCGTCCAGATGGGTGCCGTTATGGGTGCTGATCTGCACCCGCTCCACCGCCGCATATTCGCCGTCCGGCAGTTGGTCCACCCGGACGCCCATGTATTCGGCCATGGCGGGCGCGGTCTGGTGATGATCCAGATACTCAATCTTGGGCAGCGAATGCGGCGGATCGCTCTTGATCCCGGCCTTCAACGGAACGGAAATATCGATCAGGCGGCGAGGCATGGGCGGGTTCTCCCCTAGCAGCCTGTCGGACTCGGGATTTTCGATCAATAACGACGGCTGTTCGGCTGCGCCGGCGCGGTCATCAGACCGCCGGCGGCGCCCCGATCACGTCCTGACTGGCTTCATATCGGCCCGGAGGTGGCGTCACGGCCGACCCAT